>NZ_JAESLN010000006.1:0-271334 GCF_017892645.1 Staphylococcus sp. GDY8P54P | reverse complement strand
CTCTTGATAAGACATCACACCTTCAAATGAAGATATTAAAACCACCGAAAGACTTAGAGAATGTGGACAACTTTTAGGTATTGATTTATTAGACCATGTCATTATAGGAGACCATGAATATTTAAGTATGGTAGAAGAAGGATATTTTGATTAAGCGGTATAGTTTCATCAACGTGTCTTAATTTTTGAAAGATTAGGATTATTCATTTTTAGTACGGTCGTCGTTAGATTAATTTGGGCGTTATTATTGTGTGCTTGTTATTAATGTAAGCGTGTAATTGCGAAAACAGTCATATGAATTAAAAAAAGGCGCTTATTGGACATCAATGTCTATAAGCGCTAAAATTTTAATTTATAAAACTGAAAAATTGATTATAATTTTCCATTAACCAAAGAATGCCTTGGTATCCTAGGTAAATACATAATACAATTATGCCAACATAGATTAAAAATCTTAAAATAGATAAACCTACTCTAAATAATAAGATAACTAAGAGTGCAAGCAGGATTATAGATAAAATACTCATTGTCTATTCACTCCTTTTAATATAGTTTAATATTAATGCATTAAACATACATCGGTCTATAGTTAAAATATAAATACACCTATAGTCTGATGATAAACTTTATTAAACATACTATAATTTTGATGAATAAAATAGGAGGATGGTTCATGCGTTTCATATTTAGCATTATAAAGAATATTATAGCTATTATTGCCATTATAGTAATTGTATTTTTCGCACTCAAATACGCGCCTTTTTTAAAAGACCAAGATTGGAATCCAATGCACAATGATGAATCATCCTTAAATAATAGCGCAAATAAAGGGCATCTAACAGGTGGACAAAGATATTCAGTGGAAGATAATGATATTTTAAATAACGTTCCACTTAGTCAAACGAAGAATATGTTTAATTGGATTGATAAACGAGAGTTTATGTCAGTAACTGGTATTGAAAGAATGGGATATAACGACTCTTATTTGGCTGGGCAACGTGGCGATGAATTTATTATATATAAATTTGGTTCTGAATCTATGAGAGTTTATAAAACTGAAATAGAGATGAATCAAGACCTTAATCAATTAGGTGAACATATAGAATTAAAGCCAGCATCAAATTATGAGTAATGGATTTGAATTCTTTTAATAAATAAGTTAGCCTTATATAAGTAATAAGAAAAGGTTGGTGTTTATAATGAGTGAAAAATCTAATGAAAAAAAAGCAGACGAACAAGCAAAAGCACAAAATTTATTTGCACGTTGGCGTAAAGAAGAAACGCTTTATAAAGAAGATGAAAAAGAATCTAGTAAGTCTAACGACTCTAAAACATCATCAGATGAAGAAAAAAATTAGATTTATTTAATCAAGTACTAAAAGTTAATCGAATGTGTATGTAAGAGCAGTTTACACTGCTTCTAAGCATTTCTTAGATTTTTTAAAATAAATAGGATAAATAAGCAGGACGAGTTTTAAAGTCGATTTGGATATGATTGATTTTGACTCGTTCTTTTTTTATTCGGTTGGATATTTATTGAAATGAATAATGGGTTACCTTGACGTTATTTTTAGTTGCCTATTATAAAAATTAATTGATGTGTTAAAATCAATACTAAATAATACACTATTCTATATAATTACTGCTATAATACAAGTTATCACAATGTTTGAATATAAAATATAATAAACTTATCTTCATATTTAAATCCGTAAATAAATTTTGTTCTATATTCTTTATGTTCGTGCTTTATTTCGTTTTAGTAGTAATATAAAATGATAAGAAGAAGATAAAATAGTTGGTTAATAGAGGTGTTTAGGTTGTCAAAGTTTTTTAGAAACAACAAATTGATTGTTATATTATGTGCAATCATTGTGTTTATAGCCTTGATTGGTGTGTCATTACGCTCACAATCACAATCACATGTTGAACAATATGTGGGAGATACGGTTGCTTTTGGCCAAAAAGCTGTGAGTTATCCAGTCCACTTTGTTACTGGATCTATCAATAGTATTTTTTCTAATGGCGACTCCAAAAAGCAATCAAGTGAGATAAAACAGTTAGAAGCAGAAAATCAAAGGTTAAAATCAGAAAATAAAAAGTATAAAAAAGAATTAAATATTGAAGATATATCTAAATTTGATCCAATTTCAAGCACAGTTCTTTCAAGAAATCCTGATCAGTGGATGAATACATTAGTGATTAATCAGGGTGCAAAAGATGGCATCAAAAATAATATGGCAGTAATGACTTCTGATGGATTAGTTGGACGTATCTCTAAAGTGAATCAATTCTCTTCACAAGTAGATTTAATATCAACAAATACAAGGGCGAATCGCTTATCTGTCAATATTCAACATGATGACAAAAATGTGTTTGGTCTCATAGACCATTATGATGCTAAAACTGAAGAGCTAGTAATATCTGATATAAACAATAAAGACAGTATTAAAAAAGGAGATAAAGTAGTTACAAGTGGATTAGCTGATCAGCTTCCAACAGGGTTATACATAGGTGAAGTAGCAAAAGTTGAAAATGATGAGTATGGCTTATCTAAAGAAGTTAGAGTGAAAACTGGTACTGATTTAGCTGATTTAAGCCATGTTTATGTTGCTAAAAGAGACCCTAATACGGTGCCTGATACTGAAAGTGGTGATAATTAATGCGTACGTTTTACTACTTTCTTATTGGTATCATTCTTTTTTATATTGATACTGCAATTGCACTAGTGATACCTATGCAAATTTCTGGAAATGAAATCATCTTCGTGCCTCATTTAACGATAATGTACATCTTAATCATGAGTGTCTATAGAGGTTTTGGTGTAGCAATGGTTTTCTCAATTGTCTTAGGATTAATTACCGATTTATATTATGGAAGTTTTTACGGACTATATTTATTTGGTTATATTTTATTAGTTGTCATCATGGATTTTTTCTTCAAAGTATTTTATCGAGATCATTCGATGCTATTTACAATCGTATTGTTGAGTACACTCGTGTTAGAAATTTATGTAGCAATTATATATAGTGCTTTAGGATTAGTTCAATTTAATTTATTTGAATTTGTGATTTTTAGAATGTTACCGACGTTTATACTAAACTTTATTTTATTAATTATTTTGTATCCGCTAATAACAAAATTTCTCAAAAAAATCCAATTGAAGATTGACAGTAAAAGATTGTAATGCTAAAATGCAGTAGTTGAGTAGTTTCTAGCTACATACAACCGCTCAAAATCAGGTTCAAGTACAGTGATGTCACCTGATTTTGGCGTGACTTAAATTATAGGAGGTGCAAAGTATGTTTGCTATTATTGAAACAGGTGGAAAACAAGTAAAAGTTGAAGAAGGACAAGAAATTTTCGTTGAAAGATTAGACGTAAATGAAGGTGATTCTTTCACTTTTGATAAAGTATTATTTGTAGGTGGAGATTCAGTTAAAGTTGGTGCGCCAACAGTTGAAGGTGCAACAGTTACTGCTACTGTAAACAAACAAGGTCGCGGTAAAAAAATTACTGTATTCACTTATAGACGTCGTAAAGACTCTAAACGTAAAAAAGGTCATCGTCAACCATACACTAAATTAACAATCGACAAAATCAACGCATAATTATGATTAATGTAGATGTTACATTAAATGATTCGGGCCAAGTAACAGACGTTGTCATGGATGGTCATGCCGAACATGGTGAGTATGGTTATGACATTGTATGTGCAGGAGCATCTGCAGTTATTTTCGGTAGTGTTAATGCTATAATGGGATTAACAACCGAGAAACCCGACATTGACTATAGTGATGACGGTGGATACTTCCATGTTAGAAGTGTCGATACACATAACGAAAAAGCGCAATTAATTCTTCAGGCAATGTTAGTCTCTTTGCAGACAATTGAAGAAGAATACAAAGAAAATATTAGATTAAATTATAAGTGAGGTGCAACCAAATGTTAAAATTAAACTTACAGTTCTTCGCATCTAAAAAAGGGGTAAGTTCTACAAAAAACGGACGTGACTCTGAATCAAAACGTTTAGGTGCTAAGCGTGCGGATGGTCAATTCGTTACTGGCGGTTCTATTTTGTTCCGTCAACGTGGTACTAAAATTTATCCTGGTGAAAATGTTGGTCGTGGTGGCGACGATACATTATTCGCTAAAATCGACGGCGTTGTAAAATTCGAACGTAAAGGTCGAGACAAAAAACAAGTATCTGTATACGCAGCTGCTGAGTAATTTTTGTTAATGTTAACACCAGAAGTGATGACTTCTGGTGTTTATTTTTGTCTTTATTTTCTAGTTATCTAGAAAATGCTATAATATACAAGATATGTAAATTAAATTTAGTAAAAAAGAGGTGAAATCATGTTTGTTGATCAAGTTAAAATATCACTTAAAGCTGGTGATGGTGGTAATGGCATAACTGCATACAGAAGAGAAAAATACGTACCATTTGGTGGACCAGCTGGTGGTGACGGTGGTAACGGAGCTTCAATTGTGTTCGAAGTAGATGAAGGTCTAAGAACGTTATTAGATTTCAGATATCAAACACATTTCAAAGCTAAAAGAGGTGAAGGTGGCCAAAGTAGTAATATGCACGGGAAAAACGCTGAGCATTTAGTATTAAAAGTGCCACCAGGTACAATCATTAAAAGTGTTGAAACTGAAGAAGTATTAGCAGATTTAGTAGAGAATGGACAGCGTGCTACAGTTGCTAGAGGCGGTCGTGGTGGTCGTGGGAATTCACGCTTTGCTTCTCCACGAAACCCTGCACCAGATTTTAGTGAAAATGGTGAACCAGGTGAAGAAATTGAGGTTACTTTGGAATTAAAACTACTTGCAGATGTTGGTTTAGTCGGTTTCCCAAGTGTTGGGAAATCTACATTACTATCAACAGTTTCTAAAGCAAAACCAAAGATTGGAGCTTATCATTTTACGACTATTAAACCTAACTTAGGTGTTGTCTCTACCAAAGATCATCGAAGTTTTGTGATGGCGGATTTACCTGGTCTTATACAAGGCGCTTCTGAAGGTATCGGATTAGGTCATCAGTTTTTAAGACACGTTGAGAGAACCAAAGTAATTGTGCATATGATTGATATGAGTGGTTCAGAAGGTCGAGATCCTTACGAAGATTATCAAATTATTAATGAAGAATTAAAAGCTTATGAACATAGATTAGAAGATCGACCACAAATAGTTGTTGCTAATAAAATGGATATCCCCGATGCAGAAGATAATCTAACTATTTTTAAAGAACAATTAAATGATACCAGTGTACGTATTATTCCGTTGTCTACAGTAATGCACGACAATATTGATGAATTATTATATGCTATTGCTGATACACTAGAAGAAGTTAAAGATGTAGATTTTAATAAGGAAGAAGATTTGGGTGTTAATAGAGTTGTCTATAAACACACGCCTAGCCAGGATGCATTTACGATTACAAGAGACGATGATGCTGCTTACGTAGTGAGTGGTAAAGCCATAGAAAGAATGTTCAAAATGACTGACTTTAACAGTGATCCAGCCGTTAGACGTTTTGCGCGTCAAATGCGTTCAATGGGTATTGACGATGCACTACGTGAACGTGGTTGTGAAAATGGAGATATTGTAAGAATACTTGGTGGAGAATTTGAATTTGTTGAATAGGAGTGCTTGATATGGACAAAAATGAAAATAAAAAGTTTTATTTAATTCGTGAAGATGTTTTACCTGAATCAGTGGTTAAAACCTTACAAATCAAAGAAGTTTTGAAAAATGACCCATCATTGTCCATATTTGAAGCAGTGAAGCAATTCGATTTATCCCGCAGTGCGTTTTATAAATATCGAGACACGATATTTCCAGTTGACGAAAAATTAGAGGAAACAAGAGAGTTTACATTGATATTGTATGTAAATGACATCATAGGTATGTTAGCTAAAGTTTTAAATACACTTTCTAAATTAGATTTGTCAGTGCTGACGATTCATCAAAGTATACCGATGGACGGTAGAGCTACCATTACACTATCATTAGATGGTAAAGACACAGATTTAGAAATAGATGAAGTTATAAATTCATTGAAAAAGATTGAACATATTTCTAATGTTGAACTCATTAGTATGACTATATAAGGAAGTGTGACTGTGTACGCATATATTAAAGGAACTTTAACTATTTTAAATCCTACTCATGTAGTGTTAGAAGCTTCAGGTGTAGGTTATGAGATTCAAACGCCAAACTCATATCGATTTCAAAAATATAAAGATCAAGAGATTTTGATCCATACTTCATTGATTGTAAGAGAAGATGCTCAGCTGCTTTATGGCTTTATTAATCAAGAGGAAAAAGACATGTTCTTAAGTTTAATTAAAGTGACAGGCATCGGTCCTAAATCAGCATTAGCAATTTTAGCTAGTAGCTCACCAAATGAAGTGAAAGTTGCAATTGAGAATGAAAATGATGCTTATTTAACAAAATTCCCAGGTATAGGTAAAAAAACAGCGCGTCAAATTGTTTTAGATCTTAAAGGTAAAGTACAAATAACTGAGGAAGATAGCAGTCACTTATTTAATGTAGTACATGATGATCAGCAAAATTCTGCTATTGTTAAAGAAGCGTTACTAGCTTTAGAAGCGCTAGGTTATTCTAAGAGAGAGTTAAATAAAGTTGAAAAAACTTTAAATAAAGAATCTTTTGACTCAATAGACGATGCAGTGAAGCGTGGTTTACAATTGCTCATAGCTTAAGTTTGTTGAAATTTTAAGAAGGGGGAATTACAAATGGATGATAGAATGGTAGATCAATCTATGCATGAAGATGAATCATCATTTGAGTTATCTTTAAGACCAGAAAGATTACGCCAATATATAGGACAGTCAACGATTAAATCAAATTTAGAAGTTTTTATCAAAGCAGCTAAAATTAGGAAAGAACCGTTAGATCATGTGCTATTATTTGGCCCCCCTGGATTAGGCAAGACAACTTTATCCAATATCATCGCGAATGAAATGGAAGTTAATATTAGAACCATATCTGGCCCATCTATTGAAAGACCGGGTGACTTAGCAGCCATTCTGTCTAGTTTACAACCTGGAGACGTGTTGTTTATCGATGAAATACACAGGTTAAGTAGTGTTGTGGAAGAAGTTTTATATCCAGCAATGGAAGATTTCTTTCTTGATATTGTAATAGGTAAGGGAGAAGAAGCGCGAAGTATACGTATAGACTTGCCGCCTTTTACATTGATAGGTGCTACAACCAGAGCAGGAAGCTTAACTGCGCCTTTACGTGATCGATTTGGTGTTCATCTGAGATTAGAATATTATAGAGAAGATGAATTAAAAGAAATTATAATACGCACCGCAGAAGTATTAGGTACGACTATTGATGATGAAAGTGCAATTGAACTTGCGAAAAGAAGTAGAGGTACACCGAGAGTTGCGAACAGACTGTTAAAACGCGTAAGAGATTTTCAACAAGTTAAAGAAGATGAATTGATTAGTATTGATACGACAAAACAATCACTAGCATTGTTACAAGTAGATGATGAAGGATTAGATTATATTGATCATAAGATGATGAACTGCATCCTAGAACAATATAAAGGTGGCCCAGTAGGTTTAGATACAATTGCTGTTTCTATTGGAGAAGAACGTGTCACAATAGAAGATGTTTATGAACCATTTTTAATACAAAAAGGTTTTATTGAACGTACACCAAGAGGGCGTAGAGCGACAGCTTATGCTTATGAACATTTTAGTAAGAATGGAAAGAAGGAATAGTTTTGGATATTGAAGCATTTGATTATCATTTGCCAGAATCATTAATCGCTCAAACGCCTCTAAAAACTAGAGATGAGAGTAGTTTGCTTGTGCTTGGTAGAAAAACTGGAAATATTGTGCATAAACACTTTAAAAATATCATTGATTATTTAGAAGCAGGAGATACATTAGTACTTAATGACACAAAAGTCATGCCTGCACGCTTATTTGGTTTGAAAGAAGAAACAGGTGCAAAAGTGGAAATGCTGATGCTAACGCAACTCGAAGATAATGACTGGGAAGTCTTATTGAAACCAGCAAAAAGAATTAAAGTAGGAGACAAATTGTTTTTTGGTGAAGGCAAAATAGTAGCTGAATGTATCGAAACATTAGATCAAGGCGGAAGAATCATGCGTTTAAACTATGAAGGTATATTACAAGAGCGCTTGGATGAATTAGGCGAAATGCCCTTACCTCCTTACATTAAAGAGCGTTTGGATGACCCAGATCGTTATCAAACCGTTTATGCAAAAGCATCCGGATCGGCGGCGGCTCCTACAGCTGGACTTCACTTCACCGATAAACTACTTGAGCAATTGCAAGCTAAAGGTGTTAATATCGCATTCATTACTTTGCATGTTGGATTAGGTACATTTAGACCTGTGAGTGTTGAAAATATAGATGATCACGAAATGCATAGTGAATATTATCAGATGGATCAAGATACGGCAGATTTACTAAACCATACAAAATCAAATGGGCATCGTATTATTTCAGTAGGTACGACTTCTACTAGAACATTAGAAACAATCATGCAATCACGTAACAATTTTGTAGCAGACAGTGGATGGACTGATATTTTTATCTATCCTGGCTTTAAATTTAAAGCGATAGATGGATTAATTACCAACTTTCACTTGCCGAAATCCACATTAGTTATGTTAGTTTCTGCATTTAGTTCAAGAGATTACATACTGAACGCCTATCAACAGGCAGTCAAATTGGAATATAGATTTTTTAGTTTCGGCGATGCAATGTTAATTTTATAGGAATGAAACGAAAGGAGTTTTTGTATGCCAGCTGTAACGTATGAACATATAAAAACATGTAAACAATCTGGAGCAAGATTAGGAATCGTGCATACACCTCATGGATCGTTTGAAACACCAATGTTTATGCCTGTTGGAACCAAAGCCACGGTGAAAACGATGAGCCCTGAAGAATTGCATCAGATGGAAGCAAAAATAATATTAGGAAATACATATCATTTGTGGTTGCAACCAGGAAATGATATTATCAAAAAGAGTGGGGGATTACATCAGTTCATGAACTGGAATGGTCCAATACTGACAGATTCAGGTGGTTTTCAAGTATTTAGTTTAAGTAATTTAAGAAAAATTACTGAAGAAGGTGTTGAATTCCGTCATCATACTAATGGTTCGAAATTATTCTTGAGTCCTGAAAAATCAATGCAGATTCAAAATGACCTTGGTTCAGATATTATGATGGCATTTGATGAATGTCCACCTATGCCAGCTGAATATAAATATGTAAAAGATTCAATCGAAAGAACAAGTAGATGGGCTGCTAGATGTTTACAAGCGCATCAAAGACCCGAAGATCAAGCTTTATTTGGTATTATCCAAGGTGGAGAATATAAAGATTTACGTCAACAAAGCGCTGAAGAGTTAGTGGCGTTGGATTTTCCTGGATATGCAATTGGAGGTTTATCTGTTGGAGAACCAAAGCCAGTAATGTATGATATGGTCTCGCATACACAACAATTTATGCCTAATGACAAACCGCGCTATTTAATGGGTGTGGGTTCGCCAGATGCATTAATAGAATGTAGCATTCGAGGTATGGATATGTTTGATTGTGTATTACCTACGCGTATTGCACGTAATGGTACATGTATGACTTCACATGGCCGTGTTACTATAAAAAATGCTAAATATGCTGAAGATTTAGGTCCACTTGATGATAATTGTGACTGCTATACTTGTAAAAATTATAGTAGAGCATACATAAGGCATTTAATAAAAGCAGAAGAAACTTTTGGTATCCGTCTTACTACTTATCATAATTTACATTTCTTGCTGAAATTAATGGAAAACATCCGACAAGCTATTCGTGATGATCGTTTACTTGATTTTAAAGAAGAATTTTTTGAACAGTATGGACTAAATGTAGAAAACCCAAAAAACTTTTAAAAGGGAGCAATAACTATATGCAATTTACTTCATTGATATTACCGATATTATTATTAGTATTAATGTGGTTCTTCTTAATTAGACCACAACAGAAAAAGGCTAAAGAGCATCGTGAAATGATTAGTCAGATTTCATCTGGACAACACGTTACGACTATAGGTGGCATTAAAGGAACTGTACGTAGCGTTGACGAAACTACAGTTGTATTAACTTTAAATGGCAACGGTACAGAAATTACTCTAGAAAAGCCAGCTATTAAACAAGTTGATCCTTCATAAATCACGTTATAATTACGAACTGATATATACTATCAGTTCGTTTTTTGTTTAACAAAACCTAAAGATATTGGACTTTAAAGATATAGTTGGTGTTATAATGAAAGATAGACAAAAGCAAATATTTTATATAGCTTAAGTAATCATTACAATTGATAACACTTACATTTAAAAAGAAGTTACAAATAAGTTAAGTTTGTTTTTACACTACATGTAATGTGTTAAAATATGTAAGGTTATTGAGAAAAAGTTTAATCGTCGAGTAAATGATAAAGATGGCGATTGAATTCTGAAAAAATTATAACATAAGCTTACAATGAGGTGTTCAAGTGAAGAAGAGTAGTAGAATAGTTGCATTTATATTACTTGTGGTTCTATTGTTAGGCGGGATAGGACTTACATATAAAAATGTAGTTAAAAATGTCAGCCTCGGATTAGATTTACAAGGTGGTTTTGAGGTTTTATATCAAGTTGATCCTTTACAAAAAGGAGATAAAATTGATGATAAAGCTGTCAAAGCCACAGCAAAAACACTTGAAAACCGTGTGAACGTTTTAGGGGTTTCTGAACCTAAAATTCAAGTGGAAGATAAAAATAGAATCCGTGTACAATTAGCAGGTATAAAAAATCAATCTCAAGCTAGAGAAATTTTATCATCACAAGCTAATTTAACGATTCGTGATGCTGATGACAATATCAAACTTACGGGTAAAGATATACAACAGGGTTCAGCGAAACAAGAATTCAAACAAAATACGAATCAGCCCGCGGTTACTTTTAAATTAAAAGATAGTGATAAATTTAAAAAAGTAACAGAAGAAATTTCAAAAAAAGATGAAAATGTCATGGTTGTATGGCTAGATCACGAAAAAGGTGATACTTACCATAAAGAAATGAATAAAAAAGATCCAAAATACGTGTCTGCTGCTTCAGTTGACAAACCTATCAATTCAGATAGTGTGGAAATTTCTGGTGGATTTAAAGGTGAAAAAGGGATTGAAGAAGCAAAACAAATTGCTGATTTATTAAATTCCGGGTCATTACCTGTAGATTTAAATGAAATTTACTCAAATTCAGTAGGTGCACAATTTGGACAAGATGCATTAGATAAAACCATATTTGCTGCGGCAATTGGTATTGCAGTTATTTATTTATTTATGTTAGGTTTCTATCGTTTACCAGGATTAGTAGCTGTTATTGCACTTACTGTTTATATTTACTTAACATTAGTAGCATTTAATTTCATTTCTGGTGTCTTAACGTTACCAGGCCTTGCAGCTTTAGTGCTGGGTGTCGGTATGGCAGTCGATGCGAATATTATCATGTATGAACGGATTAAAGATGAACTGAAAATTGGACGAACACTTAAACAAGCTTACAAAAAAGCGAATAAAAGTTCATTCTTAACCATAGTAGATGCGCAGCTTACAACTGTGATTGCTGCTGCTGTATTGTTCTTCTTTGGTGAAAGTTCTGTTAAAGGTTTCGCAACGATGTTGTTACTTGGCATATTAATGATTTTTGTAACAGCAGTATTTTTATCCAGATGGTTGCTATCATTGCTTGTTTCTTCAAATTTCTTCAAAAAATCATCTTGGTTGTTTGGTGTGAACAAGCATCATATTGCAGATATAAATGAAGGTAAGGAAGTTCATGATTTAAAAACCCCTTATGAGCGTTGGGATTTCATGAAGTTAGCCAAGCCATTGTTGTCACTAAGCGTACTAATTTTAATTGTCGGTGCAGTGATACTGTTTATTTTCAAACTAAACTTAGGTATTGATTTTACAAGTGGTACAAGAGTTGACTTTGAATCAAAAGATAAAATATCTGAAGCGAAAGTGACAAAAACACTTGAAGATCAAGATTTTAAACCTACACAAGTTTCTTTAGGTGAAAATGGTAAAAATGCAACAGTACAATTTAAAAATGATTTATCTAAAGATGAAGTTTCAAAAATTAAGAACACAATTGATAAATCATTTGGCAATGATCCAACGGTAAATACTGTTTCACCAGTTATAGGTCAAGAATTGGCTAAAAATGCGATGATGGCATTATTATATGCTGCCATTGGTATCATTATTTATATCACTTTCAGATTTGAATGGCGTATGGGACTGTCTTCAGTACTAGCATTATTACACGATGCATTTATGATTGTGGCAGTTTTCAGTCTATTTAGATTAGAAGTTGATATTACATTTATTGCAGCCGTGCTAACTATCATTGGTTACTCAATTAATGATACGATTGTAACGTTTGACAGGGTGCGTGAGAACTTGCATAAAATAAAAGTGATTACGAAACCTGAACAAATCGATGATATTGTCAATAGATCGATTCGTCAAACAATGACGCGTTCTATCAATACAGTGCTGACAGTGATTATTGTCGTAGTTGCACTATTAGCATTCGGTGCACCAAGTATTTTCAATTTCTCATTAGCGTTGTTAATTGGTTTAATATCTGGTGTGTTCTCATCAGTATTTATAGCTGTTCCTTTATGGGGAATTATGAAAAAACGTCAGCTTAAAAAATCAGACGACAATAAACTTATTGTATATAAAGAGAAAAAATCAAATGATGAAAAAATATTAGTATAATTAATATCTAATAGGTACTAACTTAAAAATCAATCATAAATCAGTATGGGAGAAAAAGCCCGTTTCTAAAATAGATGACTAATCCGTGGTAAAAGCGGATTAGTCATTTTTTATATTGAATGTATTGTAATTTTTGACTATGCATGTACTCATAGATAAATGATTTATTTATGTCATAAACTATTCAACTATTAAGAATAGGAGTTTTAAGTTATGGTTGAATTAAAGGTTACTACTTTTTATTTTTTGGATTCTTTTGTATAATTGCTTGTGGAAATGAGGGAGAATAGTATGATTAAATCAAAATATAATTGGGACGTTAAATTACCTGAAGTTGAAATATCAGATCATATTTCAGCAGATTTAAAGCTAACTCCTATTGTAAAAAAAGTTTTGGAAAGTAAAGGTATTACAGATGAAACCGATATTCGTAATCTTTTAGAAGGAGTCCAAATGACACATGATCCTTGGAAGATGAGCGATATGGAAAAAGCTATTGAACGTATCAATGTGGCGATAGATCAAAATCAAAAGATTTTAGTATATGGTGACTATGACGCGGATGGTGTTACTTCAACGACTATATTGGTCACTACATTGAAAGAACTTGGTGCCCATGTAGGTTGGTATATACCAAATCGTTTTTCTGAAGGTTATGGTCCTAATGAATTGGCTTTTAAGAATGCCTATGATGAGGGGATATCTTTAATCATAACCGTAGATAATGGTATTCAAGGCCATGATGAAATACAAATGGTTCAAGACTTGGGTGTCGATGTTATTGTCACAGACCACCATGAAATTGGTAAAACGATGCCTAATGCATACGCTATTGTCCACCCAATGCATCCTGAGTTTGAATATCCTTTTAAATATTTATGTGGTGCGGGCGTTGCTTATAAGCTAGCTCAATGTTTATTGGAAGAACCACCTGTTTATTTTTTAGGTTTGGTTGCAATTGGAACAATCGCTGATTTAGTATCTTTAACGGATGAAAATAGAACATTGGTTCAAAACGGTTTAGCATCATTAAATAAATATTGTCCTCCATCAATAAAAGCTATACTTAACCAAGCAGGTTATAATGATGAAATCAACGAGGAGACCGTCGGGTTTATTATAGGGCCTCGATTAAATGCTGTTGGTCGATTAGAAGATGCTGCACTTGCTGCAGAGCTACTAATGACTGAAACAGAAGATGAAGCGATGTTTTTAGCCGAACAAGTTGAATTTTTTAACCAAGAGCGTAAAGACATCGTGTCTCAAATTACCGAAGAAGCACTTGTAATGGCAGAAGAACAAGTACAGCAAGGCTCAAAATTTTTATTGTTAGCCAAAGCAGATTGGCATGAGGGTGTACTTGGTATTGTAGCGTCAAAAATTGTGGAAACATACAGTCTACCAACATTAATTTTAAATATAGATGAAGCTCAAAATCACGCAAAAGGTTCAGCTCGAAGCATCGATCAAGTGTCGATGTTTGAAATTTTAAGTGATTATTCTCAGTTAATTACAAAATTCGGTGGTCACCATATGGCAGCTGGGATCACAATGCCTATAGAAAATATTCAACAACTACAAAACAGTTTAAATGAGTGGATGGCACAATTAGCCAAAACAACTTCACTTGAACCACGTAAAAAAGTTGATGTATTGATTTCAGAAAGTGACATTACGATACAAAACATCAAAGATATTCAGAGATTACGACCATTTGGCACAGATTTCACTAGCCCGTGCTTTGAATTACAAGACGTTCTTGTACAACAAGTTAAAGGCATTGGTCAGGAGAAAAAACATTTGAAACTCGTTATCGGTGAAAGTCAATTACAAGCAATTTTTTGGCAAAATGGTGCTTTAGTAAAAGAATTGGGTGTACAACAGCCTATTAATGTCATTGGCACATTACAAATTAATGAATGGAATGGATTTCAATCGCCTCAATTTATGATTGAAGATTTAGCGAGTCATAATTTACAGATTTTAGACTATAGAAGTAAAAACAAAGTAAATGATTTAAATGCTGATGCTAAGGATGTTGCTTATTTAATTCATCAAAGAAGTGAAAAGTTAGGTGAAAATTATCATTATTATGGTGATGAAATTAGTAATAACTATGAAAAATACGTCTTTAGAGATCTGCCAACGTCTATAAATGATTTAAAAACAACATTAAAAACTGTTGATATATCCCAAATATATCTCGTGTTAAATCATGATAGATCAATATACTTTGAAGGTATGCCAAAAATGGAAACATTTAAACAATGTTTTAAGGCACTTGCTACTAAAAAAGAAACAAATTTAGCTAATGAAGGCGTACAACTATGTAAATTTTTAAATATTCAACCAAACATGCTTAAATTTATCTTGAAAGTTTTCTTGGATTTAGAGTTTATTCAAGTTGAAGATGGTATAATCAAATTAAAAGATGTTTCAACGAAACGTGATATTGCTTCAAGTAAATATTATCAAAGTCGTATTGATAGAATTGAAGTTGAAAAGTTATTGCTTTATGAAGATTTTAATCGCTTAAAGCAATGGATAAAAGATGAATTGGTACAATAATAGGAGGAAGTTTGTATGGATTTAAAACAATATGTATCTGAAGTTTCAGACTGGCCACAACCAGGGGTTAACTTCAAAGATATCACAACAATAATGGACAACGGTGAAGCTTACGGATATGCAACGGATCAAATTGTTAAATATGCAAAACAACGAGATGTTGATGTCGTTGTAGGACCAGAGGCTAGAGGTTTTATCATTGGCTGTCCTGTCGCATATTCAATGGGTATTGGCTTTGCACCAGTGCGAAAAGAAGGCAAACTTCCTAGAGAAGTCATTCGGTATGAGTATAATTTAGAGTATGGCACAAATGTATTAACTATGCACAAAGATGCAATTAAACCAGGGCAACGTGTGTTGATTACGGATGATTTACTAGCTACAGGTGGTACGATTGAAGCGGCAATTAAGTTGGTTGAACAATTAGGTGGTATAGTTGTAGGTATCGCTTTCATTATAGAATTAAAATATTTAAAAGGTATTGAAAAAATTAAAGCGTATGATGTAATGAGTTTAATCTCATATGATGAATAATAATATTTATAATTGACGAAATTTTAAAGCCAAATGAAAACATTTAAGATGATTTCATTTGGCTCTTTATATTTATTAAAATAGTATTTATGATTAATTAACTGAAACATCTTTTATGTGTATTAAAAAAAATAAAATTCAACTACATTTTGCCAATTGTCAAAGGTACGCATTTATTTATTTAATAACATGTAGTATTATATAACTATTATACATAATTTGACCTAATAGCGTAAAAATACGTTACAATCGATATAAAATAATACTGGGTATCTAATCATGATTAATATTTAGTATAGGGGTGTCTTAAGTGAACAATGAATATCCATACAGTGTGGACGAAGTATTATCTAAAGCAAAATCATATTTGTCAAAAGAAGATTATGAATATGTATTGAAAAGTTACCATCTAGCTTATGAGGCACACGAAGGTCAATTTCGTAAAAATGGCTTGCCATATATTATGCATCCTATACAAGTAGCTGGGATTTTAACCGAAATGCATTTAGATGGTCCAACCATTGTTGCAGGTTTTTTACATGACGTGATTGAGGACACACCTTATACGTTTGATGATGTAAAAGGCATGTTTAATGAAGAAATTGCCATAATCGTAGAAGGCGTGACGAAGCTAAAAAAAGTAAAATATCGTTCTAAAGAAGAACAGCAAGCAGAGAACCATCGCAAGCTATTTATTGCTATCGCTAAAGATGTCCGTGTTATTCTTGTTAAATTAGCGGATCGGTTACATAATATGAGAACATTGAAAGCAATGCCACGAGAGAAACAAATAAGGATTTCAAAAGAAACCTTAGAAATCTATGCCCCTTTAGCACATAGATTGGGGATTAATACGATTAAATGGGAATTAGAAGATACAGCACTTAGATATATTGATAGTGTGCAATATTTCAGAATCGTTAATCTCATGAAGAAAAAACGTAGTGAACGAGAAGAATATATACAAAATGCTATCAATCGCATAGATACAGAAATGGGAAAAATGAATATAATCGGCGATATTAATGGTAGACCTAAACATATATATAGTATTTATAGAAAAATGGTTAAACAAAAGAAACAATTTGATCAAATATTTGATTTATTAGCTATTAGAATCATCGTTAATTCAATCAACGATTGCTATGCTGTATTGGGTCTTGTGCATACACTATGGAAACCTATGCCTGGTAGATTTAAAGATTATATTGCTATGCCGAAGCAAAATATGTATCAATCTCTACATACTACGGTCGTTGGACCCAATGGCGATCCTTTAGAAATTCAGATAAGAACTTATGAAATGCATGAAATTGCAGAACATGGGGTTGCAGCACATTGGGCATATAAAGAAGGTAAAAAAGTTACTGAGAAAACACAAAATTTCAATAAAAAATTAAATTGGATCAAAGAACTTGCTGAAACGGATAGTACTACGACCGATGCAGAAGAGTTTATGGAAACTTTAAAATTTGATTTACAAAGCGATAAAGTATATGCCTTTACACCAGAAAGTGATGTAATAGAGTTACCTTATGGTGCTGTGCCAATCGATTTTGCATATGCTGTACATAGCGAGGTAGGAAATAAGATGATTGGTGCTAAGGTCAATGGGAAAATTGAACCAATAGATTATGTGCTGAAAACCGGTGATATCGTTGAGATCAGAACAAGTAAGCACTCTTACGGTCCAAGTCGTGATTGGTTGAAAATTGTTAAATCTTCTAGTGCCAAAAGTAAGATACGCAGTTTCTTTAAAAAACAAGATCGATCTTCTAATATTGAAAAAGGTAAGTTTATGGTCGAAGCAGAAATAAAAGATCAGGGTTACCGAGTAGATGCAGTCTTAACGGATGATAATATAGAAGTTGTAAAAGATAAATATAATTTTTCTAACGAAGAAGATTTATTTGCTGCAGTAGGATTTGGTGGCGTGACTGCTTTACAAATCGTAAATAAGTTAACTGAAAAACAACGGATTCAAGACAAACAAAAAGCCTTGAATTCAGTACAAGAAGTACAAAAATCTGTGCCCATTAAGGACGACATTACTACAGATAGTGGCGTTTACGTTGAAGGAATTGAAAATGTACTGATTAAATTATCAAAATGTTGTAATCCAATCCCTGGTGATGATATTGTTGGATATATCACTAAAGGTCATGGTATTAAAGTGCATCGAACGGATTGCCCTAATATCAAAAATGAAAAAGACAGATTAATTAGTGTCGAATGGGTACGCTCTAAAGATGCGACACAACGATATCAGGTTGACTTAGAAGTTACAGCTTATGACCGCAATGGTTTATTAAATGAAGTTTTACAAGCCGTTAATTCCACTAAAAGTAACTTAGTTAAAGTTTCTGGTCGTTCAGATATTGATAAAAATGCAATCATTAATATTGGTGTTATGGTGAAAAATGTAAATGAAGTCTATCAAGTTGTTGATAAAATAAAACAGCTTGGTGATGTTTACACAGTAACAAGAGTTTGGAATTAGAGGTGAAACATACATGAAGATTATAGTTCAAAGAGTGAAAGAAGCATCTGTTTCTAATGGTTCAATAGATAATAAAATTAATAAAGGCTATTGTTTGTTTGTTGGAGTAGGTAAATCATCTACAGAAGCTGATATTGATACATTAGTAAGAAAAATCGTGAATGCCCGATTGTTTGAAGATGATAATGGCAAACTTAATTTGAATTTGCAACAAGTACAAGGCGAGATTCTTTCTATCTCACAGTTCACACTATATGCAGATGTAAGAAAAGGCAATAGACCTGGGTTTACCAATTCAATGCCGCCAGATAAAGCTAATGAACTTTATGAAAAATTTAATGATGCTTTACGCGATTATCACATAAATGTATTAACAGGTGAATTTGGTACAGATATGCTTGTAAATATTGCTAACGATGGACCAGTGACGATTATTTATGAAAGTCAGGATGGCAAAATCGTATGAAAACAATCAATACTTGGCTAGATAAACATAATTTTAAAAATTTTCCAACGCTAATTGTTGCGTTAGCATTTGTCATATTTATTTTTATGCTCATCGCTTTTCTAAATCATAATGATGAAGATTCGAATACGATATATATCACTGAAGATACTGATTTGAGAACAGGTCCTAATGCTGTATATCCAACTATTAAACCGGCAAACCAAGGTCAAAGTTATAATAAAATTGGTAAGTCTGGTAAATGGATAGAAGTAGAGTCAAGTAATCATAAAGATAAAGGATGGGTGGCTGGTTGGCATACAAATCTAAATATTCAGGCAGATGCGAACGCAAACGAGAAACCACTAAAAGATAAAACAATTGTACTTGATCCTGGTCATGGAGGAAGTGACCAGGGTGCTTCAAGTAATACAAAAAAGAAAAGTACTGAAAAAGTTTACACACTGAAGACAGCTAAAGAAATGAAAAAACTGCTTGAAAAAGAAGGTGCTACTGTAAATATGACGAGAAGTTCAGATAGTTATGTGAGCTTGGACGATCGTAATATTAAAGGTGATGCTTTTATCAGTATACATAACGATTCACTCAAATCTTCTAAAGCTAATGGAACGACAGTTTATTGGCTTAAAAACAACCAAGAGGCACTTGCAGAAACATTAAATATGTACATACAAAAGAAAGCCTTACTGACAAATAAAGGCGCTAGACAAGAAAACTTCCAAGTATTGAGACAGACGAATGTACCCGCTGTTTTATTAGAGTTAGGTTATATTAGCAACCCAACCGATGAAAATATGATAACAAACCAATTACATCGCCATATTGTTGAACAAGCAGTTGTCGATGGTTTACGTGCATATTTTTCAGAATAAAAAGGTTGCATATTAATCAATAACTCGTTATTATTAAATATGAATTCTATATTAAAACCGTTATTATTCTTGACTATGCTAAATGAAACGTCAACATTTTTAAATGTGTAGAGACATAATTCGTGGCTGGAAAATTATGCTTAGTAGTTTAGTTATAAAAACACAAGAAGAGGTGCTTTATGAAATTAAAGCCGTGTGACGAACGTTATCCGTATGAAGTGGGTTAGAAAAAATTCATTGATAACTTTTTATAACCAATTAGGGTGGCAACACGGATATTCGTCCCTTGTATAACTGAATAGTTATGCAAGGGACTTTTTATTGTATAAAAGGAGAGGTTTTATGATAAATATTCCTAGAGGAACACAAGATATTTTACCAAGTGAAACAAAAAAATGGCGATATATTGAAGCAAAATTAGATGAATTGATGGAATTATATAATTATGAAGAAATCCGTACACCGATATTTGAAAGTACTGAATTATTTGCACGTGGTGTTGGTGATTCAACGGATGTCGTGCAAAAAGAAATGTATACATTCAAAGATAAAGGTGATCGCAGTATCACTCTGAGACCTGAAGGTACTGCTGCAGTCGTACGTTCATATATTGAAAATAAAATGCAAGGGTTACCTAATCAACCAATAAAATTGTACTACAATGGGCCAATGTTCCGGTATGAACGAAAACAAAAAGGTCGTTATCGTCAATTTACACAATTTGGTGTAGAAGCCATAGGTGCAGAAAATCCAAGTATCGATGCTGAAATTTTGGCAATGGTCATGCATATCTATCAGTCATTTGGTCTTAAACATTTAAAATTAGTCATTAATAGTATTGGAGATATTGATTCTCGTAAAGAATATAATGAAGCTTTGGTTAAACATTTTGAACCAGTAATTGGCGATTTTTGTAAAGATTGCCAAGCACGCCTGCACACGAATCCAATGAGAATTTTAGATTGTAAGATTGATAAAGATAAAGAATCAGTTAAAACCGCACCACGAATTACGGAATATTTAAATGCTAATTCAAAGACTTATTTTGAGGAAGTAAAACAACATTTAAATGATTTAGACATTGAATATGAAGAAGATCCTAACTTAGTAAGAGGTCTAGATTATTATACACACACAGCATTTGAACTTATGATTGATAATCCGAATTATGAAGGTGCAATTACGACATTATGTGGGGGTGGCCGTTATAATGGTTTACTTGAATTGTTAGATGGTCCAAGTCAAACTGGTATTGGTTTTGCACTTAGTATTGAGAGATTATTAATGGCTTTAGAAGAAGAAGGCATTGAATTAGACGTAGACCACGACTTTGATTTATTTATCGTTACGATGGGTCAAGAAGCAGACCGTTATGCAGTAAAATTATTAAATGATTTACGTCAAAATGGTGTGAAAGCGGACAAAGATTATATGGAACGTAAAGTGAAAGGGCAAATGAAACAAGCTGATAGATTAAATGCCAAATATACTGTTGTGATTGGCGATCAAGAGTTAGCAGAAAAAAATATTAATGTAAAAAATATGGAGACCGGGGAATCAGAACGTATTGATTTGAACGAACTTGTTAACTATTTTAGAAATTAAGGAGAAGATATCATGAGTAAGCGTACAACATATTGTGGTTTAGTGACTGAATCACTATTAGAACAAGAAGTTATATTAAAAGGTTGGGTACACAATCGTAGAGATTTAGGTGGACTGATCTTTGTAGATTTACGTGACCGCGAAGGTTATGTACAAATTGTGTTTAATCCAGATTTTTCTGAAGAAGCATTACGTATAGCTGAAACAATTAGATCTGAGTATGTAGTTGAAGTAAAAGGTATTGTAAAAAAACGTGACCCAGAAACAGTAAATCCCAAAATTGCTACAGGTCAAGTTGAAGTACAAGTATCAGATATTGAGATTATTAATAAAGCTGAAACACCACCTTTTGCCTTAAATGAGGATAATCAAAATGTGGATGAAAATATAAGACTAAAATATAGATATTTAGATTTAAGACGTCAAGAATTAGCACAAACGTTTAAGATGAGACATCAAACGACACGTTCAATTAGACAATATTTAGATGGTGAAGGTTTTTATGATATTGAAACACCAGTGTTAACTAAGTCAACACCAGAAGGTGCGCGAGATTATTTAGTACCATCTCGTGTTCATGAAGGTGAATTTTATGCATTACCTCAATCACCACAAATATTTAAACAATTGTTAATGATTAGTGGTTTTGATAAATATTATCAAATTGTTAAATGTTTCCGTGATGAAGATTTACGTGCAGACCGTCAACCAGAATTTACGCAAGTTGATATTGAAATGAGCTTTGTTGATCAAGAAGATGTCATGGACATGGGTGAAGAAATGTTACAAAAAGTTGTAAAAGATGTAAAAGAAGTGGAAGTGCCTCGTCCATTCCCAAGAATGACTTATGATGAAGCAATGGCGCGTTTTGGTTCTGATAAACCAGATACACGATTTGGTATGGAATTAATGAATGTTTCAGAACTTGGTGAAATCATGGACTTTAAAGTCTTCAAAGATGCAGTAAATAACGATGGACAAGTGAAGGCAATTGTAGCTAAAGGTGCGTCTGATAATTATACTAGAAAAGATATTGATGCTTTAACTGAATTTGTTAATATATATGGTGCCAAAGGTTTGGCATGGGTTAAAGTAGTTGATGAAGGTTTAAATGGCCCTATAGCTAAATTCTTTGAAGCAGACCATGTTGAAAAATTAAAAGCCTTGACTGGTGCGCAATCTGGAGATTTAGTCTTATTTGTAGCTGACAAGCCTAATGTTGTAGCTCAAAGCTTAGGTGCACTTAGATTAAAATTGGCTAAAGAACTAGATTTAATCGACGAAAGTAAGTTGAATTTCTTGTGGGTAACAGATTGGCCATTACTTGAATACGATGAAGAGTTAAAACGTTATACTGCTGCACACCATCCATTTACAGCACCGAAACAAGAAGATATTAGCAAATTAGATACTGAACCTGAAAATGCTCAAGCTAATGCATATGATATTGTTTTAAATGGTTATGAACTTGGTGGCGGTTCAATTAGAATTCACAATGAAGATTTACAATCAAAAATGTTTGAAGTATTAGGATTTACTGAAGAACAAGCTAGAGAACAGTTTGGTTTCTTATTAGATGCATTTAAATATGGTGCGCCACCACATGGCGGTATTGCTTTAGGCTTAGACCGCTTAGTTATGTTGTTAACTGGACGTACAAACTTACGTGACACAATTGCATTCCCTAAAACTGCATCTGCAACTTGTTTATTAACAAATGCACCTAGTGAAGTATCAGAAAATCAATTGGAAGAACTCTCATTAAGAATTAGACATTAATTTTTATTAAGTCTTTATTCTTGCTAAATTCTAATAATGTGTTATTATACTTGCATAAGGTAGTCATCTGTAGTGTTCGTAAGTTTGCTTCATATTTGGGCCTAACACTCTTTGATCCGGGAGCCCAATAGGTTTTCTTGCAGCGCACACGCCTCTTAAGGAGGACTTGCAAAACAAGAAACAGGGCACCCACCTGTTAATAGCAGGCCGAATGATCAAGCAATTTATAACTACGGCACGCACGGACTCTATCGGTACGCAAGACTTCGGTCTTGCGTATTTTTTTTATCGTTATAATTTATTGTTTTACAATTAATCGGATCGTAAAAATGTTATGATTATAGTATTCGCTAAATAAGGAGTTTAAAAATGAAACATCAATTTTCAAGAAATGAATTGGCATACGGCAAAGAGGGTTTAGAATTATTAAAACAAAAAACCGTTGTTGTTTTAGGGGTAGGAGGCGTTGGCTCATTTGCAGCTGAAGCATTAGCGCGTACGAATATAGGTCATATTATATTAATAGACAAAGACGATGTTGATATAACGAACGTCAATCGACAGTTACATGCTTTAACATCTACAATAGGTCAAAGTAAAGTCACATTAATGGAAGAGCGCATCAAATTAATCAATCCTGAATGTGAAGTTACATCACTCCATATGTTTTATACAGAAGAAACATACGAAGCCTTGTTTAATAACTATGATATCGATTATTTTATAGATGCAAGTGATACACTGATATATAAAGTTCATCTTATGAAAGAATGTCTTGAAAGAGGTATTTCTGTAATTTCGAGTATGGGTGCCGCAAATAAAACAGATCCGACACGTTTCCAAATTGCAGATATTTCTAAAACTTATATGGATCCAATGGCTAAATTGATACGTCGTAAATTGAAAAAATTAGGTATATACAAAGGGATACCTGTAGTATTTTCAGATGAAAGTCCAATCGTTATAAGAGAAGATGTCAAAGAAACAGTTGGCGATGCAAATGCACCAACTAGGAAAGGGCAAATGCCACCCTCATCAAATGCATTTGTACCCAGTGTTGTGGGGTTGATATGTGCAAGCTATGTGGTTAATGACATACTCAAAGATATACCTGTAACAAGAATCAAAGATAAATAAAGATATCAACGAACCGCGTTAACACAGGAAGTCATTTCAAATGTGTTAACGCGGTTGTTTGATATAACCTTAAACTAATGATTATTTTGTTGTGCCTTGTTGATATTGTCAAAAATAGATTTAAGCTGTTGTTCTGTTTTTGATGTTGTTTTAGGTGTATAGTAAATTTTGTTTTTTAATTTATCAGGCAAATATTGTTGTGCGATAAATCCATTATCATAATTATGAGGATACTTATAACCTATTGCTCTACCCAAAGCTTTGGCACCTGAGTAATGACCATCTTTTAAATGGTCGGGAATTTGTCCTACATGACCTTTTCGAATATCTGACAGTGCTGCGTCGATAGCAGTGATTCCAGAATTAGATTTAGGAGACAGACACAATTCAATTACCGCTTGACTCAAAGGAATTCTTGCTTCTGGAAATCCTAGTCTTTCAGCAGATTCAATTGCTGCTAAAGTTCGTTGGCCTGCACCAGGTGAAGCTAAACCTATGTCTTCATAACTAATCACTAATAATCTTCTGACAATGGTGGGTAGGTCTCCAGCTTCTATTAAACGTGCTAAATAATGCAATGCTGCATTTACATCACTTCCTCGAATTGACTTTTGAAATGCACTCATCACATCGTAATGCATATCACCATCTTTATCACTGACAAAAGCACCTTTTTGCAAGCAATCTTTAGCATCTTCTAATGTAATATGTCTTTGATTTTCTTTAACTTCAGCACTGAGCACAGCTAATTCTAAAGCATTCAGTGCACTTCTAACGTCACCTTGGCTTTGTGTAGTGAAATAATTCATCGCATCTTCATCAATGACTGGATTGTATGAAGCTAATCCACGTGATTCATCGTGGAGAGCCCTTTCTAAAGAAATTTTTATATCATTATCATCTAATGGATATAATTCGAAAATTTGCGCTCTTGATCGAATTGCAGGATTAATTGCGTGATATGGATTTGATGTTGTAGCACCAATCAACACAATTTTTCCACTTTCGAGATGCGGTAGTAAAAAATCTTGTTTAGCTTTATCTAAACGGTGTATCTCATCTAATAATAAAATGACTTGTCCAGACATTTTTGCTTCTTCAACAATGAGTTGCATATCTTTTTTAGTATTTGTAACAGCATTTAGCTGACGGAATTTAAATTGAGTACTACCTGAAATTGCTTTAGCAATACTCGTTTTACCAATTCCAGGTGGACCATAAAAAATCATGGATGATAGTCGTTTGGTATTGACCATTCTACGTATAATACCTTTATCACCAACTAAGTGATCTTGTGAAATAATTTCATCAATATTATTTGGTCGCATTCTTGAAGCGAGTGGTTCGTTCGTCACAATCTTTCACACCTTTCTAATATTATCTTAACGTAAAAAATGATAGAATGTTAATATATAGTATTCGAATTAAGTGAGGTTATATAATGAAAATATCAACAAAAGGCAGATATGGCTTAACACTAATGATATCTTTAGCCAAAAAGCAAGGGCAAGGATGTGTTTCGTTAAAATCTATAGCTGAAGAAAATAATTTAAGTGATCTTTATCTAGAACAACTCGTAGGTCCATTAAGAAATGCTGGTTTAATCCGAAGTGTTCGTGGAGCAAAAGGTGGTTATCAATTGAGAGTATCAGCTGAAGAAATTACTGCTGGTGACATTATTCGTTTGTTAGAAGGACCAATTACATTTGTAGAAAGTATTGATTCTGAACCTCCTGCGCAAAAACAACTTTGGATTAGAATGAGAGATGCAGTTAGAGAAGTATTAGATAATACAACTTTAAAATATTTAGCAGATTATAATGAAACTAATAATTTAGATGGATATATGTTCTATATATAAGATGTAAAATTGTTATTTATTAAAACGTTTCTTTGTCATTAACTGAAAATACTTAAAAAAATTTGTTTTAAATGTTTACGTCTTAAGTATTGTGGTATTTAATAAATACATTGCTAAGGAGGTATTATTTATGGCAGATGAAAATAAATTCGAACAAGCAAAAGGAAACGTTAAAGAAACAGTTGGTAATGTTGCCGACAATAAAGACTTAGAAAAAGAAGGTAAAGAAGATAAAACTTCTGGTAAAGCCAAAGAAGTAGTAGAAAATGCAAAAGATAAAGCAAATGAAGTTATCGATAAATTTAAAAAATAATAATCGGTAACTAATACTAAAAAGGTGGTTTTATTATGTCTGATTTCTTGAATAAAGCAAAAGAAACTGCAAAAAATGTTTCTGATAAATTAAAAGATACGGATAACGAAAAAGCAAAGCAAGCATCTGAACAAATCGATAATTTCACTGGTGGCAGTGACGATAAAAAAGATGACAAAGATAAAAAAGACGACAAAAAATAAAATTGTCTTTAAAGTTTAAGTTTATTCGCTTAAATATAGAAAAGCCCAGGTTTCTAACTAGAAACTGGGCTTTTCTATATTTAATTAAAAAGTTGAAATAATATTTTTAAGTTTACGATACGATTCAAGTTGTGCTTCTTGATCATAGATGTAACTAATTGCCATTAATTCATCTATTTCACCATATTCATCAATAAATGATTGTAATTTTTGTTTAACCGTTTCTTCAGAACCGATGAGTGAACTTTGCATACGTTGTTTGGCAATTTCATATTCAGTAGGCGTGAGTAGTCCCTTTAAATCGTCAGTTGGTGGTTGTACAGGTTGCATTCTTCCTCTAGTAATGCTTACCATTACCTGAGCCTGTGTTGTTGCCAGATATTCTGCTTGTGTATCTGTATCAGCAACGATGGCATTTAAGCAAACAATCACATATGGCTTGCTTAATACCTCTGAAGGTTCAAATAGTTCTTTATAAATTTCAATTGCTTCTTTCATTTGTTGTGGTGCAAAATGACCTGCAAAGACATAAGGTAATCCTTTGCGTGCAGCCAAGTGTGCAGAATCAGTTGAAGAACCCAATATATAAAGAGGTACATTTTTACCAACGGCTGGATATGCACGGACATACGTTTGTTGATTACCTGGACCAAAATAAGTTGCAAGTTGTTCTACTTCTTCAGGGAATTCATAAACGCCATTGTGTTGATCTCTACGTAACGCACTTGCAGTCATCATATCAGTACCTGGCGCACGCCCTAAACCTAAATCAACGCGATCTGGAAATACAGTTTCCATTGTCCCAAATTGTTCTGCAACAATGAGAGGTGCATGATTAGGTAACATGATGCCACCAGAGCCTACCCTTATTTTAGAAGTATGTTCTAATGTATGTTGTATTAATAACGCAGTGGCTGAACTGACAAGGTTAGGTGCGTTATGATGTTCTGCAATCCAATATCTTTCATAATCCAGTTCTTCTAAATTTTGTGCTAATTTAACCATATCACTAATTGCATCTTGGTCGGATTGACCTTCTCTAATTGGAACTAGATTAAGTGCAGATAATTTAATATCGCTCATTTCACTATGTCCTCCTTAAATATATTAATATATTGCAGTATAACAGTCTAAATAAAACTTGCGTAAGAAATTGCTCACTGTTATACTATATGAAATTAAAAAGTTAGGTGGCCTTATTAAGACAATGAATAAATCTCATGAAAACAAACAATATCAATTATTTAATCAAAAAAGTAATATATGGGATAAGACCATGTCTTAATGCAAAATCATCACTCAAGTACCTAACATAAATAATGTTCGGATTGTTAAGGCATGTCGTATCCCTTAAGAAAGAGGGAATTGGTATGTCTTTTTATTTTGTTCAAAAACCATTTGAAAAATTTGGTAAAAATTTAATTAACTCTGTAGAAATTCAAATTGATAAAGGCGAACATATTGCAATGATAGGTAACAATGGCGTAGGCAAAACGACTTTGTTAGAAGCGATAAAATCGAAATATAAAGATGAAACTTATTTAATGTACCAAAATATGTTAGCTTATGAACACTTAACAGGGTTAGATTATGTAATGGAAATAAACCCCGAAATATTGCAGATAAAGCAAAAACTTGAAGACAATTATGAATATATTGCAGACTATAGTGCATTAAATGGTTACGAATTTGAACAGAGTATTATTACGCAAGCGAATCAAATGAATTTAACAGAAAAAGATTTAGAAAAACAAATTCAAGATTTAAGTGGTGGTCAACAAACACGACTGGCGTTATTAAAAGCATTCATGTCAAACAAACCACTGATCTTACTGGATGAACCCACGAATCATTTAGATTTAGAAATGTTGGAACAACTGATTAGAAAAATTCAAAAATCAAAACGTACGATTGTTTATGTATCACACCAGCGTGATTTTATCGATCAAACAGCGACTCATGTCATTGAAGTAACATCTGAAAAAACGAATAAATATAATGGTAATTATTCCAAGTACCGTGAAATTAAAGATTTAACGTTACAAACACAACAAAATATGTACGAAAAGCAACAAAAAGAAATAGCAGAACTTAATCGCACGATACAACGAATCCAAACATGGCATCATTCAGCACGACAAAAAGCAAGTGTTCGTAGCCCTATTGAGCAGAAGAAGCTTAGTAAGTTAGCTCAAAAGGCTAAAGTAAAAGAAAAACAAATGACCGAAAAATTAAATGAGAAGACCATAAACCAGCCAGATAACGAACAAAAACATTATCATTTTAATCATGAAGCCCAATTACGTAAGCGTTTTTTAATTCATTTTGATGACTTCAATGTTGTTATAAGTGAACATCATGTATTTGAACATGCGCATTTCGAAATGAAACAAAAAGAAAACGTATTAATAACGGGACCAAATGGAAGCGGAAAATCTCTTTTAATTGCGATTATCAGACAAAAGATATTTGCTAATCAAGGACATTTAAAAATCACACCTTCACTAAAAATTGGATATTTCGATCAGACGAACAAAAATTTGAATGAAGCAGAATCTCCACTGATGATGCTATTAAGTACGAATAAAATATCAAGAAGCGAAGCGCAAACTATATTAGCTTCATTTGGTTTTAAAGAGGAAAAAATTAATGCACCAATTGGTCAATTATCTATGGGAGAGAAAAGTAGATTTCAATTTGTACTGCTATATTGCTCTGGTGCCAATTTATTAATTTTAGATGAGCCAACTAATTATTTTGATATTTCAACACAGGACTTAATTTTAAATATGATAAAAAGTTTTAACGGTCAAGTATTAGTTGTGAGCCATGATGAGTATTTTCAAGCTAGGTTTAAAGCGACACACTGGGAAATTAGAAATAAAAAATTATATAACTTAACCCAAAATAAAAAGACAAAATCAAATGTAAACGAAACATTAACATTGTTAGATGAATATGAAATGATAGATGAAAATGGTCATTTTGAAACAGACAACTAGAAAAATTAATTAGATGGTGCTATCATTGGAACATTGATAAATTTGTAAGGAGTGTCAAACATGGAAGTATATGCAGATTATGCTGCTACAACGCCTGTTAAACAACAAGTAATAGATAAAATGATGGAAATCTATACAACACATTACGGTAATCCGTCTTCTATACATAGTATAGGTAGAGATGCACGTAAATATTTAGATGAGTCTCGTCGTTTTGTAGCTAAACAACTCAATGCGAAGCCTAGTGAAGTAATTTTTACTAGTGGCGCAACAGAATCTAATAATACAGCGATTAAAGGTATTGCGTATGCAAACCAAGATAAGGGTAAGCATATTATAACAACTAAAATAGAACATCATTCTGTACTCCATGTTTTTGAACAATTAGCAAAAGAAGGTTTTGATGTAACATACCTTGATGTAGATGAAGAAGGTCTGATATCGTTAGAACAATTGAAAAGTGCAATGACTGATGAGACAATCCTTGTTTCAATCATGTTTGTTAATAACGAAATTGGCACAGTGCAACCAATGTACGATATTGATGAAATTGTTAGTCATTCAAATGCTTTATTTCACGTAGATGCTGTACAAGCTATAGGGCACTTAGACATAGATTTTCATGAATTTGATATCGATGCAATGAGTATTACGGCACATAAATTTGGTGGACCAAAGGGTGTCGGTGTATTACTAATAAAATCAGGTACAAACATTAAGTTTCCACAATTAGGTGGAGAACAAGAAGTGAAAAGAAGAGCAGGTACAGAAAACGTACCTCAAATTGTCGGATTGGCTGAAGCTTTAAAACTAGCAAACCAATATAGAGATGAAAACAATGTCCATTTGATGAATTTAAAAAACCAATTTCTTGTATCTTTACAAGAACGTTCAGTGCCTTTTGAATTAAATGGTTCAATGACTGATACTACTGGTCATATTGTTAATTTGTATTTTCCATTTATTGATGTGGAAACTATGTTAACATTGTTAGATTTAGCTAATATATATGTAGCTTCTGGTTCAGCATGTACTGCAGGTTCTACATCACCTTCACATGTTTTAGTAGCAATGTATGATGACGATACAAGAGCGAATCATTCTGTGCGATTTAGTTTTAATGAACAAACGACCGAACAAGAAATTAAATATTTAGTTACCGAAATTCACAAAATTTATCATAAATTCAAGGAGGAAGTTTAGTTGTCAAATAAAGATACACGTGTTGTAGTAGGCATGTCAGGTGGCGTAGACAGTTCCGTAACAGCACATATATTAAAAGAGCAAGGTTATGATGTCATTGGTATTTTTATGAAAAATTGGGATGATACGGATGAAAATGGTGTTTGTACAGCTACAGAAGATTATAATGATGTTATAGCTGTATGTAATCAAATAGGTATACCATATTATGCAGTTAATTTTGAAAAAGAATATTGGGATAAAGTGTTTACTTATTTCTTAGATGAATATAAAAAAGGCCGTACACCAAATCCTGATGTGATGTGTAATAAAGAGATTAAATTCAAAGCATTTTTAGAGCATGCGCTTAAGTTAGGTGCAGATTATGTAGCAACTGGACATTATGCTCGTGTACGACGTCATGAAGATGGACATGTTGAAATGTTGAGGGGCGTTGACAATAATAAAGATCAAACTTATTTCTTAAATCAATTATCACAATCACAATTATCTAGAGTAATGTTCCCAATTGGCGATATTGATAAAAAAGAAGTGCGTAGAATTGCAGAAGCACAAGATTTAGCTACAGCTAAGAAAAAAGATTCAACTGGTATTTGTTTTATCGGTGAACGTAACTTCAAAACATTTTTATCTCAATATCTACCCGCACAGTCAGGTGAAATGAAAACTTTAACTGGTAAGAAAATAGGTACACATGCAGGATTAATGTACTATACTATCGGTCAACGTCACGGTCTAGGTATAGGTGGAGATGGAGACCCTTGGTTTGTAGTAGGCAAAAATTTAAATGATAATGTCTTATATGTAGAACAAGGTTTTCATCATGAAGCGCTTTACAGTGACTATTTGATTGCTTCAGATATTTCATTTGTTAACCCTGTTGATTTAGAAAATGGATTTGAATGTACAGCGAAATTTAGATATCGTCAAAAAGATACTAAAGTTTTTGTTCAAAAAGAGCATGATAATGCAATTCGAGTAACATTTGACGAACCTGTTCGCGCAATTACGCCAGGTCAATCAGTCGTTTTATATGATGGCGATGTTTGTCTAGGTGGCGCTACTATAGATGATGTATATAAAACATCAGGTCAATTAAGTTATGTTGTTTAAACAAATTAATTAAATGCTTCGTAATGATTAAAATAGCAAAATGACATTGCTATATTGTTAATTAAATATAAAGTTTCATAGTTTAATCGTATTTTGAGGAGTAAGCATACAATATCAAATTTTAAATTTTTGATTTGTGACTTACTCCTTTTTACTGTTTTTTCATTCTTAAATGTTATAATAAGATGTTGAGAGAGAGGGATAGCATGAATCAAGAACAAATTTATACATTGATTAAACAAGGTAATTTTGAGCAAGCTTTAACAGCATTATTCGAAAATATAGAAGCAAACCCGAATGAAGTAGAAAATTATATCAATGCAGGTATATTAATCGCTGAAGCGGGTGAAATAGATAAAGCGGAAAAGTTTTTCCAAAAAGCACTAACCATTGACCCAAAAAATGGGGCTGTTTATTACAATTTAGCTAATGTTTATTATAATGAAGGGCGATATAAAGAAGCGGTTAAATTATACCAACAAGCATTACAATATAAAGTTGACGAAATCGACACCAATTATATGATAGGTATGTCGTTTAACCAGTTAGAAGCATTTACAGAAGCACTTCCCTTTTTAATGACTGCTGCTGAAAAAGATAATCGTAAGGATGTAGAGGTACAATTTCAATATGGATTGGTATTATGTCACTTAGAAATGTACGAACAGGCTGTTTCACAATTACAGTATGTAGTCTCATTAGATGACAAACATACAGACGCTTTATATAACTTAGGTCTAGCAACTTATATGTTAACAGAGGATACTGAATGTGCTATCGAATATTTTGAACGTGCAGTTGCTATCAACCCAGAACATTTGATGAGTCAACATGCCATCAAAACGTTTAAATCCATCGCAGAGGAGGAGTAATTAAATGGACAACCCTACATTATTCAATAATTCAATGATTAAAGGTACTGTAGATGCTATCTTGTTTCAAAACAAAGACAATTTTTATACTGTTTTAAAAGTAGATACGATAGAATCTAATGAAGATTTTGATTCTATGCCTACAGTTGTAGGGTTCTTTCCAGAAATTGCTGAAGGCGATGTTTATACTTTTAAAGGTCAAGTCGTTTCACATCCTAAATATGGTAAACAGTTAAAAGCTGAAACGTTTGAAAAAGAGCTGCCTCAAACCAAAGAGGCTATTATTAGCTATTTATCTAGTGATTTATTTAAAGGAATAGGTAAAAAAACAGCTCAAAATATTGTGAATACACTTGGAGAAAATGCTATTTCAGACATTTTAAATGACCCATCTGTTTTAGAAAAAGTACCTAGTTTACCTGGGAAAAAACAAAAGCAAATTGCTGAACAAATTGCGAGTAATCAAGAAACAGAACAAATTATTATTCGATTACATGATTTAGGATTTGGGCCTAAACTCGCTATGGCAATATATCAGGTTTATTTAGGTGATACACTTAATATTGTAGAAAATAAACCCTATCAATTAGTTTACGACGTGAAAGGAATCGGTTTTAACAAAGCGGATACTTTAGCACAAAATGTGGGTATTCAATTTAATGATGATGAGCGTTTAAAAGCGGGTTTATTATATGTATTAGAAGAAGAATGTATTAAGCAAGGGCATACATACTTACCAACACAAAATGTATTAGAAATGACACAAGATATGTTATCACAATCACCAAATGAAGTGATTGAACTTCAACAATTAGAAAATATGATTCAAATCTTAGTTGAAGATACCAAATTAGTAAAACAGGAACACGAATTAGCAATTCCTAGTTTATACTATTCGGAACTTAAAAGTGTTCAAAACTTATATCGTAATTACACCTATACGAATAAATTAAAAGAAATTGAGCAGTCTGAATTATTATTAGAAATTGGTGAAATCGAACAACGCAATCAAGTCACTTATGCTAATTCCCAAAGAGATGCGCTACAGACTGCAATCAATAGTAAAGTTATGCTGCTAACTGGCGGGCCAGGAACAGGAAAAACTACTGTGATTAAAGGTATTGTCGAATTATATGCAGAAATACATGGTTTATCCTTAGATTATGATGATTATCAAAACGATGATTACCCAGTTGTATTAGCAGCACCTACAGGTAGAGCTTCAAAACGATTGGCTGAATCTACAGGGTTGGAAGCTATGACTATACATCGATTGATAGGTTGGAATCAAGACACACAGCCAGAAGATATTTTAGATAATGAGATTTCAGCTAAACTAATCATTATTGATGAAATGTCAATGGTCGACACCTGGCTGTTTCATCAATTTCTTAGCGCGGTACCTATTCATGCCCAAGTGATATTAGTAGGTGATGAAGATCAGTTGCCTTCCGTAGGCCCAGGACAAGTGTTTAAAGATCTCATTGATTCTAAAGTTATACCTAGAGTGAATCTGACTGAAGTTTACCGACAACAAGATGGATCTAGTATCATAGAATTGGCGCATAGAATGAAATTGGGAGAACCGATTGATATCACACAAAGATTTCATGATCGTAACTTTATTAATTGTTCAACTGAACAAATACCTTCAGTTGTTGAAAAGGTTGTTTCAAGTGCTGTTAAAAAAGGTTATGATATGAGTGATATACAAGTATTAGCCCCTATGTATAAAGGTTCTGCAGGTATAAAAAAATTAAATGCTGTATTGCAAACAATCTTAAACCCTAAAGAAAAGGATACGCGTGAAATTGAATTCGGTGATGTTGTCTTTAGAAAAGGGGATAAGGTGCTACAGCTAGTAAATAGGCCGAGTGATAATATATTTAATGGCGATATTGGTGTGATTGTTGGCATATTTTGGGCAAAAGAAAATGCCTTAAATAAAGATGTATTGGTCGTTGATTTTGACGGAAATGAAATTACTTTTGTAAGACAAGATTTGTTAGAATTAACACATGCATATTGTACGTCTATTCACAAATCACAAGGTTCTGAATTTCCAATTGTAATTATGCCTATGGTTAAGCAATATTTTAGAATGTTACAAAAACCTATATTATATACAGGATTAACAAGAGCTAAGCAATCACTAGTATTTCTGGGTGATCCACAAGCTTTTGAAATCGGTTTAAATACACATGGTCAAGTGAGAATGACTCAGCTCTGTTCATTCTTAAAAACGTATTTTAATAATGATGATCGTAAAGATGAGGTTGCAGTTGAAGATACGTTTGATGCCACGACTATTTTAACAGAAGAAAATATATATAAAATTAACCCTATGATTAATATGGGAGATATTTCGCCATATGATTTTGTTGAACATTGACAACGTAGGTTAAAGTAAATACAATATAATTGATTGTGCATAAAGATGAGTAAATTATGGTAGTCGACAAGAGATGTACTGGCTGGTGAAAAGTACAGATAGCATAGTTGAAAGCTACTTTATGTTAAATAATAAATATACTTATTTTAAGTGATAAGCGGAATTATTAATTATGATTAATGCTTATAACTAGGGTGGTACCGCGAAACGTTCGTCCCTTTTGATAGGATGGACGTTTTTTATTTTCATTTTTATCAAATAACTGATATAACTTGAGTTGAGATGGAGGAATTTTAAGTATGAAAAACTTAAAAGCAAGTGAAATTAGACAGAATTTTATTGATTACTTTGTTGAACAAGGACATATGGTTGAACCTTCTGCACCTTTAGTACCTATAGATGATGATTCTTTACTATGGATTAACTCTGGTGTTGCGACATTGAAAAAATATTTTGATGGCAGAGAAACACCGAAAAAGCCTCGTATTGTCAATTCTCAAAAAGCCATAAGAACAAATGATATTGAGAATGTTGGCTTTACAGCTAGACATCATACTTTTTTTGAAATGTTAGGTAACTTTTCAATTGGTGATTATTTCAAAAAAGAAGCCATTGAATTTGCTTGGACATTTTTAACGAATGAAAAATGGATGGCTATGGATCCAAAACGATTGTATGTAACCATACATCCTGAGGATACAGAAGCTTATAAAATATGGAATGAAGACATAGGCTTAGAAGAGAGTAGGATTATTCGTATAGAAGGTAATTTCTGGGATATCGGTGAGGGACCATCAGGCCCTAATACAGAGATATTCTATGATCGAGAGGATCAATTTGGACAAGATGATCCTGCTGAAGAAATGTATCCAGGCGGTGAAAATGAAAGATTTTTAGAAGTTTGGAATTTAGTATTTAGTGAATTTAATCATAATAAAGACCATACGTACACACCATTACCAAATAAAAATATTGATACTGGAATGGGTCTCGAAAGAATGGCATCTATCGCACAAAATGTTCGTACAAACTACGAAACGGATTTGTTCATGCCTATCATTAATGAAGTTGAAAATGTTTCGGGTAAAAAATATCTTGAAACAGATTCTTATGATGTCGCATTTAAAGTTATCGCTGACCATATTCGCACAATTTCATTTGCAATTGCTGATGGCGCGTTACCTGCAAATGAAGGAAGAGGTTATGTGCTACGCAGACTTTTACGTCGTGCTGTAAGATTTAGCCAATCCTTAGACATTAATGAGCCGTTTATGTATAAATTAGTTGATATTGTTGCAGATATAATGGAACCATACTATCCAAACGTTAAAGAAAAATCAGATTTCATCAAACGTGTGATTAAATCTGAAGAAGAACGTTTCCATGAAACATTAGAAGAAGGCCTAGCGATATTAAATAATTTAATTACAAAAGCAAAGTCGACGACAAATGAAATTAGTGGTAAAGATGCATTTAAATTATATGACACATATGGTTTTCCAGTTGAACTTACTGAAGAAATTGCAACTCAAGAAAATCTTGCCGTTGATATGAATACTTTTGAAGAAGAAATGCAAAAACAACGTGACAGAGCTAGACAAGCACGTCAAAACTCACAATCTATGCAAGTACAAAGTGACATATTAAAAAAAATAACAACAGATAGTCAATTTGTAGGTTATGATGTCATGGACCAAAAAACGATTATTACGGACATCATATATAATGGTGAATTAGTAAATGAAGCTGAAGCAGGAGAAACTATTTACTTTATTTTAAAAGAAACACCATTTTATGCAGTGAGTGGTGGACAAGTTGCAGACGAAGGTACTATAAGTAATGAACAGTTCGAAATCAATGTTACTGAAGTTACCAAAGCGCCCAATGGACAAAACTTACACAAAGGTGAAATTCAATTTGGCACTGTTAAAAAGAATGACGAAGTGTTTGCTAGTGTAAACCACATTGAACGTAGAGATATTAAAAAGAATCACAGCGCTACACATTTATTACATGCAGCATTAAAAGAAGTGCTAGGAGACCATGTCAATCAAGCAGGCTCACTTGTTGAAGCAGAGAGATTAAGATTTGATTTCACGCACTTTGGACCTTTAAATCAAGCAGAAATTGATCAAGTTGAACGAAGAGTTAATGAAGAAATTTGGAATAGTATAGATGTGGATATTCAAGAAATGCCTATTGCTGAAGCTAAAAAGTTAGGCGCGATGGCATTGTTTGGTGAAAAGTATGGTGAGGTTGTTCGAGTAGTGAATATGTCTCCTTTCTCTATTGAATTATGTGGAGGTATCCATGTTAATAATACTTCTGAAATAGGTTTGTTTAAAATAGTAAGTGAATCAGGTACTGGTGCTGGTGTGAGACGTATAGAAGCATTTACCGGAAAATCAGCATTCCTATATTTAGAAACAATTCAAGAACAATTTAATGCAGTGAAAGCACAAATTAAAGTGAAATCAGATGATCAAGTTTTGGATAAAGTCATCCAAATGCAAGCGGATGAAAAAGAATTAACTAAACAACTTGAGCAAAAAAATAAAGAAATCACTACACTAAAAATGGGTGATATTACAAATCAAGTGGAACAAATTAATGGATTTAAAGTCCTTGCAACTGAGGTTGAAGTCGCAAATGCAAAAGCGATTCGTGAGACAATGGATGACTTTAAATCTAAATTGCAAGATGCTATTATAATTTTAATTAGTAATATAGATGGTAAAGTGTCATTAGTAGCAACAGTGCCAAAAGCTTTAACAGACAGTGTAAAAGCTGGTGATATTATTAAAAACATGGCACCTATTGTAGGTGGTAAAGGTGGTGGCCGTCCAGACATGGCTCAAGGTGGAGGCACTCAACCTGAAAACATAACAGAATCATTACGTTTCATTAAAGATTACATTAAATCTCTATAAGTTCTAACTATTGTCATGTAGAATTAACAATAAGTACTTTTTACTCGATATGAAGGAGTGTTACAAAATGGAAAACTTTGATAAAACAATGAAATTTAATTATGATGAAATTCCAAAAGAAGATGTCAAAACAGTACTTCAAAATGTCTATAACACATTGAAAGAACGTGGCTATAATCCTGTTAATCAAATCGTTGGTTACTTATTATCAGGAGATCCTGCGTATATTCCACGTAATAATGAAGCTAGAAACCAAATTCGTCGTATTGATCGTGACGATATCATGGAAGAATTAGTTTCAAATTATTTACAAGAGAATTCAAAGTAATTAATGCTAAAACATAAAATTTTAGGTTTAGATGTAGGAAGTAAAACTGTTGGCATTGCTATAAGTGATCTCATGGGTTGGACAGCCCAGGGATTAGATACACTCCATATAAACGAAGATAAGAATGAACTAGGTATAGACAGACTAGTAACAATCATAGAGAAAGAAAAAGTTGGTACTGTTGTCATTGGTTTGCCAAAGAATATGAATAATTCTATTGGATTTCGAGGCGAAGCTTCGTTACAATACAAGGAGCAACTTCAAGAAGCATTGCCATCTGTAGAGATAATCATGTGGGATGAGCGTTTAAGTACCATGGCTGCAGAACGTTCTTTACTTGAAGCAGATGTTTCTAGACAAAAACGAAAAAAAGTAATAGATAAAATGGCTGCAGTATTTATATTACAAGGCTATTTAGATTCTATACAATAAAAAGGAGCGTTTTATAATGACTGAACACAACCATGAATCTGAATTAGAAATTAATAATCAAGAGGAACTATTAACTTTATATGATGAAGATGGAAACGAAGTACTTTACCGTAAAGTATTAGAATTTTTCCATCCTGAATTTAAAAAAGAATATGTGATTCTTGCTGAAGAAGGTGCAGAATCAGATGATGATGATTTAATCGAATTAGTACCAATGATTAATGAGCCTGATGAAGATGGTGAAGGCGGAAAATTCTTACCGGTTGAAACAGATGAAGAATGGGATATGATTGAAGAAGTCGTTAACACTGAAATGGACGATCATGATCATAACCATGAATAACCTCTAATCTGAACAACTCAAATAATTTGCACCACTAATTAAAACGTGAACGTGGACGACACATTGATTTAATAATGTTTATGTTTTTCTTTGGTGACAAAGCTTGTTAGTCAAATCTTGTACAATCGTTAAGGGATAAAATATGAGATACAAAGTGCTTATTTCAAATTATTAAGCCGAGACTTAAAAGTCTCAACTCAGACTGTCAACAAAGTTTCCAGCTTTGTTGACAGTCTTTTTGTGTTTGAATTCTACTGACGCTAATTTACTCTGTCTCTACCGGCTTTTATTTTATTACAGATGCCAGTTTAGTTTTCATATTCGAATAAGTCGAAGAAAAATATCGATTTAATAATGTCAAACTATTTTTAGATTCTGTTGTTTTAAAAAAAGTATCGTTTATTTTGAACATTTTTAATATCAAATCAAAAAGAAATTTTTCAAAAATACACACAAATGTAGCTTATCGTAACTGAGACTTTTAAGTCCCAATTTTTATATTTAAGAATAAAAGTACTCAATCAGCTACAGTTATATTAACTAGTTAATTATCACAATTTACACTTATAAAATATATGGGTTTGTGGTAAAATATATAAAGTTAAATTTTAAATTTATGAGATATTTTCAAAGAATTATATAAAGTAGTTCGAAAATAACAACTTATAGACGTCATTATTAACCATAATACAATCAGTCACGATTATTGGCTGATTTATTTTATTTGTCAAAAATGCTTTGAAATATCTACATTGAAGGAAGTTTTAAAATGGAAAATAATCAATCATATTTATTAGAATTGCACAAAGAGAATGATATTGCTATTGAACAACTTAGACCGTATGCGTTGGAACACCATGTTCCAATCGTTGATAGACTAACATTAGATATGATTAAACAACTGATCAGAATACATAAACCCAAGCGCATTTTAGAAATAGGTACAGCGATTGGTTATAGCAGTATGCAATTTGCTTCTGTTTCTGATGAAATAAAAGTGGTTACCATCGAGCGTGATGATGATATGCAATTAAAAGCCAAAGAAAATTTTGCGAAATTTGGATTTGAAACTCAAATTGAGTTAATTGAAAAGGATGCGTTAGAAGCTTTAGAAAATATCAAACATGAATCTTTTGATATGATATTTATTGATGCTGCAAAGGCACAATCAAAAAAGTTTTTTTCTTTGTACGCCCCTTTATTGAATGAAGGTGGGATAATAGTTACAGATAACGTTTTGTATCATGGTTTTGTTTCTGATATTTCCGAAGTGAGAAGTAGAAATGTTAGACAAATGGTAAAAAAAGTACAAGAATATAATGAATGGCTTATGGCTCAACCTCATTTCACAACTAATTTCCTTAATATGGATGATGGTCTAGCTATTTCGATTAAAGGAGAATCAAAATGACAGAATTATTAGTAACACCAAAATCTGTTAAACATATTGAGACACTAATTGAAAAAGGTGCAGATGCTTTTGTAATTGGTGAGCAAAGATTCGGCTTAAGATTAGCAGGAGAATTTAAAAGAGAAGCATTGATAGAAGCAGTGGAATTAATACATAATCATGGTAAAAAAGCCTACGTAGCAGTAAATGGTATTTTTCACAATTATCATTTAAATGCACTAAAATCATATATAGATTTTTTACACGAAGTAAGCGTTGACCGCATCATATTTGGCGATCCAGCAGTAGTTATGTATGTGAATGAACAACCAAATCCGATTCCATTAAATTGGGATGCAGAAGCACTAGTCACAAATTATTTCCAGTGTAACTATTGGGGGAAAAAAGGTGCACAACGTGCGCAATTAGCTAGAGAATTAAGTTTAGATGAAATATTAAATATAAAACAAAATGCAGATGTAGAGATTGAAGTACAAGTACATGGTATGACTTGCATGTTTCAATCAAAACGTATGTTATTAGGTAACTATTTTACTTTCCAAGAAAGACAAATGAAAATTCAACGAAATAAAGAAGCGAATGAGTTGCTTTTATATGATGAAGAACGGGATAACAAATATCCTGTTTTTGAAGATTATAATGGAACGCATATAATGTCACCTAATGATATTTGTTTGATCGAAGAGTTAGATCAGCTTTTAGCAGCCAATATTGATGCATTCAAAATCGATGGTGTATTACAAACTGAAGAATATATCAATGTATGTACAGAGCAATATAGAGAAGCGATTGATTTGTTCAAAGAAGATCCTGAAACCTATGATGATGAAAAATTTATGCTTGTAGATCCGATTGAGGCCATTCAGCCTGAGCACCGTCCGTTTGATGAAGGATTCTTGTATAAACAAACAGTCTATTAAAGGAGGTTTAAGTAATGGAATTATTAGAAAAAGTTGAAAATCATACTAATAATAAGATTAAAAAACCTGAACTACTTGCACCAGCAGGTAATTTAGAAAAACTCAAAATAGCAGTACATTATGGTGCTGATGCTGTATTTTTAGGTGGACAAGCATATGGTTTAAGATCAAATGCAGATAATTTTACGATGGAAGAAATAAACGAAGGTGTGACATTCGCTCAGCAATATGGGGCGAAAATTTACGTTACGACTAATATTATTGCTCATGATGAAAATATTGAAGGATTGGACGAGTATTTAAAAAATATTGAGTCAGCAGGCGCCACTGGAATTATTGTTGCAGATCCACTTATTATTGAAACCTGCAAGCGTGTAGCGCCGAACTTAGAAATTCATTTATCAACACAACAATCTCTTTCGAATTATAAAGCTGTAGAATTTTGGAAAAATGAAGGTCTAGATCGTGTAGTATTAGCACGTGAAACTGGTGCTATGGAAATGAAGGAAATGAAAGACAAAGTAGATATTGAAATTGAATCATTTATACATGGTGCGATGTGTATTGCGTATTCTGGTAGATGTACATTAAGTAATCACATGACTGCTCGAGACTCTAACAGAGGCGGTTGTTGTCAAAGTTGTAGATGGGATTATGATCTGTTGGAAGTTGATGAAGATGGTGAATTAGATTTATATTATGACGAAAATGCAGTGACTCCATTTGCAATGAGTCCAAAAGATTTGAAACTTATTGAATCAATCCCTAAAATGATGGATATTGGTGTGGATTCACTTAAAGTTGAAGGACGCATGAAATCAATACACTATATTGCAACTGTAGTGTCTGTATATCGCAAAGTCATCGATGCTTATGCAGAAGATCCTGATAACTTTAAAATTAAGCCAGAATGGTTAACTGAGCTGGAAAAATGTGCTAATAGAGATACTGCTTCTGCATTTATTGAAGGCACACCTGGATATGAGGAACAAATGTTTGGGCAACAAAATAAAAAGAACTCAGCTTATGATTTTTGTGGATTGGTTCTGGCTTATGATGAAACAACTAAGCTTGCTACGATTCAACAGCGGAACAAATTTGAACCTGGGGACGAAATAGAGTTTTTTGGTCCTGAAATCGATACATTTAGACAAGTTGTTGACACTATCTATGATGAAGAAGGTAACCAACTTGATGCTGCACGACATCCATTGCAAATCGTGCAAATTAAAGTTGATCATCCAATTTATACCAACAACATGATGAGAAAGGAAATTGGATAATGAAACGTACGACTATTATTGGAATCGCTGGTGGTTCGGGTTCGGGTAAAACCTCAGTGACAAATGAAATAATGAAAAATTTAGAAGGCCATAGTGTTGCATTATTGGCACAAGACTATTATTATAAGGACCAATCGCATTTAAGTTTCGAAGAACGTTTAGAGACCAATTATGATCATCCTTTTGCTTTTGATAATGACTTATTAATAGAAAATTTAAACGATTTGAGAAATGGCAAACAAATCGAAGTACCAACATATGATTATACAAATCACACTAGAAGTGAAGAAACGATTGCATTTAAACCAAAAGATGTTATTATCGTAGAAGGCATATTTGCGCTTGAAAATAAAACGTTAAGAGATTTAATGGATGTCAAGATTTATGTTGATACAGATGCAGATTTACGAATTTTACGTCGCTTACTTCGTGATACAGAAGAAAGAGGACGAACAATGGATTCTGTAATAAGTCAATATCTAAATGTAGTTCGACCAATGCATAATCAATTTATAGAACCCACAAAAAGATATGCAGATATTATCATTCCAGAAGGTGGAAGTAATAAAGTTGCGATCGATATAATGACGACGAAAATTCAGACTTTAGTAAGTAAACAATAGTATTATAGTAAAGGAAGATGACAATATGGAAAACCAAAAACAATATCCTATGACGCAAGAAGGTTTCGAAAAACTAGAAAATGAACTTGAAGAGTTAAAAACGGTTAAGAGACCAGAAGTCGTAGAAAAAATAAAAGTAGCACGTTCATTCGGAGACTTATCTGAGAACTCTGAGTATGATGCTGCGAAAGATGAACAAGGATTTATCGAACAAGATATACAAAGAATTGAGCATATGCTACGTAATGCCCTAATAATCGAAGATACTGGTGATAACAACCAAGTACAAATTGGTAAAACTGTAACTTTTGTAGAATTACCTGGTGAAGACGAAGAGGAATACCAAATTGTTGGATCAGCTGAATCTGATGCATTTAATGGTAAAATTTCAAATGAATCACCAATGGCAAAAAGTTTAATCGGTAAAAAATTAAACGAAGAAGTTCGTGTTCCACTACCAAATGGTGCAGAAATTAATGTCAAAATTGTAAATATCAAATAATATCAAAATCCCCTTAACACTTATTGTTAGGGGGATTTTACACTTTATAAATAAAAACATATACTTATCTTCAACTATTTGATAAATTTATATCATTGATACAATAATTGAAATATTGAGATAATTTTGGATTAATTTGTATTTAACAATAGTAGTTTATTATCGACAATTATAACTATTTTTAATTAAACATAGTCTGACAGTTAATGATACAATTATAATGTTGTACACATATTAATGTTTGAATCATAGTTTAATGTATAAAATACAAAGGGGGAAATGTGTTGGAATATAAATTGATCAATGAAGAGACAATTATGATTTACTTTGAACAACAAATCAATCCTTCGACATTTAAGGAAGTTCAAAAAGTTGAAAATTATATTAAAGATCAACAACATAAAGCAATTATTGAAGTGATACCTTCTTATCGGGCAATTATGCTACATATAGATATTACAAAACAAAGTTTAGCGGAAGTAGTTAAAGCGCTGAATCTAGAACAATTAAATCAACTGGATTTTGATGAAAATAATAATGAAGTAAAAATAATTAGTTTACCAGTTCTTTATGGTGGTGATTATGGTCCAGATATTCAAGAAGTAGCTACACATCATCAATTATCAATAGAGGACGTCATTAATTTACATACAGAAAATCGATATTTAATTTATATGCTTGGATTTATGCCAGGCTTTCCGTTTTTAGGTGGTTTAAATCCAGAGCTGGCTACACCTAGAAGAGAAGAACCAAGAACGAGCATTCCAGCGGGTTCTGTAGGTATTGCGAATAATCAAACAGGTTTATATCCAAAACAATCTCCAGGTGGTTGGCAAATCATCGGACGTACACCAATTACTGTATTTGATATTTCAAAAACACCTATGTGTTTATATGAATCTGGTGACTATATAAAATTCTATCCTATCGATGAATCAACGTTCGAACAGATTATAGAAGAACAGCAAAGTGAATTTGATATTAAGAAATGGGTGAAAATTCAATATGAGTATTAAAATTATTAATCCAGGGTTATTTAGTACGATTCAAGATTTAGGAAGAATCGGCTATCAAGACCAAGGATTTTCTACTGCAGGTGTTTTAGATCGGTACGCTTATCGAACTGGACAAGCACTCATTGGCAATGAAGGGCCAGCAATTGAATGTACAATAATTGGCCCAACAATTGAATTCTTAGAAGACAATGCTTTTGTATTAATAGGTGCTGAGTTCAAAGCAACTGTTAACGAAGCAATTATTGATGAATCTACTGTAATAGCAGTAAAAAAAGGTGACGTTTTGAAAGTTGGACAGGTCACTAAAGGGGCTAGAGGGTACTTATTATTTGGTAAACCTTTGACAATTCATAAAGTAGCAAATAGTTATTCTACACACACACGAAGTCAAATTGGTGGTTTTAAAGGGCGCGCATTAAAATCTGGTGATGTAATTGAGTGCGAAAACGATTATCCATATGCACAAAATCTTGGATTGAGTGTACCAAAAGATGTTGGTGAAGTTGAAGAAAAACCTATTCAAATCATCAAAGGGCCTCAATTTGATAGCTTTAGCGAAGAGGCACAACAAAAACTAGTAGCTAATGAATTTAAAATATCAGAAAAGTCAGACCGTATGGGATATCGGTTACAAGGTGAAGCGATTTCACCAAACACATCGGCTGACATAATATCAGAGCCTGTTGCCTTAGGCAGTATACAAGTGCCAAATGATGGCAATCCTATCATTTTATTAAATGATAAACAAACAGTAGGCGGTTATACAAAAATAGCAACTGTTTGCGCATCTGATTTACATAAATTAGCTCAAATGCAACCTAATGATACGATTCGTTTTGAATGGACGACAATCGAAGAAGCAGTTAAAAAATTAGAGCAACAAGAAGAAGCGTTTAAAAATACAATCAATAATATTAAAGAGCAACCAATTTTTGATATTTCACAATTGAGAAATACATCTACTCGTATTAATCATTTATTGAAAGGGGAATTATAATGAATTTTGAAAAAGTAGAACAATTAATAAAGATGGTAAAAGATAACGGGGTTAAAAAATTTAATTATAAAGATTATGAAAATGAAATCACTATAGATTTTACCGATAATACATCTGCATCAACTGCGCAACAACAATTAGTTTCAAATAATGAATCAAGTTTAAATGAACAAAGTGCATCAAATGAAGAACAATCCGATCAAGTTGTCAAATCACCAATGGTTGGAACATTTTATTTACAAGACGAGAAGGAATTAACAAATCCTCTTATTCATGAAGGTGATGAAATTAAAAAAGGAGATACCATTGGTTATATAGAAGCGATGAAAGTCATGAATGAAGTAAAAAGTGATGTGAGTGGAGTAGTCGACACAATACATGTCAATCACGGCGCAAATGTTGAGTATGATCAAACGATTATAACTGTGAAATAAGTATAAAGGGGGTATTTGAGTTGTATCGTTGTTTAATTGCAAATAGAGGAGAAATTGCTGTAAGAATCATCCGCGCTTGTAGAGAAATGGATATTGAAACTGTAGCTATCTATGCTTTAGGGGATGAGTCTAGCCTACATGTCAGCTTAGCTGATCAAGCGATATGTATTGGTGAAGCCAATGCATTAGATAGCTATTTAAACCAAGATAGAATTATTAGTGCAGCAAAAATTAGTGGTGCAAATGCAATTCACCCAGGATATGGTTTTTTATCAGAAAGTACTTCATTCGCTAAAAATGTTGAAGAAAACGGTATTTATTTTATAGGGCCAACTGATCAAACTATGGAGATGATGGGTGATAAAATAACAGCACGACAAACTGTAGACCAAGCTAATGTGCCTATCATACCAGGTTCTACTTCTGCTGTAGAGTCAATCGAAGAAGTTAAGGAAATTGCGCAAGATATTGGTTATCCACTTGTATTAAAAGCTGCCAGTGGTGGTGGCGGCAAAGGGATAAGGATTGTCAAAAAAGAAGAATCTTTAGAAAAGTCATTTAAAGAAGCCAAAAGTGAGGGGCAAAAATATTTTAATGATGATCGCGTATATGTGGAAGCGTTTATCCCAGTAGCTAAACATGTAGAAGTTCAGGTGTTAGGAGACGGTAAAGAAAATTACATACACTTAGGTGAACGTGATTGCTCAGTTCAGAGAAAAAATCAAAAATTAATTGAAGAATCGCCTTGTGCTGCATTATCTGAACATATGAGAACATCTATGTGTAATGATGCTGTGAAAGTAGCAAGAGCATCTGGTTATAGAAGTGCAGGTACTATCGAATATTTAGTGACAGAAGATGCTTATTACTTCATAGAGATGAATGCGCGTATCCAAGTAGAACATACAGTAACTGAAATGAGATCAAATCGTGATTTACTACACGCACAGCTCTATTTAATGAAACACGGTACATTACCGTTCAATCAAGACGAAGTGATATTTGATGGTCATGTCATTGAAGCAAGAATCAACGCAGAAAATCCTCAGAAAGGATTTCAGCCTTCACCAGGTAAAGTAAAAGCATTACATTTGCCTCAAGGCTTTAACGTCCGTATCGACAGTTTACTTTATCATGGCTATACGGTATCGCCAAATTACGATTCACTTGTAGCTAAAGTGATTGTAAAAGCACCAAATAGAGATTCAGCAATAAAAAAATTAAAAGTAACATTGGATGAAATGGTAATCGATGGCTTTACTACGACAGCTGATTTCTTATATGCTGTTTTATCGTATCCGCAATATGCTAATGGTGATGCAAAAGATGTAGATATTAAATTCTTAGATAGACATCAAATAATTAAGGAGGAATCATGATGAAAGTTGATTTAAACTGTGATTTAGGCGAAGCTTTTGGAAATTATTCATTCGGTGGAGACAATCAAATTATTCCGCTAATTACTTCAGCTAATATTGCATGTGGTTTTCATGCTGGTGACCAACATGTCATGAATCAAACGGTGGAATTAGCTAAAGCAAATGGTGTTGGTATAGGTGCTCATCCTGGCCTCCCAGATTTACAAGGATTTGGACGTAGAAATATGGACTTGTCACCCAAAGAAATTTATGATATCGTCATTTACCAGCTCGGTGCATTAAGCGGATTCTGTAATGTTCACCAAGTTAAAATAAATCACGTGAAACCACATGGAGCACTTTATCAAATGGGGGCGCGTGATAAAGCAATTGCTCATGCGATTGCACAAGCTGTATATGATTTTGATAAATCATTAATTTATGTTGGATTATCAAATACACTACTTGTTACAGAGGCGCAAGCTGTTGGTTTAACTACTGCTGCCGAAGTGTTTGCAGATAGACGCTATGAAGATGATGGTCAATTAGTTAGTCGTAAAGAAAGTGATGCATTGATCACTGACACTGAAGAAGCTATTGAACAAGTTGTCAAAATGGTTAAGTCACAAAAAGTCGTTACGAAAAATAACAAGGAAATTGATATTCAAGCAGATACAATTTGTGTTCATGGAGATGGTGAACACGCACTAGAATTTGTTACAAAAATAAGAGACAGATTATCGAAAGAAGGCGTTTCTATATCTAAGCTGGGAGGCTAACACATGGGAGAAAAATTAAAAACAGAATCAAAGGATTTTGAATTTACAAAAAATCATAAAAGATTATTATTAGGTTCTGTATTCTTAATGGCTACATCTGCAATTGGACCCGCGTTTCTAACTCAGACAGCAGTATTTACTGCTCAGTTTACTTCAAGTTTTGCTTTTGCAATTTTATTATCAATATTGATTGATATAGGGGCGCAAATTAATATTTGGAGAGTGTTGGTAGTTACAGGTAAACGTGGACAAGAAGTAGCTAATGAAATCTTTAAAGGATTGGGTACTTTTATATCGATATTAATTGCAATAGGAGGACTTGCATTTAATATCGGTAATATTGCTGGTGCTGGATTAGGATTAAATGCAATTTTTGGCTTAGATGTAAAGATTGGTGCAGCTATTACAGCTGTATTATCAATACTTATTTTTGTAAGTAAAAGTGGTCAAAAAATTATGGATGTTGTCACGATGTTTTTAGGCGTTTTAATGATTGTAGTTGTTGCATTTGTAATGTTTAAGGCAAACCCACCATATGCAGACGCAGCTAAACATCTCGTGATGCCAGAGCAACCATTAGCGCTTGTCTTACCGATTATCACATTAGTAGGAGGAACAGTTGGTGGTTATATCACTTTTGCTGGTGCACATAGAATATTAGATTCAGGTATCAAAGGTAAACACTATTTGCCATTTGTCAATAAGGCGGCAATTTCAGGAATATTAACAACGGGTGTACTTAGAACCTTATTATTCTTAGCGGTACTCGGTGTGGTCGTTACAGGTGTAACTTTAAATGATACTAACCCACCAGCTTCTGTATTTGAACATGTATTAGGACCAGTCGGTCGAAATATTTTTGGTGTCGTTTTATTTGCTGCAGCAATGTCTTCAGTTATTGGTTCAGCATACACAAGTGCAACTTTCTTAAAAACATTGCATAAATCTATCTATAATAAAACAAACATTATTGTAATTTCATTTATAGTCATTTCAACTTTTGTTTTTCTATTTTTAGGAAAACCAGTTACATTATTAATCGTTGCAGGTGCTTTAAATGGACTTATCTTACCAATTATATTAACGACAATACTAATTGCTAGTAAACGAAAATCAATCGTCGGAGATTATCATCATCCAACATGGATGTTAGTCTTTGGAGCAATTGCTGTGATCGTTACAGTTGTTACAGGTGTTTATTCACTACAAGGATTGACAGAATTAATGGGTAGTTAACAAAACAATTATAGTGACAAATAAACCATTCTCTAGTTCTTAATGCAAAACAAGGACTTAGGGAATGGTATTTTTTATGATGATTTTTTCTATAAATAGCCTCGAATAGTTTGAAATATTAAACAACAAATTTACAGATTAATTCAATTGAAAGCAGAGAAATTATTCTTATGTTTCTTATGGAAAAGAATGAAATAATAAATTGATATAAATATCGTTCAATCGTCGAGCTATTGGTTTAAATGTGGTAGAATAACTAAGGTTAGGATTTTAAATTGAGGTGAAAAACGATGATCGGTATTATAGGAGCTATGGAAGAAGAAGTAGCAATCTTAAAAGATAAACTTGTTGACTTTGAAGAGATTAATATTGCACATGTATATTTTTATAAAGGGTATATAAATGATAAAGCAATCGTATTAACTCAAAGTGGTATTGGTAAAGTGAATGTTGCAATTTCAACAGCATTATTAATTGAAAAGTTCAAACCTGATTTAATTATAAATACTGGTTCTGCAGGAGCATTGGATAAATCATTAAACGTAGGAGATATCGTGATAAGTGATATGGTTGCTTATCATGATGCTGATGCTAGAGCATTTGGTTATCAATTAGGACAAATTCCACAAATGCCAGCGCAATTCGTAGCAGATAAATCATTGATTGATAAAGCGACACAAGTAATTACTAATCAACAGTTAACTGCAAAGACAGGCTTGATTGTAAGCGGCGATAGTTTTATTGGAACAAAAGACCAACGAATGAAAATTAAAACAAATTTCCCTCAAGCGATGGCTGCAGAAATGGAAGCAACTGCAATTGCTCAGACTTGCTATCAATTTAATTTACCATTTATTATCACGCGCGCAATTTCAGATTTAGCTGATGGCGACGCAGGTATCACATTTGATGAATTTTTAACAAAAGCAGCAAAGTCTTCTAGTACAATGGTAGAAAATTTAATAAAAAAAATATAAAAAAGGTGAATAGAAATAATGGGTATAATAAAGAAATACTTTATGCCAAATGAATATGTACAGTCAATTTTTCAAATTGATATAGATAAGCTTGCAGAATCTGGCGTAAAAGGTATCGTTACTGATTTAGACAATACACTAGTAGGATGGGATGTAGCCGATCCTACTGAAGCGGTTAAAACATGGTTTGAAGAAGCAAGACAAAAAGGGATTACAATTACAATTGTGTCTAACAATAATGAAAAAAGAGTCGGTAGTTTTTCAAAATCATTAAAAGTAGATTATATTTTTAAAGCTAAAAAACCTAGAGGACGTGCGTTTGATCGTGCAATGCATTCTATGAATTTAAATCCATCAGAGATTGTAGTGATTGGTGATCAAATGTTAACGGATGTATTTGGTGGGAATAGACGCGGTTTATTTACTATTATGGTAGTACCTGTTAAACAAACGGATGGTTTTATTACTAAATTTAATCGCCTTATTGAACGCAGATTATTACAACATTTTAGAAAAAAAGGATATATAAAATGGGAGGAAAATTGATTGAGTGAAGTGGATGTATTGAAATGTATAGGGTGTGGTGCACCATTACAATCTGAAGATTCTGATGCACCAGGTTATGTTCCGGAACATAATTTATTTCGTGAAGATGTTGTATGTAAAAGATGTTTTAGATTAAAGAATTACAACGAGGTACAAGATGTAGGTTTAGATAGTGATGACTTTTTAAATTTACTTAACGGTCTAGCAGATAAAAAAGGAATAATAGTAAATGTTGTAGATGTTTTTGATTTTGAAGGATCATTTATTAATGCAATCAAACGTATTGTTGGCAACAAAAAAATTATTCTCGTAGCTAATAAAATAGATCTACTGCCAAAACAAATAAATAAACGTCGTGTAAAAGAGTGGTTGAAGAAATCAGCCAAAAAATATGGACTTGATGCCGAAGACGTAGTACTTATTTCTGCTGACAAAAATGAAGGTATTGAAAATCTATTAACTTCTATTAACAATATTAGAAATGATGAGGATGTATATATAGTAGGAACTACAAATGTAGGTAAATCAACTCTAATTAACAAATTAATAGAACGCAGTGTAGGAGAAAAAGATGTTGTTACTACTTCAAGATTTCCTGGCACAACATTGGACATGATTGATATTCCACTTGATGAAACAACATTTATGTATGATACACCAGGAATTATTCAAGCGCACCAAATGACACATTTAGTATCTGAACATGAACTTAAAACAATTATGCCAAAAAAAGAAATTAAACAACGTGTGTACCAACTTAACGAAGGACAAACATTATTTTTCGGTGGACTCGCACGTATAGACTATATAAGTGGTGGTAAAAGACCGTTAGTCTGTTACTTTTCTAATGATTTAAATATTCATCGAACAAAAACAGAAAAGGCTAATGAATTATGGCGAAATCAATTAGGATCTGTATTAGCACCACCGCATAACCCTGAAAATTTTGATTTGAGTAATGTTAAAGCCGTAAGATTAGAAACAGGTAAAGAAAAACGTGACGTGATGATTTCGGGATTAGGTTTTATCACAATTGATGTAGGTGCAAAAGTAATTGTACGCGTGCCAAAAAATGTTGATGTTATTTTAAGAAATTCAATTATGTAAGGTGTGAAGAGTATGAAATATGCAGTAATAGGCCACCCTATCGATCATTCTTTATCTCCAGTGATGCATAATGCCAATTTTGAAACTTTAAATTGCAATGCAACATATGAAGCGATTAATATTCCTGAAGATAAATTCAACCAAATAAGAGAAATTATTTCAGATAAAGCACTCTCAGGTTTCAATGTAACAATTCCTCATAAGGAACGCATTATACCTTTTTTAGATGAAATTGACGAACAATCTGAAACTGTAGGTGCTGTGAATACAGTTAAAATAGAAGACGGCAAATGGACTGGTTATAATACAGACGGCATCGGCTACGTTAAAGGATTACAACGCGTGTACCCAGATTTAAAACAGGCTTATATTTTAATATTAGGTGCAGGCGGTGCTAGTAAAGGTATTGCGAATGAATTAACCAAATATGTACAACCGAAACTTACTATAGCCAACAGATCTTTAGACAGGTTTGATCAATGGCGTTTGAATGTAAATAAAATCCGCTTATCAGATGCTGAATTAGCTTTATCTGAATTCGACATTATTATAAATACGACACCAGCAGGGATGAATACAAATCAAGAAATACCAATTAGTTTGAAAAATTTGGATCCGGAAACTTTAGTAAGTGATATTGTGTATGTACCCTTTAAAACACCCATCTTAGAACAAGCTGAAGCCCAAGGTAACCCAATTTATAATGGTTTGGATATGTTTGTTTATCAAGGTGCAGAAAGTTTTAAGATTTGGACAGGTACAGAACCAGAGGTAGAAGTTATGAAACGCACAGTATTAGATTATTTATAAAAGGAGCATTTTATGTTAACAGGTAAACAGAAAAGATTTTTGAGAAGTAAAGCACATAATATTGATCCAACTTTCCAAATCGGAAAAGCAGGTGTTGGTGAAAATATGATAGAACAATTAAAAGATATTTTAGAAAATAGAGAATTAATTAAAATACATGTATTACAAAACAACTTTGAAGATAAAAATGACTTAGCACAAACTTTAAGCGATGCAACTCATAGTGAAATTGTTCAAGTAATCGGGTCTATGATTGTCTTGTATAAAGAATCACATGATAATAAACAAATTCAATTACCATAATGTCTAAAACGATAGTCTTATATGGTGGGCAGTTTAACCCGATTCATACGGCTCACATGGTTGTTGCTAGTGAAGTGAATCATGTTATTAAACCAGATTTGTTTTATTTTATTCCAAGTTATATGTCGCCGCTCAAAGCGCATGATGATTACTTAGATGCAGCATATAGAATCGATATGATCCGGTGTGCAATTAACGAACTAGGGTTTGGCTTTGTTTATTTAGATGAAGTAGAACGCAAGGGACAAAGTTACACATATCTCACAATTAAACACATTTTAGAAAAGCATCCTAATGCACAACTATATTTTGTTATAGGGACCGACCAATATATACAATTGGAAAAATGGTATGAGATTGATAAATTGAAATCGATGGTAACCTTTGTAATTGTGAATCGTGGAAAAGCAAAACAAGAAGTTTCAAATAATATGATTGCAATTAATATTCCACGCATAGATATAAGTTCAACGCTGATTAGGGATAGAGTGAAACAACAGGGAAATATCCATACGCTTGTTCCTCAAAGTGTAGAAAAATATATCAGAGAGGAAGGATTATATGAAATTTGATGAAGCAGTCTCGTTAGTAAAAGATAAATTACCGGAGAAAAGATTTAATCATTCACTAAGAGTAGCAGAAACGGCTGTTAAATTAGCTGAATTATATGATGGGGATAAAGATAAAGCGGAACTTGCAGGTATCTTACATGACTATAGTAAATATGATGATTTAGGATCTATGTATCAGATTGTTAGACAAAATGATTTAGATAGTAACTTGTTGAGCTATGGATCAGAAATCTTACACGGCCCAGTCTGTGCAGTTATAATGGAACAAAAATTCGCTGTGAATGACGAAGAAGTTTTGCTTGCCATTAAAAATCATACTACTGGTCGTGCTCAAATGACTAAAACAGAAAAATTAGTTTTTATTGCAGATTATATTGAACCTGGTCGTCAAACCCCAGGCGTTGAAGAAATTCGAGATTTAGCATACAATCAAGGTAGCTTAGATAAAACCATTTATGAAATATCTAAGCGAACTGTTTTATATTTAATCACGCAAGATATTACCGTTTATGATGCCACGATTGCCTGCTTGAATTATTACAATTATAGTAACGAAAGAGTAAAGGATGATTAAATGAAATCAGATCAATTATTAAATTTAGCTGTCAATGCAACTGAGAATAAAAAAGCAGAAGATATAATTTCTTTAAATATGCAAGGTATTAGCTATATGACCGATTATTTTATCGTATGCCACGGCAATAATGAAAGACAAGTACAATCCATCGCACGCGCAGTAAAAGATGCTGCTAACGAAGCGGAAATTGAAGTGAAACGAATGGAAGGTTTTAATGAAGCAAGATGGATTTTAATTGACTTGGCCAATGTAGTCGTACACGTATTCCATAAAGATGAACGTGATTATTATAACTTGGAGAAATTATATCGTGATGCACCTTTAGAATCTTATGGACAGGCAGTTTATTAATAATGGTTCAATATGAAGAAATGAGCTATTACTATGATCAATTAACTTTAGATCAGCCTTACGAATCATGGCTTGATATTGTAGAATTTTATGCTAAAAATAAATCAACCATCTTGGATATAGGTTGTGGAACAGGGAGTTTCACCTCGAAATTAAATGATTTTGATTGTATAACTGGTATGGATTTAAGTGTTGATATGCTTTCGATAGCGATGCAAAAATCTAGTGAAGTAAATTGGATTGAAGGCGATATGACTGATTTCGACCTAAACCAACAATTTGATGTAATAACTATTTTTTGTGATTCTTTAAATTATTTAACAGAATATGAAGATGTGTTGTCCACTTTTCAGCAAGTATATCATCATTTAGAGCCGAATGAAGGTATATTTATGTTTGATGTGCATACAGAACATAAAATGAATACTTTATTCAATAATCAAAGTTATATTGATGAAACTGAAAATGTATTTTTAGCTTGGGAAGCTGTTCGCGGGGAAGAACCATTAAGTGTATGGCATGATATGACGTTTTTTATAAAACAAGATGATAAGCATTATAAGAGATTTGATGAGTCACATTATCAAAAGACTTATTCAAAAGATGTTTACACTAAAATGTTAGAATCATGTGGCTTTAAAAATATAACAACATTCGTTGATTTTGAAATCAATAACCATAATCAAAAAGGAGAGCGCTTGTTCTTCGTTGTAAAAAAATAAAAAGTAAAATCACTCCTTTATGCGTGTAAAGTATAAAGGAGTGATTTTTTGTTACCATTATGGGAATTATTCAAAGAAAGATTCAGTCGATGTAATTTAAAAATAAAGGCCTGTGTTATGCTAATTATAATATTGATTGCAGTGCTAACACTATCATTTTTGATGAATCGTGGTGTTGATCAAATCAAGCAAAATGATGAATCTGCACTAATTGAAACATCTGACCATAATCAATCATTACCACATGTGAAAAGTGAACGGTCATCTAAAAAAACTACTGCAAAAAGCAATAATGATAGTAAAGATTCATTTGTTTATGTTGATATTAAAGGTGCAGTAAAACATCCTAATGTTTATAAAATGAGCAGTAATGATAGAATTAAACAGTTGTTGGACAAAGCTATTGCTACAGAACGTGCTGATTTAACGAACATTAACTTATCCGAACGATTAATCGATCAAAAAATGATATATGTTCCAGAAAAAGGGGAACAAACTAATAATCCATTGAATAAAAATAAAACTGTTACAAATTTATCAGAAAATAAGGATGCTGATGTAGCAAAAGTAAATATAAATACTGCAACAGAAAGCGAACTCACAACGATACCAGGGATAGGAAAGGTTAAAGCCAAATCTATCATTGAGTATCGTGAGCAGAATGGAAATTTTAAATCTATTGATGAGTTAAAAGAAATTAATGGTTTCGGTGCTAAAACGATAGAAAAATTAAGTTCACATTTAACAATGTAAAATTTTGTTGTATTTTTCTAAAAGCGATATAATCTATAATAAACATATTAAAGAATACATAAATTGGAGGCTAAGTATCATGGATCGTATTAAATGGGAAGAATACTTTATGGCGCAAAGTCACTTATTAGCATTGCGTTCTACATGTCAAAGACTATCTGTAGGGGCAACGATTGTAAAGGATAATAGAATTATAGCAGGAGGGTATAATGGTTCTGTGTCTGGCGAAGTACATTGTATTGATGAAGGATGTCTATTAGAAGATGGTCATTGTATTCGTACGATTCACGCAGAAATGAATGCTTTATTACAATGCGCAAAACAAGGGGTGTCAACAGAGGACGCAACGATTTATGTTACTCATTTCCCTTGTTTAAATTGCACCAAGTCTATTATTCAAGCAGGTATTAAAACAATTTATTATGCTGAAGATTACCATAATCATCATTATGCTTTAGAATTGTTAAAACAATCAGGTATTGTGTATAAAAAAATTCCATTTAATCAAGAACATGTAGCACAATATTTAATAAATAAATAAAATTGATTTATTATGCTTTAGCTTATTTAGCTGGTAACTTATTACTTTTTAATAAAGTTTTATCTCTTATTTTAATATTGGGCCTATTTATTATAATGAAAAGAAAAAGATTTAATGTAATTCATTTTATAATGGTTGCCATCATATCTTTAAGTAGTTATATGATGTTTCAAAATGATTTAAAATTAGAAAAAAATAACCATGCTTTACTTTTGAACAAAGCATTTCAAGGAGAAGCAAAGTTAATTACAAAACCAATTTTGGAGCATCATAAACTTAAAGGTAAGATTGAAATAAATAAAAAACATTATACTTACGTTTATAATTTACAAACATCAAAAAATATAGATTTAAAAAAAGTTTCTGCTTTTTTATTACAAAAAACCTGTAAAGTCAATGGGAAATTTAATACTATAAAAAACGAACCAAATTCCAATCTTATTTTTATGATTCAAAATATTCATCTTTCAAGTTGTAAAACTAACAATAATAACTTTACTGATATTTTAAATAAACATAAAGCATTGATTTACGAAAGAATGCAACAATGGAAAATAATTTCACCTGAAAAAACGATCGCATTTATAACAGGTGATACATCACTTATGAATAAAGATGAATTAGATAGAATAAAAGAAATTGGCATAGCGCATCTTCTGGCTATTAGCGGGACACATATTGCTATTATTATTACAATTATATGCTATATACTTAACAGATTAAAATGCCCATTGTTTTTAATTAAAATAATATTAATCATATTATTACCTATCTATTGCATGTATACAAACATGTCGGCAAGTGCCGTCAGAGCAATATTAATGAGTTTGATAATAATCATTTTTCCAAAATACATTATAAAGCATTCAATGAACGTTTTAGCTTTTTTATTTATTTGCTTAACAATTTTAACCCCCTCGTTAATTTATCATATCGGATTTCAACTTTCGTTTTTAATTACTTTTTCAATCCTTTTTGCCAGCCCATTACTAAAGAATTTAGGTATCTTTAAATCTTTATGCGCTATCACATGGATAGCACAATTAAGTTCATTTATTTTAAGTTGTATCCATTTTCACCAAATTCAATGGATTGGCTTGATATCTAATATCTTTTTTGTTCCATTTTATTCTTTCATACTATTTCCTTTTGTTATTTTTCTTATTTTTATAATACATTTACCATTCAAACCTATTATTATAACCAATTTATATAACTTATTAATTATTTTTCATGATAAAATGGTTGAACTTTTTGATAAACTCAACTTTTTCAAATGGTATATTCCTACATTAAATAATCTTCAAATAGCTATAATAACTATCGTTGCATTTTTGACCTTAGTTCTATTCGTTCATAAATGCTATAAACTAATGTCAATTACTTTAATTACTTTGTATATTGTCTCTACAATGCTACCTCAAGTGCATGCATATCAACTTACTATGTTGGATGTAGGGCAAGGGGACTCACTTTTATTTGAAACTCAATACCACGAATCACTATTAATCGACACGGGTGGTAACTTTAATTCGAAACAAAAAGTTGCGAATCATAATATTTCTAGATATCATATCTTACCAACTTTAAAACGACATAATGTAAAAGAACTTGATTACGTTATAATTACTCATCCTCATCTAGATCATATGGGTGAACTAAGTTATTTAATTAAACAACTCAAAATTAAAAGTATCATTATCAATGCTAATAGTTTTAAAATGAAAGAATTAAATCTTTTAAAAGTGAAATGTATAAAAAAAGGCATAAAGTTAATAGATTTTAAAAATAAATCACAATTTTTTATGAATAAAGCGAAACTTAATCTGTTAGATGCTACTATTCCTAACTCTAATAATTTAAATGAACAATCAATTATAATATTGATACAGTACAATAGTTATAAAATATTACTGATGGGTGATGCTACAAATCATAACGAAGAGAAATTGATACATAAATATCATTTATCCAATGTTAATATTTTAAAAATTGGTCATCATGGTAGTCGTACGAGTACAAGTAACAGTTTATTGCAATCAATTAGACCAAAAATAGCTCTAATTTCGGTAGGAGAAAAAAATAAATATGGTCTTCCTAATCGTCAAATTATTGATAGATTAAGATATAATAATATTAAAGTTTTTCAAACAAATGTAAATGGAGAAGTGAACATTTTATTTAAAGATCAAATAGAAATAAAATCTCAATACCATTGAAATTTTTTAGTTAGTGAGAAACTATTAGGCGTGTTATAATTACAAAATGTGTAATAGAATTGAAAGGGTGCCGAGAATGAGTAGCAATATAATAACGATATATGGTGAAGTACCTGAATTAATTGAAAAAAAAGCTTCTGAAGTTATTGAACAATATTTAGATGCACCAAAAGATGAATTCAACTTCGTTAAATATAACTTATATGAAAATGATTTAGCTCCAATTATTGAAGAAACGCTTACCATGCCATTTTTCTCTAATAAAAAAGCTGTTCTAGTACAAAATGCATATGTTTTTACTGGTGAGAAACCGCCTAAAGAATTAAATCATAACATTGATCAACTGATAGAATTTATAGAAAAATATGATGGTGACACTTTAATATTGTTTGAAGTTAATCATTCTAAATTAGATGAGAGAAAAAAAGTTGTTAAATCATTGAAAAAACATGCGCAAATTAAAAAGATAGAACAAATGTCAGAAGAAGAAATAAAACATTGGATAAAAAGTCAACTGCATGAGAATTATAAAGATATTAAGCAAGATGCGCTTGATTTAGTTATTGAATTAACAGGAGTTAATTTTAATGTTGTTAAGCAAGAGATAGAAAAACTCATTTTATTTTTGGGTGATAGAACGACTATTAATAAAGATGATGTTCATCAAATTGTAAATAGAAGTCTAGAACAAAATGTTTTTTTGCTCACTGAATATATACAAAAAAATAAAAAATCAAAAGCCATTCAACTAGTTAAAGACTTAATAGCAATGAAAGAGGAGCCTATAAAATTATTAGCACTGATTACAAGTAATTATCGACTTTTTTATCAAAGTAAAATATTGGGACAAAAAGGATATAGTGGCCAACAAATTGCTAAAACAATCAACGTTCATCCCTATAGGGTGAAGTTAGCTTTAAACCAAGCAAGGCATTATGAATTAGAAAGTTTATTAAATATTATTGATAATTGCGCAGAAACAGATTATAAATTAAAGTCATCTTATATGGATAAACACCTTATCCTCGAATTGTTTATTTTGTCCTTATAAATGTGAAGCTTTTTGTTTTCGTCTAGTCATTTCACTGGATAGATTTCTGTAGATGAATTATAAAGCATGTTGATAGTTATGATGCTAAAACTAATAAATATTAAAGTTGTAAAAAAGCCCAGAAATGATTTCTCTTATTATAAATCATTTCTGGGCTAATCTTATGTAGCAGGTCGCATGAAATATTGAAATAAAAAAAGTTCAAGCCTACGCTTGAACTTTAGTTTATTTAGCAGCTGTCATTAAAGAAGATTTAATTCTAGCAGCTTTGTTAGAATGTATTAAGTTGCGTTGCGCAGCTTTATCTACTTTTTTCAATGCAAAGCTAATTAATTCAGCTTTGTTGTCAGCGTTAGTGTCAATTGCTGTATGAGCTCTTTTCACAGCTGTACGCATTGCATTTTTTTGTGAAATATTACGTTCCTCAGTTACACGAGTAGTATTAACACGTTTAATTGCAGATTTAATGTTTGGCATGTCTGTCACCTCCTAAAAGTGTGATCTTCGCTATCAAAAATTAATTTGATTACAACAAGAAATATTTTATCAAAACAACCAAGTTTCTGCAATCATTTATTTATAATAAGGCGCGTAAACTCGCGATAAATGATACAATAATAATTATAACAAGAAAAGATATTAGTAAAAATAGTAACATAAGCGACGAAAGATAAACATAAATTCAAATTTTACTATTAATTTTATCAAGTTTGCAATTAGTAGATAAAAACGTTATTATATCAAAGAATGTCATACATATTACGGGCTAGAATTATGAAAGTGAGACTGATAATACATGGATAAAGAAAATCGTTTAAACAAGCGTGAAAATATAAGAAACTTTTCTATTATTGCACATATTGATCATGGAAAATCTACATTAGCAGATAGAATTTTGGAAAATACTAAATCTGTTGAATCACGTGAAATGCAATCACAGTTATTGGATTCCATGGATTTAGAGAGAGAACGTGGTATAACAATAAAATTAAATGCGGTACGTTTAAAATATGATGCAAAAGATGGTGAGACTTATACGTTTCATTTAATTGATACACCTGGACACGTAGATTTTACATATGAAGTTTCAAGATCATTAGCTGCATGTGAAGGCGCTATATTAGTAGTAGATGCTGCACAAGGCATAGAGGCCCAAACATTAGCCAATGTTTATTTGGCATTAGACAACGATTTAGAGTTATTACCAGTTGTGAATAAAATAGATTTACCAGCAGCGGAACCTGAACGTGTAAAGCAAGAAGTAGAAGATGTCATAGGACTAGATAAAGATGATGTTGTATTAGCTAGTGCAAAATCAAATATTGGTATTGATGATATATTAGAAAAAATTGTAGAAGTCGTGCCACCACCACAAGGAGATCCAGACGAACCATTAAAAGCATTGATTTTCGATTCAGAATATGATCCCTACAGAGGGGTTATTTCATCAATTAGAATTGTTGAAGGTACTTTGAAAACGGGTGATGAAATAAAAATGATGGCTACAGGAAAATCTTTTGAAGTTACAGAAGTAGGCATCAATACACCAAAACAATTACCAGTTAGCGAGCTAACTGTTGGAGATGTTGGTTATGTCATTGCTAGTATCAAAAATGTAGATGATTCACGTGTCGGGGATACAATTACCCATCTACACCGTCCAGCAGCTGAGCCGTTAAAAGGATATAAGAAAATGAACCCAATGGTTTTCTGCGGTTTATTCCCTATAGACAATAAAGACTATAACGATTTACGTGAAGCATTAGAGAAGTTACAGTTGAATGATGCTTCATTAGAATTTGAACCTGAGTCTTCTCAAGCATTAGGTTTTGGATACAGAACAGGTTTTTTAGGCATGTTGCACATGGAAATTATCCAAGAACGTATTGAACGTGAATTTGGAATAGAATTAATCGCTACAGCCCCATCTGTAATTTATGAATGTATTCTTAAAAATGGTGATGAAATCTCAGTCGATAATCCAGCGCATATGCCTGAAAGAGATCAAATTGATACGATTTATGAACCTTTTGTAAGAGCGACAATGATGGTACCAAACGATTATGTGGGGGCAGTTATGGAATTGTGTCAACGTAAGCGTGGCCAATTTATTAATATGGAGTATTTAGATGATATACGCGTCAATATTATCTATGAACTGCCTTTATCTGAAGTAGTGTTTGATTTCTTTGATCAGCTAAAATCAAATACAAAAGGTTATGCTTCTTTTGACTATGAATTTATTGATAATAAAGAAAGCGACTTAGTTAAAATGGATATATTACTAAATGGAGAGAAAGTAGATGCACTTAGCTTTATAGTTCATAAAGACTTCGCATATGAAAGAGGGAAAGCGTTAGTTGAAAAGCTTAAAACGCTAATACCTAGACAACAGTTCGAAGTACCGGTACAAGCAGCAGTTGGACAAAAAATAGTTGCTCGTACAAATATAAAATCAATGGGTAAAAACGTTTTATCTAAGTGTTATGGTGGCGATATTAGTCGTAAAAGAAAATTATTAGAAAAGCAAAAAGCTGGTAAGGCAAAAATGAAAGCAGTGGGTAATGTTGAAATACCACAAGATGCTTTCCTTGCAGTGCTTAAGATGGACGAAGATTAATATGATTTTTTAAACATTGGGGCCTTAAATCCATTCGATTTATGGCCCAGTTTTTGTTATATGAATCTATTTTATTTAACGAAAGAAGGTCATTTCAAAAATGGAAGTGAAAAGTGCTTATATCCATATCCCTTTCTGTGTCAAAATTTGTACTTATTGCGATTTCAATAAATACTTTATACAAAATCAACCAGTGGATCAATATTTAGATTGCTTAATTAACGAAATGAAACAGAGCGAAGTTAGATCTTTAGAAACCGTTTTTGTGGGTGGTGGGACACCTACCGCTTTATCATATGAGCAACTGAAAAAACTATTAACTGCAATTACAGATATTTTTGAAATTAAAGGTGAATTTAGTTTTGAAGCCAATCCGGACGAACTAACTTTAGCCAAAGTACAACTTTTAAAAGATTATGGTGTAAATAGATTATCGATGGGCGTTCAAACATTCAAACCCGAATTACTAGCGATATTAGGACGTTCTCATAAGACAGAGGACATTTATAGAGCAGTGAACAATGCAAGGAAAGTTGGTATACCTTCTATAAGTTTAGATTTAATGTATCATCTACCCCAGCAAAGCCTAGAAGATTTTCAAGAAAGTTTAGAAAAAGCGTTAGCGATGGATATTGATCATATTTCAAGTTATGGATTGATTTTAGAGCCAAAAACTCAATTCTATAATATGTACCGTAAAGGTCAATTGAAAATTCCAAACGAAGATGTTGGTGAAGAAATGTACGAATATTTATTAAAGCGAATGCACGAGACTGAATTACACCAATATGAGATTTCAAATTTTGGTAAAAAAGGACATGAATCAGAGCATAATAAAGTATATTGGAAAAACGAAGGCTATTATGGATTTGGCGCAGGGGCAAGTGGTTATGTAAATGGCGAGCGATATAATAATGTAAACCCTGTGAATCATTATATAAATAAGATACAAAATAAGGAAAGGCCCGTTCTTGACTCAGTTTATCCAACAGAAAGTGAACAAATGGAAGAGGAAATGTTTCTAGGTTTAAGAATGAATCAAGGCGTTAGTAGAAAACGGTTCGAACAAAAATTTAATAAAACAATTGATGATGTTTATAACGACACAATCAAAGATTTAAAGCAACGAGAATTAATTAATGATACTGGCGGATATATTTCTTTAACAGAGAGAGGTAAAGTAATTGGAAATCTAGTATTTGAGTCGTTTTTACTAAATGTTTAATTTTTTTCAAAAACTAGGGCTTTAACATTGACTTACTTTGACCAATTTGATAAATTATAATTAGCACTTGAAACAAAAGAGTGCTAATGAGGTGAAAACATGATTAGTGATAGACAATTGAGCATTTTAAATGCAATTGTTGAAGATTATGTTGATTTAGGTCAACCGATTGGTTCCAAAACACTGATTGAAAGACATAATTTAAATGTTAGTCCTGCTACTATTAGAAATGAAATGAAACAACTAGAAGAACTACAGTTAATAGAGAAGACACATACTTCATCAGGACGTTCGCCGTCAGAGTCAGGCATCAGATATTATGTGAATCAATTATTGCAACAAACATCTCATCAACAACACAAAAAAATACAACGTTTAAGAGACTTACTGGTTGAAAATCATTATGATATCTCCTCAGCTTTGAGTGAGTTCGCAAATGAACTTTCAATCGCTTCTCAGTATACAACGTTGGTAATGCGTCCAAATCACAAAAAAGATATTATTAATAACATTCACTTGATTCGAGCGAATGCATATTTAGTAATCATGGTTGTTGTTTTTACTTCTGGCCATGTTGAGCATTTACATTTAGTATCCAAAGCACGTTTATCGAGTGATGAATTGACTAAAATAGCTAACTTTGTGACTGCAAGATACAATGCATTAAATCAACAACGCTTAGAAAATGAACTTAATGCTTTTGCGAAGTCGGATTTTGAAAAAGACTTTATAAAAGAAATGTTAGATACGATAGATGTTCATTTTGATAATCAAAGTAATGGCATTTACATGGGTGGAAAGGTTAAACTAATTGATGCACTTAATGAATCAAATGTTTCTTCTATTCAACCTATCTTGCAGTATATTGAATCAAACAAAATTACTCAGCTACTTGATGAAATGTCAAATTCATCAATTAATGTTAAGATTGGACAGGAAATCGAATCAAGCTTGAGCGATATTTCTATCGTCACTACAGAATATCATATTGATGATAGACTTAAAGGTCAAATTGCGGTTATCGGACCAACGGCAATGAACTATCAGAATGTAATACAATTACTAAATACGATTTGGTAATTAAGAATTGTATTGGAGGGCAGAAAATGACAGAAAAAAATGAATCAGTATTCGATGAAAACGAAAAAACTGAAGATATTAATCAAGAATCACAGAACGACCAAACTACTTCAGTTGAAGATGCTGATGAAATGAATAATGAATCACAAGATAATCTGCAAGAAGAAAATTCTGAAGATACTGAGGCAGATATCGATCCTAAAGATGAAGAAATTCAACAATTAAAAAATAATGTTCAAGAAGAAGAAGAAAAATATTTAAGATTATACGCAGAATTTGAAAATTATAAGCGTAGAATCCAAAAAGAAAATCAAACGATGAAAGCATATAAAGCTCAGGATGTTTTAAATGACATTTTACCGACTATAGACAATATAGAACGAGCTTTACAAATCGAAGGCGAAGATGAGCAATTTAAATCATTACAAAAAGGTGTGGAAATGGTTTATGAAAGCTTATTGAACGCATTGAAAAATAACGGTTTAGAAAAAATTGAGGCTGAAGGTCAACAGTTTGATCCAAATATACATCAAGCTGTAGTACAAGACGACAATCCTGATTATGAATCAGGTCAGGTCACTCAAGAACTACAAACTGGTTATAAATTGAAGGAACGTGTTTTAAGACCTTCAATGGTTAAAGTAAATCAATAGTTATATTGATGAAAATACCAAATTTTCAAAACAAACAGGAGGAATTTAGTTATGAGTAAAGTAATAGGTATTGACTTAGGTACAACAAATTCATGTGTAGCAATTTTAGAAGGTGACGAACCAAAAGTTGTTCAAAATCCAGAAGGTGCTAGAACAACACCATCTGTTGTTGCATTTAAAAATGGTGAAACTCAAGTAGGTGAAGTTGCTAAGCGTCAAGCAATTACTAACCCTAATACGATTCAATCTATCAAACGTCATATGGGTACTGAACATAAAGTAGATGTAGAAGGTAAATCATATACACCACAAGAAATATCTGCGATGGTATTACAAAACCTTAAAAGTACAGCAGAAGATTATTTAGGTGAAAAAGTAGAAAAAGCAGTTATCACTGTTCCTGCATACTTTAATGACAGTGAACGTCAAGCTACAAAAGATGCTGGTAAAATAGCTGGCTTAGAAGTTGAACGTATCATTAACGAACCAACAGCAGCAGCATTAGCTTATGGTTTAGATAAAACTGAACAAGACCAAAAAGTCCTAGTATTTGACTTAGGTGGCGGTACATTCGACGTATCTATTCTTGAATTAGGTGACGGTGTATTTGAAGTACTTTCTACTGCAGGTGATAATAAACTAGGTGGAGATGACTTTGACCAAGTTATTATCGATTATTTAGTAGCAGAATTTAAAAAAGAAAATGGCGTAGATTTATCACAAGACAAAATGGCATTACAACGTCTAAAAGATGCAGCTGAAAAAGCTAAAAAAGATTTATCAGGTGTTTCTCAAACACAAATCTCATTACCATTTATTTCTGCAGGTGAAAATGGTCCATTGCACTTAGAATTAAGTTTAACACGTTCAAAATTTGAAGAATTAGCTGATTCATTAATCAGAAGAACAATGGAACCAACGCGTCAAGCTATGAAAGATGCTGGTATTAGTAGTTCTGATATCGATGAAGTTATTTTAGTTGGTGGTTCAACAAGAATCCCTGCTGTTCAAGAAGCTGTGAAAAAAGAAGTGGGTAAAGATCCTCACAAAGGTGTTAACCCAGACGAAGTAGTAGCAATGGGTGCTGCTATCCAAGGTGGCGTTATCACTGGTGACGTTAAGGATGTAGTATTATTAGACGTAACACCTCTATCATTAGGTATTGAGATTATGGGTGGACGTATGAATACATTGATTGAAAGAAATACTACTATTCCGACATCTAAATCACAAGTGTATTCAACAGCAGCAGATAATCAACCAGCAGTTGATATTCACGTATTACAAGGTGAACGCCCAATGGCTTCTGACAACAAAACACTTGGCAGATTCCAATTGACTGATATTCCACCAGCTCCACGTGGCGTACCACAAATCGAAGTAACTTTTGATATCGATAAAAATGGTATCGTTAATGTTACTGCAAAAGATTTAGGTACTAATAAAGAGCAAAATATCACTATTCAATCAAGCTCTTCACTTTCTGACGAAGAAATCGATCGTATGGTTAAAGATGCTGAGGAAAATGCTGAAGCAGATAAACAACGTCGTGAAGAAAGTGATTTAAGAAACGAAGCAGATAGCTTAGTATTCCAAGTTGAAAAAACAATTACTGATTTAGGTGAAAACATCAGTGAAGATGATAAAAATAATGCAGAAGAGAAAAAAGAAGCTTTAAAATCTGCGCTTGAAGGCGAAGATATTGATGATATTAAAGCTAAAAAAGAAGAATTAGAAAAAGTAGTTCAAGACTTATCTGCTAAAGTTTACGAACAAGCTGCTCAAGCACAACAACAAGCACAAGGTGAACAAGCAAATGGTTCAGATGATAGCAATGTTGAAGATGCTGATTTCACAGAAGTGAACGAAGACGATAACAAAGACGATAAAAAATAAGTTTAGTTATTAATTGCTATTAAAAGCAAAATATGACACAATTGCTTAGCCAAATTAAGTCAAAGTCAATTGAACATTGGCTTTGACTTTTTCCTTTTTAATAAGTAATTTAATCCATCGTAAAAGGAGAGATAAAAGTGGCCAAAAGAGATTATTATGATATCTTAGGTGTCAGTAAAGACGCTTCTAAAGATGAAATAAAAAAGGCTTACCGTAAATTATCAAAAAAATATCATCCTGACATCAATAAAGAAGAAGGCGCAGACGAAAAATTTAAAGAAATCTCAGAAGCATATGAAACATTGAGTGATGGAAACAAACGTGCAAATTATGATCAATTTGGTCATGATGGACCACAAGGTGGTTTTGGCGGCCAAGGATTTGGTGGTCAAGACTTTAGCGGTTTCGGTGGTGGCTTCGAAGATATATTCAGTTCATTCTTTGGTGGTGGACGTCAAAGAGACCCAAATGCACCTAGAAAAGGTGATGACCTACAATATACAATGACTGTTACCTTTGAAGAAGCCGTATTCGGTACAAACAAAGAAATTTCAATTCGCAAAGATGTAACTTGTCATACCTGTGATGGCGAAGGTGCTAAACCGGGTACTAAGAAAAAAACGTGTCATTACTGTAATGGTTCAGGACATGTTGCAGTAGAACAAAATACGATTTTAGGTAGAGTTAGAACTGAAAAAGTTTGTCCAGTATGTAGTGGTTCTGGTCAAGAATTTGAAGAACCTTGTCCAACATGTCATGGTAAAGGTACTGAAAATAAAACAGTTAAAATTAATGTGACAGTACCTGAAGGTGTAGATAATGAACAACAAATAAGATTAGCAGGTGAAGGTGCACCAGGAGAAAACGGTGGACCACAAGGTGATTTATACGTTGTATTTAGAGTTAAACCATCTGAAACTTTTGAAAGAGACGGCGACGATATTTACTTTTCACAAGATATTAGTATTGCGCAAGCAACGCTTGGTGATGAAGTCAAGGTTCCAACCTTAAAAGGTCATGTAATGTTAACAATTCCTGGCGGAACACAATCAGGTAAACAATTCCGTCTTAAAGAAAAAGGCGTCAAAAATGTTCATGGATATGGTTATGGTGACTTGTTTATCAATGTAAAAGTTGTTACACCTACTAAGATAAATGAACGTCAAAAAGAATTGTTAAGAGAATTTGCTGATATTGATGGTGAATCATTAACTGAACAACCATCAAATTTTAAGGACAAAGCAAAAAGATTCTTTAAAGGAGAATAAAAAAATGAACTGGACTGAAATATCAATCACTGCAAATCATGATACGATACCTATTATTTCTAATATTTTAGAAGAATTCGGGTCAAACGGGGTTGTTATCGAAGATTCATTAGATCTTCAAAATGGTTTTGCTGATAAGTTTGGTGAAATTTATGAGTTAAACCCTGATGATTACCCAGTTAACGGCGTAAGGGTTAAAGCTTATTTTAATGAAATGAAGTATACTCAAGACTTTAAAAAAGATCTGATTCATGAAATTAAAAGCATTGAATCTTTGGATACAAACATATTTGAATATCAACAACAAACGATTCAAGAACATGACTGGGAAAATGAATGGAAAAATTATTTTCATCCTTTTAGAGCTTCTGAAAAATTTACGATAGTTCCAAGTTGGGAAACCTATCAAAAAGAAGACGAAGCAGAAATGTGTATTGAATTGGATCCGGGAATGGCTTTTGGTACAGGAGACCACCCAACCACTAGCATGTGTTTGAAAGCGATTGAACACTTTGTAAAGCCAGATGATTCAGTGATTGATGTTGGTACAGGTTCAGGTATACTTAGCATTGCATCATATTTATTAGGAGTAGAACGCATAAAAGCGATTGATGTAGATGAAATGGCTATTAAAGTTGCGAAGGAAAACTTCGAAAAAAATAATTGTGTTAAAGCAATTGAAGCTGTGCCAGGTAATTTACTAACAGAAGAAACTGAAAAATTTGATGTCGTTATTGCGAATATTTTAGCTCATATTATTGAAGAAATGATTGAAGATGCTTATAATACTTTAAATAAAGATGGTTATTTTATAACTTCTGGTATTATAACAGAAAAGCATGAAACAATTTTAGCACAGATGAAGCGTGTTGGGTTTAAAATCATTTCTATTAATCATGAAAACGGTTGGGTATGTATCGTTGGACAGAAAGTGAGCGATTAAGCAATGCAGAGATATTTTATTGACCAAAACGCTGATGTAAATCAGCGTTTTTTTATTACTGATCAAAGTGATATACATCACATTACAAATGTAATGCGATATCAATATGACGATCAAATTATTATTACTTTTTCAGATCAAAAAGTTTATAAATGTAAAATTGAAAATATAACTATGGATCAAATCGAAATTGTATTAATAGAAAAAATGGATATCAATACAGAGTTACCACAACATGTAACAATTTGCAGTGGTTTAATTAAAGCAGATAAGTATGAATGGATGATACAAAAATCAACAGAGTTAGGCGCAAGCCAATTTATTGCTGTTGGTATGCAAAGGTCAGTTGTAAAACTTAATGAAAATAAAGTAACTAAAAAATTAGAACGTTGGCAAAGGATTATAAAAGAAGCTGCTGAACAAAGTTATAGGCTAATTATTCCAGAGATAGAGTATAAGTCGAATTTAAAGGAAATCTATGATATTATTGATGAATATAATTATGTATTGATTGCTTATGAAGAATCTGCTAAGTGTGGGGAAAAAAGTACTTTTAAAGCAGTTGTTCAAAAATTTGAACCTGGTGATCGTGTGTTAATCATTTTTGGACCAGAAGGTGGTTTGTCTGAATCAGAAATTAAGTTATTTGGAAGTTCAGCATATCAAGTCGGTCTAGGTCCTAGGATATTAAGAGCTGAAACTGCACCTTTATACACATTAAGTGCTGTAAGCTTTCAAAAAGATTTATTGGGGTGATATTTATGTCAACGGTTGCATTTCATACATTAGGATGTAAAGTGAATCATTATGAAACCGAAGCAATTTGGCAATTATTTAAAGAAGCAGAATACGAGCGTGTTGACTTTGAAACAAATGCTGATGTATTTGTTATCAATACATGTACGGTTACGAATACAGGTGATAAAAAAAGTAGACAAGTTATCAGACGTGCTATAAGACAAAATCCAGACGCAGTTGTATGTGTTACAGGTTGTTATGCACAAACATCTCCTGCTGAAATTATGGAAATACCTGGTGTAGATATAGTGGTCGGCACACAAGATCGAACGAAGTTAATCGGTTATATCAATGAGTTTAAAAAAGAAAGACAACCAATCAATGGTGTAGGAAACATCATGAAAAATCGTACATATGAAGAATTAGAGGTTCCATACTTTACAGACAGAACAAGAGCTTCATTGAAGATACAAGAAGGATGTAATAATTTTTGTACTTTCTGTATTATTCCTTGGGCACGTGGATTAATGCGTTCCAGAGATCCTGAAAAAGTGATAGAACAAGCAACAACACTTGTAAATTCAGGATATAAAGAAATTGTTTTAACTGGTATCCATACAGGTGGATATGGCCAGGATTTAAAGAATTATAATTTAGCACAATTACTACGTGATTTAGAAACGATAGATGGATTAGAACGTATCAGAATTTCATCAATTGAAGCTAGTCAATTAACGGATGAAGTCATTAGTGTAATTGAACAGTCAAACAAAGTTGTGCGTCATCTGCATATTCCTTTACAATCTGGATCTGATTCAGTATTGAAGAGAATGAGAAGAAAATATACTATGGCTCATTTTTCAGAGCGATTGACGCGTTTACATGAAGCGCTACCTGGATTGGCAGTTACAAGTGATGTCATTGTTGGCTTCCCAGGTGAAACAGAAGAAGAATTCCAAGAAACATATGATTTTATTGTTGAACATCAATTTTCAGAACTACATGTATTTCCGTATTCTTCTAGAATTGGTACACCAGCTGCAAGAATGGATGACCAAGTGGACGAAAATATTAAAAATGAACGTGTACATCGTTTAATTCATTTAAGTGATCAACTGGCTAAATCATATGCATCTAAATTTGACCAAGAGGTACTTGAAGTCATTCCAGAAGAAGTTGGCAGTGAGCAAGGGACTTTAATAGGTTTTGCGGATAATTATATGAAAGTTCAATTTGAAGGTGATGAATCACTGATTGGCGAGCTTGTAAAAATTAAAATTACTCAACCTGATTACCCAATCAATCATGGGGAGTTACTAAGAGTAGTGGATCATGCTACCAATACAACAGAACATTCAATTACTGTTTAAATTTTAATGAACAATGATTTAACTGCAAACATCTTTTGATGGTGTAAAATGAATCATGAAATTAAAATTTTACTAATTGACCACATTAATCAGATATATTATACTAATTAATACATGGTAATTACCGTGTAATGATTATAAAGTTTCGTTGATATTTGGAGGGAGGGAAATACACATGTCTAAAACAGTAGTCAAAAAGAACGAATCACTTGAAGATGCGTTACGTCGTTTCAAACGTACAGTTTCTAAAAGCGGTACAATTCAAGAAGTACGTAAACGTGAATTTTACGAAAAACCTAGCGTTAAACGTAAAAAGAAATCAGAAGCTGCACGTAAACGTAAATTCAAATAATTAATTGTTTCGTTGACTCCCTCAACACCAACATTAATTATAAACCATAATAGCCTTAGTTGTTTATTCAGCTAAGGCTATTATTTTTATATGTTAAGAAAGTGACTATCTATAATCCTTCTCCCTATACAATGATGTCATAAACATTGAAATAACATGATACATATTTAAGAAAACAACCACGTTTACATTATGAACAAATATTAATGTTTACTTCTTTTACAGTAGATTGAAAAAGACTATATTTATATTTCTAGCATTTAATTAAAAATGAATAACATTATGAATTTTATTGTGTAAACGGTATAATCATATATTTATTTCATGTATAATTAAATTGAGAGTGAGGTGATATAGTGATTCCTTCGATAAGCAATATACATACAATCTTTTCAACTAGACTTGTTGAAAACGGAAACTGGATAGACAACGTTTCTAACTTTATTGTTAGTCCAATAGGTGCTTTGATATTAACTTGTATTATCTTCTTAGGCTTTTTGTATCAGTTATATTCAAATAGGATAAATATTATCGGAATTATATCAACATTAGCGTTATTCATCTTCTTTTTAGGATTTTTTATAAAAGGCGATGTTAACTTTTATTCAGTTGTCTTATTTGCTATTGGTGTGATATTCGTCATTATTGAATTATTTGTAGTAGGTGCAGTTATAGGCATTATAGGTATGGCATTAATCGTTTTTAGTATTGTTACTTTAGGTGACAATTTAGTGTACATGATTGCTAATGTTGTCGTTGCCTTAATATTATCAATCATAGAGTGGGTGATACTTGTGAAATTTTTCAAACGTAAAATACCGTTTTTAGATAAAGTTGTATTGAAGGATTCTACAAATGCAGAAGCAGGTTATACATCACATGAAGATCGCTCTCATTTAGTTGGAGAAGTTGCAGTTACATCTACAGATTTAAGACCAGCAGGAATTATTATTTATAACGATGAACGTATCGATGCAGTTTCAGACGGTTCTTTTATATTACGCAATAAAAAAGTAACTATTCTTGAAGTTGAAGGTACCCGAGTTGTTGTGAGAGAAATAGAAACATAAAGGAGAATGAGTATGATTGGAATTTTAATTATAGCAGTTATAGTCGTAATTGCATTATTGTTATTATTTTCATTTGTACCTGTTGGATTGTGGATTTCAGCAATCGCAGCGGGTGTAAAAGTAGGCATTGGTACCCTAGTAGGAATGAGATTACGTAGAGTTTCTCCACGTAAAGTAATATCACCTTTAATTAAAGCTCATAAAGCAGGATTAAACTTGACAACAAATCAACTTGAATCACATTATTTAGCAGGTGGTAATGTTGATCGTGTTGTTGATGCAAATATCGCTGCACAAAGAGCAGATATTAATTTACCTTTTGAGCGTGGTGCAGCTATAGACTTAGCTGGCCGTGATGTGTTAGAAGCTGTTCAAATGTCTGTAAACCCTAAAGTAATTGAGACACCATTTATCGCTGGTGTAGCTATGAATGGTATCGAAGTTAAAGCAAAAGCAAGAATTACAGTACGCGCAAATATTGCAAGATTGGTCGGTGGTGCTGGAGAAGAAACAATTATTGCACGTGTTGGTGAAGGTATTGTATCTACAATTGGTTCTAGTGAACATCACACACAAGTGCTTGAAAACCCTGATAATATTTCTAAAACAGTTTTAAGTAAAGGTTTAGATTCAGGCACAGCTTTCGAAATCCTATCGATTGATATTGCAGACGTAGACATTAGCAAAAACATCGGTGCAGACTTACAAACTGAGCAAGCGCTTGCTGATAAAAATATCGCACAAGCAAAAGCCGAAGAACGTCGTGCAATGGCAGTAGCACAAGAACAAGAAATGAAAGCAAAAGTACAAGAAATGCGCTCTAAAGTTGTTGAAGCGGAAGCAGAAGTTCCACTAGCTATGGCCGAAGCATTGCGTTCAGGAAATCTTGGTGTGAAAGATTATTATAATCTGAAAAATGTTGAAGCAGATACTGGTATGAGAAATTCTATTAACCAACGTACAAAAAAAGAAGATGATGAATCACCGGAATAATAAATAGGGGTGATTAAATGAATATAGGTATTATTATCTTTGTAGTATCTGTCATTTTTACAATAATTGGAGCTATTAACGATGATAGTCATAAAAAACGAAAAAAACAACAACCGCCATCTAACAAACAGCCAAATCAATCTGAAGCACCACCACAAAAACGTGGTTTCCTTGAAGAAATCGGTAAAACATTTTCTGAGTTAGAAAAACAATTTAATGATGGTCCTTTTTCTCAAGAAGAACATACACCAAAGCAGAATAAACCTGCTGAGACACGAGCTGAAAAGATGGAAACTGAGACACCTCAACAAGAATCATCATCAGCTCCTAAACATAATGAAACAGAAGCTGAAAAAGTAAAACGTGAGCAAAAGCAACAAGATGATAAACTTAAAAAAGAGCTTGAAGCTGATTTAATGGGTCAAATAGAAGACGTGCGTAATGAGATTGATCGTGAAACTGAGAAAAAAATACAAAGAACTGAGAAAAAAGCACGAGATATTATTTCTGATAAATATTTATCAGAGAGAACTAAGCGTTATCGTTTAAAACAGTTAATGAATGCGCATTCTGTTCAAAGCTCTGGCACAAATGCTCAATATAGATTTGCAGATGATGAAGTTGTTAATGGCATTATTTGGTCTGAAGTTTTAGAACGACCAAAACAATTATAAATTTATTTAAACTCAACTTATAAAGTTAGAATCTTGACTTTGTGAGTTGAGTTATTTTTAATTTCAAAGTATTTAATGCTTGATAAATTTCACGCAGTCTATCACAATGCTTTGCTTTACATAAAAATAACAATTAATGTCAATTTTTAATTCACTTTGAAATAATATGAGATTATTTCATGATATAATAATATTGAAGTTGCAGTATGATTTATTCAAATTATTATTTTTATAATAATGCTTATTTCATATCATGCATCATAATTATTTTTTGTAACTTAAAATCTAATAGGATAAAATAATAGAAACGAATATATTTGTAAAGGAGCAACTATATGCCTGGAATTATTCAAATAGATGACATCAATGAAGCACAAGCACTCATTGGTAACAATGATGAAAATCTAAAATCAATAGAAGAGGGATTTGATGTCATAATACATGCTCGAGGACAAGAAATAGCCGTTAAAGGTGAAAAAGTTGAGCATGTAGAACAAGCAGAATCAGTACTAATTAATTTATTGAAAGTCATACAGCAAGGCGTTACAATATCGCTCAAAGATGTAGAAGCTGCTGTTAAAATGGCAAAAAATGGTACGATTCATTACTTATTAGATTTATATGAGGACGAAATTACTAAAGATGCGTTTGGTAAAACAATAAGGGCTAAAACTATGGGGCAAAGACTTTACGTCAATGCTATGTATCATAATGACTTGGTATTTGGTGTTGGACCAGCAGGTACTGGGAAAACATTTTTAGCTGTTGTTTATGCTGCCAAGCAATTACGAAAGGGTAATGTTAAACGTATCGTCTTGACTAGACCTGCAGTAGAAGCTGGGGAATCATTAGGATTCTTACCTGGTGATTTGAAGGAGAAAGTTGATCCTTATTTACGTCCATTATATGATGGTTTAAATACCGTTTTAGGAAGAGAACAAACTGCTAGATTTATCGAGCGTGGTGTTATAGAAATAGCACCGTTAGCATATATGCGAGGGAGAACGCTTGATGATGCATTTGTTATTTTAGATGAAGCACAAAACACTACACATGCTCAAATGAAAATGTTCTTAACAAGGTTAGGTTTTGGATCGAAAATGGTTGTTACCGGTGATAAGACACAGATTGATTTACCTAAAGGTGTTAAAAGTGGTCTTAAAGAAGCAATAGCAAAGTTACACAATGTAAAAGGTCTAAGTATCCATCATTTAGACCAAAACGATGTTGTGCGTCATCCACTTGTAAGTAAAATAATTGATCGCTATGAGGGAGAAGAATAAATGTTCACTATAGATTTTAATGATCATACTAAATTAGTCGATAAAAAATGGTTTAAGCAAATAGACGACCTTCTTTCTTTTGCAAAAGAACAAGAAGGCATAGAAAATGATGCCGAATTATCTGTGACATTTGTAGATAAAGTGGAAATTCAACAAATTAATAAAATGTATCGAGATAAAGATAAGGCGACAGATGTAATATCCTTTGCATTAGAGGAAGATGAACCTGAAATCAGTGGGTTAGATATACCAAGAGTACTCGGAGATATTATCATATGCACTGAAGTTGCTCAATCACAAGCAGATGCATATGGGCACTCTTTTGAAAGAGAACTTGGTTTTCTCGCGCTTCATGGCTTTTTACATTTATTGGGTTATGATCATATAAATGAAGCTGATGAAAAGGTAATGTTTGGTCGACAAGATGAAATTTTAAATGCTTATGGATTGCCAAGAGATTAGAGATAGTTATGAAACGTTTTAAGTACGCTTTTCAAGGTTTACTGGTCCTCTTTAACAAAGATAAAAAGTTTTTAATCCACATTATTTTTGCATGTTTTGCAATTTTACTGAGTTTTTATTTTAAAATAAATATAGTTGAATGGTTTTTAATCATCATCGCTATAGGATTTGTGTTAACTTTTGAAGCCATGAATACAGCACTAGAATATGTAGTGGATTTGATTACAGATGAATATCATGAACTTGCAAAGAAAGCTAAAGACACTGCAGCTGCTAGTGTTATGCTTGCTTCGATAATTGCGTTGGTAATAGGACTTATTGTTTTTTTACCATATTTTATAAAATAGAAAATACGATTTTTAATCTATCTATATATTAAGCAACATTTAGTTTGGAAAAATACTATAATAATTAAAAATTGAATAGGAGTGTTAAATTATGGCTTACCAACCCGATTATTTCAAGGAAGTAAGAACAGCACAAAGCAAAGCTTATGCGCCATACAGTAATTTTAAAGTAGGTGCGTACTTAATTACGAAAGATGGTAAAACTTATCACGGCGCAAATGTAGAAAATGCCGCTTATCCATTAGGTATATGTGCAGAAAGATCAAGTCTGGTTGCAGCTATTGCTGATGGATATCGACCTGGCGATTTTGAATCAATCACTGTAACCGTTGATGCAGAAACACCTTCTTCGCCATGTGGTTCTTGTAGACAGGTTTTAAAAGAACTTTGTGATGACGAAATGCCTGTATATATGACTAATCACAAAGGTGACATGATTCAATCTACAGTTAGTGATTTATTACCTCTAGGATTTTCTGGAAAGGATTTAAAATAATGACAGCACATAAATCAGGATTTGTAACAATAATTGGTAGACCTAATGTAGGTAAATCTACCTTTGTTAATCGCGTCATCGGACATAAAATTGCTATTATGTCTGATAAAGCACAAACGACAAGAAATAAAATTCAAGGTGTCATGACTCAAGAAGATGCACAAATTATTTTTTTAGATACACCGGGTATACACAAACCTAAACATAAATTAGGCGACTATATGATGCGTGTTGCAACAAACACACTATCTGAAATTGATGCCATTATGTTTATGGTTAATGTTAATGAAGATATTGGTCGAGGCGATGAATACATAATGGAAATGTTGAAATCAGTCAAGACACCAGTGTTTTTAGTGTTAAATAAGATTGACCTCGTCCATCCGGATGAGCTCATGCCAAGAATAGAAAAATATAAAAAATATATGAATTTCACCGAAATTGTCCCTATATCTGCTTTAGAAGGATTAAATGTTGAGCATTTTATCAATGTTATTAAATCATATTTACCTGAAGGGCCAAAATACTATCCGGATAATCAAATTTCTGATCACCCAGAACAGTTTGTAGTGAGCGAACTCATTCGTGAAAAAATATTACACCTAACGAATGAAGAAATTCCACATGCGATAGGCGTCAATGTTGATCGTATGATTAAAGAAGATGAAGAACGTGTGAGGATTGAAGCAACGATTTTTGTAGAACGTGATTCACAAAAAGGAATAGTGATTGGTAAAGGTGGTAAAAAACTTAAAGAAGTAGGGAAAAGAGCACGTCAAGATATTGAAGGCTTGTTGGGGTCTAAAGTGTACTTAGAACTATGGGTAAAAGTTCAAAAAGATTGGCGAAATAAAGTAAACTTTATTCGTCAAATGGGCTATTTAGAAGATCAAGATTAAGTTGAGAGTCGGTGAGCTAAAATGTTAATCAAACAAAAAGGTATCATTATTAAAACGGTTGATTATGGCGAATCCGATAAAATTATTACAATTTTAAATGAATACGGTGCAAAAATTCCACTTATGGTTCGCCGTGCCAAAAAGAGCAAGAGTGGTTTGCAAGCTAATACGCAATTATTTGTTTATGGCTTGTTTATTTATTCTAAGTGGAAAGGCATGGGAACTTTAAGTTCAGTAGATGTCATCGATCAAAATTATCATCTTCGATTAGATATTTATGAGAGTAGTTATGCTAGTTTATGTACTGAAACGATAGATCGATCTATTGATAATGATGAACTGTCACAGTTTAGCTACGAATTATTACATTTTGTATTAGATAAAATTAAAAGTGGTGTATCCGCACAGTTGATGTCGGTAATTGTATTAATTAAATCAATGTCAAAGTTTGGGTTTAGCGCAATTTTCAATCATTGTGTAGTCACTGGTGATGATGACCAAGCTAAACTCATTGGCTATAGTTTTAAATTTGATGGTGCAATTTCAAATCATGCAAAATCTCAAGATCCAAATGCTTTACTACTATCCAATAAAACGCTTTACTTATTAGATGTGCTACAAAATTTACCTATCAGTAAAATGAACGCCTTGAGTATACATCAAGATATTATTAATGAAATGTCGCAATTAATGATAATGTTATATAGTGAATATGCAGGTATGTATTTCAAAAGTCAAAAGCTTATTAATCAATTACAAAGATTAGATCATTCAAATTAATATAGTCAAAATTAATGAGAAATAAATTTTTATAAGTCAAAAACGTCAATTTCTATAAATTATATAGAAATTGACGTTTTCATTTTGTACTATTATTTTCAAAGTATAACTTGAAAAAGTAAAATTAAAATTTCACTTTTTCAGTTAAGAAACTTTCTAATTCAGCAATCGGCATACGTACTTGTTCCATCGTATCTCTGTCACGTACAGTTACTTGTTGATCTTCTAGTGAATCAAAGTCAAATGTTATACAGTATGGTGTACCGATTTCATCTTGACGGCGGTAACGTTTACCAATTGATTGTGATTCATCAAAATCAATTGCAAAGTTTGCACTTAATTGTTCAAATATTTTAATTGCATCACCAGATAATTTTTTACTTAATGGTAAAACAGCAGCTTTATAAGGTGCTAATGCAGGGTGGAAGTGTAATACAGTTCTTGAATCCTTACTACCTTCAACACCTTCTTCAGCATACGCATCACAAAGGAATGCTAATGTAACACGGTCTGCACCAAGTGATGGTTCAATACAATATGGAAGGTATTTTTCACCTGTTTCTTGATCATGATATTGGAAATCTTCACCAGAATGTTCGCTGTGTTGTTTTAAATCATAATCTGTTCTACTTGCAATACCCCATAATTCTCCCCAACCGAATGGGAAACGATATTCTATATCAGTTGTTGCATTTGAGTAGTGGGATAATTCATCTGCATCATGGTCACGTAAACGTGTTGCCGATTCACTTAAATTTAAGTCTTTTAACCATTGGCTAGCAAAAGTTTTCCAATAATTTTGCCATTCTATTTCTTCACCAGGTTTACAGAAAAATTCTAATTCCATCTGTTCAAATTCACGTGTTCTAAAGATGAAGTTACCAGGTGTAATTTCATTACGGAATGATTTACCGATTTGACCAATCCCGAATGGCAATTTTTTACGCATTGTACGTTGAACATTTTTGTAATTGACAAAAATACCTTGCGCAGTTTCAGGACGTAGGAAAATTTCATTTGTAGAATCTTCCGTCACACCTTGGAAAGTTTTGAACATTAAGTTAAATTGACGAATATCTGTCCAATTAGCAGTTCCACTTACAGGACAAACAATACCTTCTTCATCAATAATACGTTTCATTTCATCGAAACTTAAACCATCGGCTACGAAATTTTCGTCTCCTTTTTCATTCGCCATGTAGTCTTCTATTATTTTATCTGCACGATAACGAATTTTACTATCTTTATTGTCTATCATTGGATCGTTAAAGTTTCCTAAATGACCAGATGCTTCCCAAGTTTTTGGATTCATTAAAATTGCTGCATCAATCCCTACATTATATGGAGATTGCGTGATAAATTTTTGCCACCATGCTTTTTTAATATTATTTTTTAATTCTACACCTAATGGGCCATAGTCCCACGTATTTGATAAACCACCATAAATATCACTGCCAGGGAATACAAATCCTCTGTGTTTTGCTAACTGAACAATTGTTTCCATATCTTTTGCCAAAAAAAACACTCCTTTTAACATAAAAACGCCCCAAGACAAAGAAAAAGAAAAAAACTTAATCATTGCCTTGGGACGAGTTAATTATTTTTAATCACATATAATTATGTGTTTTTAATAAAATATTATTAACCCGCGGTTCCACCCAATTTAGTGAGTACACTCGCCTTTGAAACTTCTTTTTAAATTTTTAGCCAATTGTTATGTTAAGCTTTCACCACCCTTAACTCGCTTTAAATATAATTTTAATGTATTGGTTGATTATTAGCAAGTAAATATATGTATTTGTAGCAATTTATAATTCAATGTATAATTAAATGTAATGAGTAAAGGGGTGAAGTCTTATAGAACTGAATAAAAGACAACAACAAATTGTTGATATTGTCAAAAATAATGGACCTATTACTGGTGAACATATAGCAGAACATCTTAGTCTTACAAGAGCGACCTTGAGACCAGATTTAGCAATACTTACAATGTCTGGTATTTTAGAAGCACGCCCACGCGTAGGCTACTACTATTCTGGAAAACCCAAAAATAAATTAATTGCTGATCAATTAAAACAATATATTGTTAAAGATTATGCGTCACACCCTGTAGTAGTGAAAAGTGAAATGTCAGTTTATGATGCGATTTGTACTATATTTCTAGAGGATGTTAGTACGTTATTTGTTATAAATAATGAAGGAGATTTTATAGGCGTTTGTTCTCGGAAGGATTTATTACGTGCTTCGATGATAGGTAAGGATATACATACTATGCCTGTTAATATTATAATGACTCGTATGCCTAATTTAAGCTTTGTATTGGAAGACGAACGTGTCATATTTGCTGCAAACCTAATGATTGAAAAGGAAATTGATTCTTTACCAATTGTGAATAAAAAAGAAAATGGAAAATATGAAGTGAAGGGCCGTATTTCTAAAACAACAATTACTAAAATTTTTGTCTCTTTACTAAATGAATAGGTGGTATGTATTAAATGGAAAATATTAAAATTATTGTTGCTTCTGACTCAGTAGGTGAAACTGCTGAACTTGTAGCAAGAGCATGTATTTCACAATTTAACCCAAATCAATGTGAAAGTGAAATTAGTAGGTATCCGTATATAGAAGCTTTAGAAAACGTAGATGAGGTAATCTCAGTTGCTAAAGATACTGAAGCGATAGTTGTTTATACATTAGTTAAACCAGAAATAAGAAAGTATATGGAAGCAAAAATTAAAGAATTTCAAATTAAATCTGTAGATATTATGGGCCCATTGATGAATATATTATTAGATAAAATAGATGAGCAACCATATTTTGAACCCGGACTCGTGCACCAATTAGATGAAGCATATTTTAAAAAAATTGACGCTATAGAATTTGCAGTAAAATACGATGACGGTAAAGATCCAAAAGGTTTAGATAAAGCTGATATCGTTCTATTGGGCATATCTAGAACTTCAAAAACGCCTCTTTCACAGTATCTTGCACATAAAAGTTATAAGGTGATGAATATTCCTATTGTGCCAGAAGTCACACCCCCAGATAATTTATTTAATGTTGATACTTCAAAATGCATTGCCTTAAAGATAAGTGAGGATAAATTAAATCGCATCAGAAAAGAAAGATTAAAGCAATTAGGCTTAGGTGATAGTGCAAGATATGCTACCGAGCAACGTATTGAAGAAGAATTAAATTATTTCAATGAATTAGTTGAAAAAATTGGATGTCCTGTTATAGACGTAACTGATAAAGCGATTGAAGAAACTGCAAATGACATCATTAGTATTATTGAGCAAAACAGTTTCTTAAAATAAGAATTTCTATTATAATATTATAACTACTGTCTAATAGGTGATAATTTTGCGAATTGAACAAGCAACCATTAATGAAATAAAAGAAAAAACAGATATTCTCGATTTAGTAAGTGAATACGTTAAATTAGAAAAAAGAGGGCGCAATTACATTGGGTTGTGTCCTTTTCATGATGAAAAAACACCGTCATTTACTGTTTCTGAAGATAAACAAATTTGCCATTGCTTTGGTTGTAAAAAAGGAGGAAACGTCTTTCAATTCACTCAAGAAATTAAAGACGTTTCTTTTACTGAAGCTGTAAAGTTATTAGGTGAACGTGTAAATATTGAAGTGGAAACACCTCAAGCAACGTCAGAACAGCATACTAATCATCAAATTGCTTCTGAAGATTTGCAAATGATTGAGATGCATGAATTAATGCAAGATTACTATCATTATGCATTAAAAAAAACCGTTGAAGGAGAAGCAGCGTTAAACTATTTAAAAGAACGTGGGTTTACAGATGAACTCATAGATCGTCGGAAAATAGGTTATTCACCTAAAAATGCACATTTTTGCCATGACTTTTTACAGAAAAAAGGTTATGATATTCAATTAGCATATGAAGCGGGTTTATTGTCTAGGAATGAAGAGAATTTCAGCTATTATGATCGTTTCAGGGATCGAATTATGTTTCCATTATCAAATGCACAAGGTCGAACAGTTGGTTATTCAGGAAGAACATATACAAATCAAGAGCCTAAATATCTCAATAGTCCTGAAACACCGATATTTCAAAAAAGAAGATTGTTATACAACGTTGATCAAGCTAGAAAAGCAATTCGTAAAAATGATGAAATTATACTACTTGAAGGTTTTATGGATGTGATAAAAGCTGATTACGCAGGTTTGCATCAAGTTGTGGCAAGTATGGGAACTCAGATTTCACAAGAACATATCGCATTTATGAAAAAACTCACTTCAAATGTGACATTAATGTTTGATGGTGATTTTGCGGGTAGTGAGGCCACTTTAAAATCTGGGCAAATATTATTGCAACAAGGATTTAATGTTTTTGTAGTTCAACTACCAAAAAACATGGACCCGGATGAGTATATTGGAAAACACGGTGCAGATGCGTTTAATTATTTTGTGGAACATGAAAAAAAAGCATTTATTCTTTATAAAGTCCATATGCATCAAGAAGAAATAGAAAATAATGATTTAGCATATGAAAGGTATTTAAAAGAAATCACAAATGATATTTCATTAATGAAGTCATCGATTTTACGCAAAAAGATATTGCAAGACGTGTCAGAATTGTTTAAAGTAAGCATGGATAGTTTAAATAATGAAGTAGGACTACGTGAAGATTATTATCAACCACAGTCATATCAAATGCCTAGTGTGCCACAATTCACTCATTTAAATAAGCAAGAAAAAGCAGAACGTGCTTTATTAAAACATTTTATGAATGATAAGGATATTTTTTTAAATTATCATAAATTACTTCAAACAGAAGACTTTACAAATCAGTATTTTAAGCGTATATTTAATGTTTTACATGAGTTTTATTCTGAGAATGATACGTTTAATATTAGTGATGTTTTACAATATATCGATACAAATGACATTAAAGAAGCATTTATATCATTGGATAACTATTTGATAAATGAAGAACCATATGAACATGAAATCGATGATTATTTAGACACACTTTTAACAAATAGAAATGAAGAAACGATTGAATCGCTTAATCAAAAGTTACGGGAGGCTTCTAGATTAGGTGATTTAGAGTTGCAGAAATATTACCTAGAAAAAATTGTAAACTTCAATAAAAATAGAATGAATTAAATTAAAAATGAATATATCTGTAGATTATTGGGTTTAACAACTTGAATAAACCGTATGATTTATGGGTAGATAGTATTAAGATTATCTATCAAATGATATCATGGTTTCAAGTTGATATTATATTCGGGAGGCCTTTTCATGTCTGGAAATAAAGTTACACTTAAAAAGCAAACAATAGACCCATCTCTAACTTTAGAAGATGTAAAAAAACACTTAATTGAAAAAGGTAAAAAAGAAGGGCATCTTAGCCATGAAGAAATTGCAGAGAAATTGCAAAACTTCGAGATGGATTCTGATCAAATGGACGAACTATTTGATCAATTAACAGATAACGATATCAGTTTGGTAAACGAAAAAGATAGTTCTGACAAAGATGCAAAATTAAATCCTAATGATTTAAGTGCTCCTCCAGGTGTTAAAATTAATGACCCTGTTCGTATGTATCTTAAAGAAATCGGACGTGTCGATTTATTAAATGCGCAAGAAGAAATAGAATTGGCGAAAAGAATTGAACAAGGGGACGAAGTTGCTAAGTCAAGATTAGCTGAAGCAAACTTGCGTTTAGTAGTCAGTATAGCCAAAAGATATGTTGGTCGTGGCATGCTTTTCTTAGATTTAATTCAAGAAGGTAATATGGGCTTAATAAAAGCAGTTGAAAAGTTCGATTTTAATAAAGGATTTAAATTTTCAACATATGCGACATGGTGGATACGTCAAGCAATAACACGTGCTATTGCAGACCAAGCTCGTACAATACGTATTCCAGTGCATATGGTAGAAACAATTAATAAATTAATCCGTGTACAAAGACAATTATTACAAGATTTAGGTCGTGATCCAGCACCAGAAGAAATTGGTGAGGAAATGGATTTACCACCAGAAAAAGTAAGAGAAATATTAAAAATAGCTCAAGAGCCAGTTTCATTAGAAACACCAATTGGTGAAGAAGATGACAGTCACTTAGGTGATTTTATTGAAGACCAAGAAGCCCAAAGTCCATCTGATCATGCAGCTTATGAATTATTAAAAGAACAACTGGAAGATGTCTTAGATACATTAACAGATAGAGAAGAAAATGTACTGCGCTTACGTTTTGGACTTGATGATGGAAGAACACGTACACTAGAAGAAGTAGGCAAAGTCTTCGGCGTTACGAGAGAACGTATTCGTCAAATTGAAGCTAAAGCATTGAGAAAATTAAGACATCCGAGTAGAAGTAAACGTCTTAAAGACTTTATGGACTAATTTTTCAGCTCTTTTGTACCTAGTCGTACAAAAGAGCTTTTTACATTTACATAGAGGAGCGCTTTTATGGTTATATTAAATCAAAGATTAAAAAAAGTAAGTACATATATAATAGGTGATTGTTTAGCGGATATTGGTTCAGACCATGCATACCTTCCGATTTATGCGATTGAAAACAATTTAGTCAAAAATGCAATTGCTGGAGAAGTTATCCAAGGACCGTTTGAAGCTTCGAAAAAAAATGTTGTGGAACATGAGTTAAGTAATCATGTCGATGTTAGACTAGGTGATGGATTGTCGATATTACAGTCAAATGATCAAGTTAATTCCATCACTATATGTGGTATGGGTGGACCGTTAATAGCTAAAATCCTTCAAGAAGGTAAAGAAAAATTAACTGCCCATCCGAGGCTTATTTTACAAAGTAATATACAATCTAGTGCGATTAGAAATTTGTTAGATTCCATGCATTACAAGATTATTGAAGAAGTTATTTTAGAAGAAAAAGGTCATATATATGAAATAATAGTGGCAGATTATTTTGAACAACAAACACAAAGACTTACTAAATCAGAAATAAAGTTTGGACCGATTTTATTAAAAAAGAAACATGAATTATTTTTTAAAAAATGGGAAAGAGAACGACAGGCATTGCAAAAAATCAAAGATCAATTGAATACTGAAAAACATCGTGAACGGCTAAATGAAATTAACAACGAAATCAATTTAATTAATGAGGTGTTGTAAATGAAAATTAAAACGTTACTCCAAGTAATAAATCAGCATGTACCATTTGAAACTGCAGAGTCATGGGATAATGTCGGCTTGTTAATCGGAGACGAATCTGCTGAAATTTCAGGTGTTTTAACCGCGCTAGATTGTACCAATGAAATTGTTGATGAAGCAATAAACCAAGGTTTCAATACAATTATTTGTCATCATCCACTTATATTTAAAGGTGTTAATAATATCATTCAACAAGAAGGCTATGGTGCTATCTTACGAAAATTAATTAAAAATGATATTAATTTAATTGCTTTACATACAAATTTGGATGTTTATCCAAAAGGTGTTAATGCAATGTTAGCAGAAAAGCTTCAATTGAAGAACCAACATATTTTAAATCCAGAAACTTTAAAATACTATAAGGTACAAGTGTTTATACCTGAAGAGAATCTTAAAACATTTAAAGATGCATTGAGTGATGCAGGTTTAGCTGAAGAAGGAAATTATAAATATTGTTTCTTTGAAAGTTCAGGGAATGGACAATTCAAGCCTACTGGTAGTGCCAACCCACATATTGGCTCAATAGATAAAATTGAAGAAGTAAAAGAATTTAAATTAGAATTTATGATTGAAGCATATCAAAAAGATTTAGCAGAACAATTAATTAAAAATAATCATCCATACGAAACACCAGTTTTTGATTTTATAAAAATGGAAAAAGAAGCGAATTATGGTTTAGGTATGATTGGTGATTTAGAATCCGAGATGGATATATCTACATTTGTGAAGCATGTCAAAGCGAATTTGGCAATGCCAAGTGTAAGATATGTTGGTAATTTAGATCAAATTATTAAGAAGGTTGCGATTATTGGTGGTTCCGGTATTGGATTTGAGACTCAAGCCGCTCAACAAGGTGCAGATATCTTTATCACTGGTGATATTAAACATCATGATGCATTAGATGCAAAAACTGCTGGTATTAACTTATTAGATATTAACCATTATAGTGAATATGTAATGAAAGATGGTTTGTGTAATTTATTAATAGATTGGTTTAACCCAGATGATATTACTTTTGAAATTAAGTCATCTAACCTCAACACAGATCCATTTAATTATTTATAATTGCCATGCATGTTACTATCAAGAAATAAAATTTATTTTAGTCAATGACTAGTAATCTTTTTCTAGGCTGTGCATCCTTATGTTCCAGCTTCACTTACATTTAAATTATATTTGATAACTGCCAATTTAGTATAAAATAATTAGTTCAAAATCGTTTGCGAATGCTTTATAATAGAAAAGATGAAGATTTAAGGAGGCCAAATCATGGCAAATCACCCATTCGATAAGTTTAATTTAGACCCAAGTTTAATTGACGCGGTACGAAATTTGAACTTTAATCAACCTACAGAAGTACAAAATAGAGTTATTCCAAAAATATTAAAACAAGTAAACTTAATTGGACAATCTCAGACAGGCACTGGAAAATCCCATGCCTTTTTATTACCACTGATACATTTAATAAATGTCGATATTAAAGAACCACAGGCAATCATCGTTGCTCCAACAAGGGAATTAGCGCAACAGCTATTTGATGTCGCTAGTCATTTAGCTGATTACAAAGATGATTTATCTGTTAAACTTTTTATTGGTGGCACAGATATAGAAAAAGATAGACAACGCGCTAAGAATCAACCGCAACTTATTATAGGAACACCAACTCGGATAAACGATTTAGCTAAACATGGAGATTTGCATGTGCATTTGGCTTCTTATTTAGTTGTGGACGAAGCTGATTTAATGATTGATTTAGGATTAATAGAAGAGGTAGACCACATTGCTACACGTTTAGATGAATACTCCCATATAGCTGTGTTTAGCGCTACTATTCCTAAATCATTACATCCATTTTTAAATAAATATTTAGAAAATCCTGAATACGTCGAAATTGAAAATGTTCAAAAAAATAAAAAAAATATTGAATTCTATTTAATTCCGACAAAGGGTGAAGCAAAGATAGAAAAAACAATAAAACTCATTGATATTTTAAATCCATATCTATGTATTATATTTTGTAATAGTCGTGATAATGCAAACGAACTTGCAGACCAGTTAAATACTGCCGGTTTAAAATTAGGTATGATACATGGTGGTTTAACGCCAAGAGAGCGTAAACAACAAATGAAGCGTATTCGTAACTTAGAATTTCAATATGTTATTGCAAGTGACTTAGCATCGCGTGGAATAGATATTGAAGGCGTAAGCCATGTGATTAACTTTGATGTACCAAATGATATCGATTTCTTCACGCATCGTGTTGGCCGTACAGGTAGAGGGCAATACAAGGGCGTGGCGATTACCTTATATAGCCCTGAAGAAGAAGAAAACATATCGTTAATAGAACAACGAGGTTATCAATTTGAAAATGTTGATATAAAAAATGATGAGTTATCGCCAATTAAAGCACACAATACACGTCAATCACGTAAGAATAAAGATGATCATTTAACAAATGAATTAAAAAATAAAGTGAAGAGAAATAAGAAAAAAGTAAAACCTGGCTATAAGAAAAAATTCCAACGTGATCTTGAACATTTAAAACGTCAAGAGCGTAAAAAATACAGTAAGAAACAAAATCGTCAAGCCAGAAAAAATAAATAAAGGATTGGTGACTACTATGTTATTAGGATCTCATGTATCTATGAATGGTAAAAAAATGTTGGCAGGTTCAGCTGAAGAAGCACATAAATTCGGTGAATCTACTTTTATGATTTATACAGGTGCACCACAAAATACAAGAAGAAAGCCAATAGAAGAGCTAAATATTGATCAAGGACAAGAATTAATGCAAACGTACGGTCTTTCAAATATTGTAGTACATGCACCTTATATAATAAATATTGCAAACACTGTCAAACCACATGTGTTTAATCTAGGCGTAGAATTTCTACAAAGTGAAATTGAAAGAACGCAAGCCATTGGTGCTAAAGACATAGTATTGCACCCTGGCTCACATGTGGGAGAAGGTGCGGACGCTGGTATTAATAAAATCATAGAAGGTCTAAATGAAGTGCTGACGAATGACAATAATGTACGCATTGCACTTGAAACAATGGCTGGCAAAGGTTCAGAAATTGGGAGGGATTTTGAAGAAATCGCTCGAATTATAGATGGTGTCAATCATAATGAACGTTTATCTGTGTGTTTCGATACATGTCATACTCATGATGCAGGCTATAATGTAAAAGAAGATTTTGATGGTGTGTTGAATGAATTTGATAAGATTATAGGCATAGATAGAATACAAGTTGTTCATGTAAATGATAGTAAAAATGATATTGGTGCTCATAAAGATAGACACGAAAATATAGGTTTTGGTTATATCGGATTTGATGCCTTAAATTATATCGTTCATCATGATACGTTTAAAAACATTCCCAAAATACTTGAAACACCCTATGTTGGTGAAGATAAAAAGAATAAAAAACCACCTTATAAATTTGAAATTGAAATGCTTAAACAACAACAATTTGATCCAAGTTTAAAGGATAAAATTTTAATGCAATAATACTAAAAAAAATGAATTATAATCAAAAATGTGAAAAAATAGATAAATGTATTTAAAGGATGACATAGCGAACTCAATTCAAAATGAGTTTCTAGATCATCCTTTTTTTGTTAATTCGTAAACATTACTATTTACATAATTGTTTGCAAGTTGTATAGTATAGAACGAGGTGAAAAGATGACTACTCCAGTGTTCGAATTAAAAAACATCGATTATTATTTTGAAAACAAAAAAGTATTAGAAAATATTAATATTAAAATTAATAAAGGACAATTTTTGGCTATAGTTGGACCTAATGGTGCCGGTAAATCAACTTTGCTAAAAATTATTTTAGGATTGTTACCGTTGCAAAAAGGTGAAATACTTGTAGATGGTAATGTATATAATGGAAAACAATCTTTATACAAGATTAGTTATGTTTCACAAAAAGCTCAAGCTTTTAAAGCAGGTTTTCCTGCAAGTGTTAAAGAAGTCGTGATGAGTGGGCTGACGAAACGTAAAAAGTTATTTCAGTGGTTTAATAAAAAGGATGAAAATAAAGTGGAAGCCGTATTAAATCGATTGAATATAGGCCATTTAATTAATAAAAATATTGCCGAATTATCTGGTGGGCAACAACAACGTGTATTAATTGCACGAGCGTTGATCAGTAACCCTTCAGTCCTTATATTAGATGAACCAACTAACGGTATAGATGCAAAACACGTTAGTGAATTCTATGAAACACTAGAAACTTTAAAAAATGAAGGCGTAACTATCATTTTGGTTACGCATGATATAGGTGTCGTGGCTGATACTGCTACAGAAGTAGCATGTTTAAACAAGCATCTGCATTTTCATGGCACGACAGAGGATTTTAAATCGTTAGATGAGGTAGAAATATCTAAAATATACGGTCATCCTATACAATTTGTAGATCACCAACATAATAGGGAGTGTTGTTCATCATGATTGAGGCATTATTAAATTTTGATTTTATGAGATACTCTCTATTAAGTGGTATTTTGATTGGTTTTATTGCCCCATTAATTGGTGCATTTATTGTTGTACGAAGGCTATCATTAATTGCAGATGCTTTAAGTCACGTTACACTTGGTGGTATCTCATTCGGGATGTTTTTCGTGACTATTGCACCCGCACTAACTTTTATTAATCCAATGTGGTTTGGGATATTGTTCGCAGTCATTGGTGCGTTATTGATTGAAAAACTTAGAACATCGTATAGTAATTATCAAGAAATTGCGATCCCTATTATAATGAGTGCAGGAATAGCATTAAGTGCCATTTTTATTTCACTTGCAGATGGTTTTAATCAAGAAATTGTTGGATTATTATTTGGATCAATCAGTGCTGTAACTATCAGTGATTTATCAACTATTATCGCAATCGTTATTATTGTATTAGCATTTATATTGTTATTTTATAAGGAATTATTCATTCTTTCATTCGATGAAGAATATAGTAAAGTGATAGGTATTCCGAAATGGATACAATTTTTATTTATTATTATCGTCGCGATGGTCATATCTGCTTCTATGAGAGTCGTAGGTATTTTATTGGTAAGTGCATTAATTACATTACCTATAGCTATAGCAATGCGTATGACAAAAGGATTCAAACAACTTATTATATTAAGCGTGTTAATTGGTGAATTTTCAGTTATAGCAGGGCTAGTATTAGCATTTTATATGAATATTTCCCCTGGAGGCGTAATTGTCGTATTACTTGTACTTTTATTAGCAATGATGATGTCATATCAAAAGTTTAAATTTAAAACTGTGAAAGGGGCTATTAATAATGAAAACAGATGAAGCAATTAATATTCTAAAAGCAGAAGGACACAAGTATACAAATAAAAGAAGAGATATGATAAATGTTTTTATAGAAGAAGATAAATACATTAACGCAAAACATATACAGCAAAAGTTAGACAAAGATTATCCAGGTATCTCATTTGATACAATATATCGAAATTTACATTTATTTAAAGATTTAGGCATCGTTGAGGGTACCGAACTCGACGGTGAAATGAAGTTTAGAATAGCATGTACAGATCACCACCATCATCACTTTATTTGTGAATCATGTGGTGATACAAAAATTATTGATTTCTGTCCAATTGAACAGATAAAGGCTTTTTTACCAAAAGTCGATATTCACACACACAAATTAGAAGTATATGGCATATGTGAAGCTTGTCAGCATGCTTAAAATTTTTAGCGTGTATCTAATGTAAAATAGCACCTATCGACGCTTATTACTAAAAAGTTCCCTTCTAAATATAGGTCATTAGTCTGAATTTTATTGAATTTTTAAAATACTTTGTCCTTTATGTTTAAAATCCACTATTTTGAGATATAATAGTAAAGGAACTAAAGATAACAAATATAATTTTATGACTTTTGAATAAGTTTGTAAGCATATTCATTGTTGTAATCATTTTTAGTTGTTATGCTTTATTTACAGATTAATTAGGAGGATGATTATTTATGGCTTTTGAATTACCAAATTTACCTTATGGTTCTGACGCATTAGAACCACATATTGATCAACAAACAATGGAAATCCACCATGACAAACATCATAACACTTATGTTACTAAATTAAATGCAGCAATTGAAGGTACTGATTTAGAATCTAAATCAATTGAAGAAATTGTAGCAAATTTAGACAGTGTACCAGAAAATATTCAAACAGCTGTTAGAAATAATGGTGGTGGACACTTAAACCATTCATTATTCTGGGAATTATTAACTCCAAACTCTGAAGAAAAAGGAACTGTAGTTGATAAAATTAAGGAACAATGGGGTTCTTTAGATGCATTTAAAGAAGAATTTGCAGATAAAGCTGCAGCTCGTTTTGGTTCAGGTTGGGCTTGGCTAGTTGTTAATAATGGCAATTTAGAAATTGTTACAACTCCAAACCAAGATAACCCATTAACTGAAGGTAAAACACCTATCTTAGGCTTAGACGTTTGGGAACATGCTTATTATCTTAAATACCAAAACAAACGTCCAGAATATATTAGTGCTTTCTGGAACGTTGTAAATTGGGAAAAAGTTGATGAATTATATAATGCTGCTAAATAATTAAGCTTCTATTTTTGACGGCCTTACACAGGTCGTCATTTTTTTATTTAAAATAATAGAAATCTGTATCAATTTCATATATCATTTAAAGTGATCACTTTTGAATAGAGGTATGTTGTTTTGCTAAAAAGATTAAAGGAAAAATCAAACGATGAGAAAATAAGAAATACGATGAATAAAAGAATAAGCTTTGTGTTTGGTCTAATTGTATTTATTTTTGCAATAATTGTCTTACGATTAGGTTATTTGCAAATTGCACAAGGCTCTCATTATAAACAATTAATTAAAAATAGTGAGAATTTAACTGTTAATGAAGCTGTTCCGAGAGGAAGAATTCTCGATAGAAATGGTAAAGTTCTAGTAGATAATGCATCAAAAAAAGCCATCACTTTTTCTCGGGGAAGAAAAACTTCTCAATCAGAAGTTTTAAAAATAGCTACTAATTTATCGAAACTTATAAAAATGGATACCGATAAAATCACAGATCGAGATAAACAAGATTTTTGGATTTTGAAACACCCTAATCAAGCAGACAAATTAATGAAAAAAGAACAAGCATTGTTAGATGATGGGAGTATTTCTCAAGAACAATATGATGAAACGTTACATAAAAAAATTGGAAAGCAACAATTTGATTCATTTTCAGACAAAGATTTACAAGTATTAGCGATATTTAGAGAGATGATGTCAGGTTCTGCATTAGATCCTCAAATGATTAAAAATGAAGATGTTACTGATGAAGAATATGCTGCAGTGTCACAAAAACTTTCTGATTTACCAGGGGTTAATACAACAATGGACTGGGATCGAAAGTATCCATATGATGATACATTACGTGGTATTTTTGGTGATGTCTCTACGACACAAGAAGGTATTCCAAAAGAATTAACAGAACAATATTTGTCAAAAGGTTATTCAAGAAATGATCGTGTAGGAAAATCTTATTTGGAATATCAGTATGATGATATTCTCAAAGGTAAAAAGAAAGAAATGAAATATACAACAGATAAATCGGGAGAAGTTATTGACTCACAAGTGATTCATAAGGGGTCACGCGGAGATGATCTTGTTTTAAGTATTGATATTGATTTGCAAAAGAAAACTGAAGAATATTTAGAAAAACAAATAAGCAAATTACGTAGTGAAGGTGCTAAAGATATGGACAATGCTTTAGTGGTTGTTCAAAATCCGAATAATGGCGATATTTTAGCAATGGCTGGTAAACAAATTGATAAAAATGGTGATTTAACCGATTATGATATCGGAACTTTCACATCACAATACGCTGTTGGATCGTCTGTTAAAGGCGGAACATTACTTGCTGGTTATCAAAACAATGCAATTAATGTGGGCGAAAAAATGGTTGATGAACCATTGAAATTTTCTGGTGGTCTTTCTAAACGTTCATACTTTAACCAAGACGGTAAAGTAACTATAGATGATAAAGAAGCTTTAATGCATTCATCAAACGTATATATGTTTAAAACAGCATTAAAAATTGCAGGTTCACCATACGCGCCAAACATGTCACTACCAACTGATATCTCAGAAGCAGGTCAAAAATTACGAAAAGGACTAAATCAAGTTGGTTTAGGTGTTAAAACAGGTATCGATTTACCAAATGAGACTGGCGGACAAATAGAACCGCTAACAGATAATCCAGGTAATTATTTAGATTTGGCAATTGGACAATATGACACTTATTCACCGTTACAGTTATCACAATATGCTTCCACGATTGCGAACAGTGGTTATAGAATTCAACCACATATTGGTTTAGAAATCAGAAAAGCAACAAATAAAGATTCATTAGGACCCGTGAAACAAAAAGTAAAAGGCGACGTATTAAATAAAGTTAACAATACATCAGATCAAGTTAAGCAAGTGCAAGAAGGTTTCAAAATGGCATATAATGAAAAAGAAGGTACAGGTTATCAAAGTTTCAATGATACTGTTGTGCCTTCAGCTGGTAAAACTGGTACAGCAGAAGTATTCCAGGACGGCAAACCAAAAGTAAATTCAACTTACGTAGGTTATGCACCAAGTGATAATCCGAAATTAGCATTTTCAATTGTATATACAAATCAACCTGTACCAGAACCTTGGCTTAATGGTGGTGACTTAGGTAGAGACATCATTAACTATTATTTTAAGGAAAAAGATAAAAAATAAAATTCATATAACTCATTTTTAAGTTAAAAACCTATGGGTATGGTATATATGAAAAATAATACTTTTCAATTTTATAACTAAATGGTATGATAAATAAGTCGTATTTTGAAAAGGTAAGGAGGAATTAGCATGCGCGTAAACGTAACACTAGCTTGCACAGAATGTGGGGAAAGAAACTACATCACAACAAAAAATAAACGTACTAATCCTGAACGTATCGAAATGAAAAAACACTGTGCTCGTGATAACAAACATACATTGCACCGTGAAACAAAATAATTAAATTTTTAACCAGATTCTAATTTTAGAATCTGGTTATTTTTTTATTAAAAATATTGAAATGACAGTTTGATGACATAATATATTATTATCGTTATAATAAAAGAGGATATAAAATGGGAAGGTGTCATATATGAGTAAACATAAGTTAAGAAAAGAAACCATAAATAAAATGAAACAATTTTCGGATCAAGATCAAAAATTATCTGCTGATCAATACTTAACACAACAATTAATGAATACACCTGAATATAAATCGGCATATCGTATTGGAGTTGTCCTCTCAATGCAACATGAAGTAGATACATATCCCATCATTTCGAAAATATTAAATGATGATAAAAAAGTATTTGTACCAGAAACTAATTATAAAAATAAAACAATGTCATTTAAGGAGTTAGATAATTTATCAAATATTGCACCTGATGATAAAGGAATTAATTATGTTACAAGTGACACAGAAATAACAAATGATTTAGACCTATTGATCGTGCCTGGTGTAGTATTTAATAATAAAGGTTATAGAATCGGCTATGGTGGCGGCTATTTTGATAAATTTTTATCACAACATCAGCAGCCAACAATAAGTTTAATTTATGACTTTCAAATAAATGATTTTGAAATAGAAGCACATGATCAACCAGTGCAAAAACTAATTATAGCGACTACAAATTAATGGAGGGAAAAATGATTACAGAAAAGCATTTTTGGAAGTCAATTTATACTTGGATAAAATATTTAAATTATCAAGTTGTGCATCGTAATCAAGATGATACTGAAGTTTGGCTTGCAAATAAAAGAAAGCAATCCATTGCAATATTTAAATTTGGTGCTAATTCTACACAAGAAGTAAGATTTGATAAAAGTAGAATCCAAGACCATGAAGAAGATATAATTACATTTTTAGGTTTTAAACCCCATAATTATAATTTATATATATATACCGATAAAACATTTACAAATGAAAATTTAGATGAGCTAAAATCAGTTAAATTCAAAGTAAAAATTTTACGTCAAAAAGAGCATATAGATCAAATAATGACCAACTTTTTTGTGAAGTTTGTGTTTAATCGCGATGCGAACCATACAAAAGGTTTTTATAAACAAAGAGCATTAAATAATAATCCTATTGAAAAACATATGCTAAAATTTGCACCAGTTACATATTTATTAATAATAATTAATATTATTATCTGGCTTTCGATGGTATTATTGTTAAATCGATTTTCTGATTTAAAACTTTTAGATGTTGGGGGTCTTGTACATTTTAATGTTGTCCACGGAGAATGGTACAGACTCATTACATCCATATTTTTACATTATAACTTTGAACATATATTAATGAATATGCTAAGTTTATTTATTTTTGGAAAAATAGTAGAATCTATCGTTGGGCATTGGAGATTTTTAATTATTTATTTTGTTTCTGGTTTGTTTGGTAATTTTGCTTCATTATCTTTTAATACAGACACCGTCTCCGTTGGTGCAAGCGGTGCTATATTTGGTCTGATAGGTGCCATTTTCGCTTTTATGTATATTGGTAAACAATTTAACCAAAAGTTGATTGGTCAATTGCTAATTGTTCTTTTCATCCTAATTGGCGTTTCATTACTAATGCAAAATGTAAATATTGTAGCACATGTTGGTGGATTTATTGGTGGTTTATTGATAACACTTATAGGATATTATTTTAGAATTAATCAAAATAAATTCTGGTTTTTTCTAATTGTAATGATTATTTTATTTATTGCAGCACAAATTAGGATTTTTACGATTCAAGAAGATAATATTTATAATACAATCATTGAAAAAGAAATGAAAAATGGCAATTATAAAAGTGCTGAAGATATGGTACAACATACGGTGAATAAAAGTTATGCTGATGATGAAACATACTACCTAAAAGGACTAATTAATGCGACAACTGATTCAAAATCAGAGGGTATGGCAACATGGGAAAGAGGTTTAAGAAACTTCCCAGATTCTGCATTATTAAATTACCAACTAGCGGTTGCAAATAGATCCATCGATAACAAAGATAAAGCAAGAAAATACATTAAGTCCGCTTTGAAATTAGATCCAACAAATAATGATTATATAAATTTAAATAAAGAATTGAGCGATGACAGTGATTCATGAGATTAATACTTTTTATGATGTTCAACAACTTTTAAAAAAATTTGGTTTTATTATATATTTTAAGGATAAAAATGATATTTATGAAATGATGGAACAAGAGCTTCATTCACTATATTCCTATAATTTAATTTCTAAAGATGATTATATTAAGTCCAAATTAGTGATTAGTCAAAGAAAAAATGAACACTGATTTTACGAAAGTTTTATGAAAATGTAGTTACTGACATTATAGATATCTACCAAAATAAAGTGATAAAATATTGAAACTAAATAACAGCAATCATGCAAGTGCTGATATAATGTATCTTTATATTCATTATCATTGCATTTATGAAATGAAAAATATTAATATAGATATATATGTTTTATACAGAGAAAAATATATTTTAAGGAAAAAGACTACTATGTTGACACGTTAATCGTTAAAATCGTCTATTGACGAAACAAGGATTCAATTTAGCATTCCTTAAAAATAAGAGAAGGATGAATAAAATACATGAAAAAAATTATCTTAGCAGCAGATATTGGTGGTACAACTTGTAAGCTAGGTATATTCGACGAACAATTAGAACGAATTGAAAAATGGTCTATAAAAACTGATACGTCAGATGTTACAGGTTATGCACTTTTGAAAAATGTTTATGAATCTTTCGTTGAACATGTTGATAATTCAGAATTTGTTTTTTCAGATGTTTTAGGTGTTGGTATAGGTATACCAGGACCAGTGAATTTTGAAACAGGTGAAGTGAATGGTGCCGTTAACTTATATTGGAAAGAAACAGTTAATGTCAGAGAAATTTTCCAACAATTTGTAGACTGTCCAGTTTATGTTGATAACGATGCCAATGTTGCAGCATTAGGTGAAAAGCATAAAGGGGCAGGACATGGCGCAGACGATGTGGTTGCAATTACATTAGGCACTGGCCTTGGAGGCGGTATTATTTCTAATGGAGAGATTGTACATGGTCATAATGGCTCTGGTGCTGAAATTGGTCATTTTAGAGTTGACCATGACCAACGCTTTAAATGTAATTGCGGGAAATCAGGTTGTATTGAAACCGTTGCTTCTGCGACCGGCGTTGTCAATTTAGTGAATTTTTATTACCCTAAATTAACGTTTAAATCTTCGATACTTCAATTAATAAAAGATAATGAAGTTACCGCGAAAGCAGTATTTGATGCGGCAAAAGCTGGAGATCAATTCTGTATCTTTATTACAGAACGCGTGGCTAATTATATTGCATATTTGTGCAGTATTATCAGCGTAACAAGTAATCCTAAATATATTGTTTTAGGCGGAGGAATGTCAACTGCTGGTTTAATATTAATAGAAAATATAAAAACAGAGTACCATAATCTAACTTTTACACCAGCACAACAAGGTACAGAAATCGTTCAAGCTAAACTAGGCAATGATGCGGGCATTACTGGTGCTGCTGGTTTAATTTATACTTATATAATTGAAAAGGAAGGTGTGAAATAATGGCTATAGTAGATGTGGTAGTTATACCTGTGGGTACGGAAGGACCAAGTGTTAGTAAGTATATTGCTGAGATACAAACAAAATTAAAAGAATTTAAAGCACAAGGTAAAATTGATTATCAATTGACACCAATGAATACTTTGATTGAGGGAGATTTACAAGATTTATTTGAAGTTGTTCAAGCAATCCATGAATTACCATTTGATAAAGGTATTGATAGAGTTTGTACTAATATAAGAATTGACGATCGAAGAGACAAATCTCGAAAAATGAATGACAAACTAAAATCTGTTGAAAATCATTTAGATAGTGGAGGTCACTAACAATGCAAATATCTAGTTTAGCATTGGGCTTAGTTAAAACGAATACTTATTTTATTGAAAATGATAAGAATGTGATTTTAGTAGATCCAGCGGCTGATTATGAATTAATTATAAAAAAATTAAATCAAATTAATAAACCTGTCATTGCAGTATTATTAACACATGCACATTTTGACCATATCGGGGCTTTAGATCAAATCGTTGATAAATTTAATGTGCCTGTTTATATGCATCCTAGTGAGTTCGATTTTTTAACTAATACAGAAAAAAATGGTTCACAAAAGTTTAAACAATATGGATTAACACCTGTCATTAGTCATGTATCACCACAAAAAATTGATGAAGGCTCTATGGAAATTGAGGGCTTTAAATTTAAAGTACTTCATACACCTGGACATTCCCCTGGTAGTTTATCTTTTATATTTGATGATTTTGCTGTAGTTGGAGATACTTTGTTTTATCAAGGTATAGGAAGAACTGACTTATATAAAGGCGATTATGAAACTTTGGTTGACTCTATATTAGATAAATTGTTCAAATTAGAGGATGACTTACCATTATTCCCAGGACATGGGCCATATACAACGATAGAAGACGAACAACTTAATCCATATTTGCATGGTTAGTTTTATTTCATAAAGTAATATTAACACCTCCTACGTGTATTATTGTAGGAGGTGTTTTTTTGAAGTTACTCTTTAAAAATATCATTGATAAAGCAATTAAGGAAAATGTATCAGATGTACACTTTATTCCAAACCACAAAAAGGTATACATTAAATTTAGAAAAAAAGAATATTTAAACACTATAGAAACGATAGAAGTCAATATTTATAGGAAGTTGCTCACATATATGAAATATCAAGCAGGTTTAGATGTATCAACACACAGCACCGCACAAAGTGGAAGATACGCTTACAAACTTAAACAATTATACTATTTAAGAGTTTCAACTTTACCTTTATCTCTTGGATTTGAAAGTTGCGTAGTGAGAATTATACCTCAATATTTTCAAAGTTCAGCAAAAGCACTTAGTATAAATCAATTATTTAAACTAGTCCATAAAAAACAAGGTTTAATACTGTTTAATGGACCTACTGGGTCTGGCAAAAGTACGCTAATGTATCAACTGATAGTGCACGCAAAGGAAAAATTAAATGTTAATATAATTACTGTAGAAGACCCTGTAGAACGTTTGGTTGAAGGTATAACACAAGTTTCTATTAATGAAAAAGCAGGGATTAATTATGCTAATTCATTCAAGGCGATTTTAAGATGTGATCCAGATATTATACTTATTGGTGAAATCAGGGATGCTATGATTGCTAAACAAGTTATTCATGCAAGTTTAAGTGGTCACTTAGTACTTTCAACGATACATTCAAATAATTGTAAGGGCGCATTGAGTAGATTATTAGAAATGGGTATAAGTATTCAAGAACTACGACAGACGGTATTAAGTATTATCAATCAGAGATTAGTAAACACCTCAAAAGATGAACGTTCTTTAATTTATGAACAATTAACTCGAGAAGATATAGCATTTTATTTTGAAAATCAACTTACACTTCCAAGCACATTCAAAAATTTGTCGTATAAATTGAATGAAATGGCAAAAGAAGGGGAAATTTGTGAAGAAACACTTAATAGATATCTTTAGTTCACCTCGATTTATGATTATCAGTGAAAAAAACCAAATTGAATTACTTCAAAGATTACATGATTTACTTCAGCATGGATTCACATTATCAGCATCATTTAAATTTTTACTACAACACTTAACAATAAAAGCACCAAAAATAGTGACTCAGATTAATACTCGTCTAGATCAAGGCGCACAATGTTACGAAATATTATTGTTACTAAAATATCCCAAAATTATTATCATGCTAATATATTTTTCAGAGTTATTCAGTGAACTCACATCAACATTACCACATGCCCAAGACTATTTAATTCGAAATAACAAAGCAAAGCTACAACTACTAAAAACACTTCAATACCCTTTGCTATTAATTACAATTTTTATAGGTATGTTAATCATTTTAAATCATACTATTATACCTGAATTTCAATCTCTCTATAATAGCTTTGATGTTGAAATTTCAAAAACACAATTAATTTTATCATCTTTATTAATATATTTACCTAGAACACTTTTTATTATTTTATTTATCTTCTTAATTTTTTCTTACTTATTTTATATATCTACAAAAAAACTACCCATTAACTTAAAGTACAAAATTATATTAAAAATCCCGATTTTACGTACTTTTTTCAAATTTTATAAAACTTATAGACTTTCTACTGAATTTGCATTGTTTTATAAGAATGGTGTGAACTTACAATCAATCGTTGATATTTATTCTAAACAAAAAAATGACTCATATTTAATTTATCTTGCTAGAAAATTGGCAACAGGTACACAAAATGGCTATAAGTTAAGTGAAATATTAAAAAAGATTTCCTGTTTTGAAGAAGGCTTGATTAACTTTATTGAGGAAGGCGAAAAGATAGGAAAGCTAGACATAGAATTAAAATTATATAGTGAAATTATATTTACAAAAATTGAACGCTATCTGCAACGATTAATTAAATTTATACAACCAACTATATTTTTAATGCTAGGCATCTTAATCATTGCGTTATATTTAGTGATTATGTTACCTATGTTTGATCTAATGCAAACGATTAAATAATAAGATTTGGAGGCTTTTAATGAATAAAATAAAACAATTTTTTAATAAACGTGCTTTTACTTTAATTGAGATGCTCCTCGTACTTTTAATTATCAGTTTATTACTGATATTGATTATACCCAATATTGCAAAACAATCTTCACATATTCAAAGTACAGGTTGTGATGCCCAAATAAAAATGATTGAAAGTCAAGTTGAAGCATATACTTTAAAACATAATAAAAAACCACAATCTATAGATGAATTGATTGCGGATGGCTATATTAAAGAAAACCAAAAAAATTGTAAATCAGGTGCTACTATCACAATTAACAATGGTGAATTAATTGCAAACTAGTAAAGCATTTACATATATCGAGATGTTAATGGTTATGGCTATTATTAGTATCTTATTAATTGTTCAAGTCAATCATATACCTATTAATGATAAAAAAAATAATGCGAACAATAATTTTATGAATAATTTAATCACTCAACTCAATTATTTAAAATCTAAAGCAATAAAAGATGATAAGTCTATAACACTTATATTTAACGACTATTCAAATAAAATTATAGTTAGAGAACAGTCAATTGAAAACAAAGATATACTATTTCCACCAAATACATTTGTACATCCTAAAAGTAATATAAAATATTTAACATTTAACAATAAAGGTAATATAAATAAATTTGGTAGTGTCTTACTTTCAGTTGATAATGAAATTTTCAAACTAATATTTCATATTGAAAAAGGAAGATTAAGATATGAAAAAATTAAACATTAACGGTAGTATACTTATGGATGCATATATCGCTTTTACTTGCATGCTTATAATGTGTAGTGTATTTTTGCCTATGGTTTTAGAACTAAATCATACTTTTAATGATAAAATTGAAAACATAAGTATGAAAAGAATCATATTATTAGCTTTGAAATATAATGATAGTGAGCGTTTAATAAACGGCGTAAATATTGACGGTTATAAAATAAAATTAACTAATTCTAATTTATGCATAAAAACAAATGATAATAATAATGAAAAATGTTTTCACAAGTAAATATTCCAGCTTTACTTACATCGAAGTATTATTTACATTATTTATAACTATATTAATATTTACTATGCTATCTCTATTATATAAATCAATCGTTCCAACAAAGAATCAATCTAATTTAGAATCATCAATTGATATAGAATTTTTTTCAAGAGACATAACTGAAGCAATGTTACAAAACAATTCAAAAGCACTTGAAATTGATAAAAGCGGCCGTATTTTAAAATTTAACATAAGGAAAAATATTATAAGGTACGAGTTTAAAAATAATAAGATTATTAAAACTGTAAATAACACAGGAAACATTACCTTATTAAACAATGTAAAAAATGCGCAATTTATATTACTAAAAAATAAGCATTTAAAATTAAAATTGAAAATGTATTATACAGGGGGTTCCTTTGAAAAGGCAGTTCAATTCTAATATGAAAGGATATATATACCCTTTTGTGATGGTTATTTATATGCTATATTTATCACTAATAGCAAAATATACTTCTCAATTTAATCTTCAAATAAAAACGCTTGATAACATTGAATCATATTATGATAAACAAATTAAATTACAATTACAAAAGGAAGATATTTTTGAAAAATAAAATTAACACACCACTGATTTTAATAGGTTTTATGGGGACAGGAAAAACAACATTAGGAAAATATATTGCACAAAACAATCAATTAAGTTTTGTAGATTTAGATGAATTTATAGTGCAACAAGAAGGAAAAACAATACCAGAAATTTTTGAACAATTAGGTGAAAAAGGATTTCGCAATTTAGAGTTTAAGTATTTAAAAAAATGTGCGAACCAATTTGACGTCATTGCTACAGGCGGGGGTATCATCGAAGGCAATGATGCATTTAACTTATTAAAAGAACAAAAACATGTTATATGGTTAGATTGCGACATAGAAATTCTATACGATAGAATTAAAAATGATAGTAATAGACCCAATGCGAATAATAAACCGTTTTTTAAATTAAAAAGCTTGTATTCAACTAGAGTTTCAAGATATAATGAAATCGCATTCATCAAAGTGAATAGTAATAAGTCGCTTCCAGTTACATATAAAAAAATATTGGAAACGATGAAAGCGAATGACCAGTATTAGAGAGAATGGTTAATCATTTATATAACCATCGCCGAAGGTGCAAGTTTAACGAAACTCTCAGGCAAAAGGATAATACTGAGACGCATTCCTGGATTTATTGACAGGGTAGGCTTAGTCTACTCTGTCTTTTTTTAATATATTAATAGGGGGTTTAGCAATGGTAAATGAATTAAAACGCACACCACTTTATCAAAACTTTGTGGATCTCGGTGCAAAAATTGTTGAATTTGGTGGTTGGGCTATGCCAGTTCAATTTTCAAGTATTAAAGAAGAACATAATGCTGTAAGAACTAATATGGGCTTATTTGATGTAAGTCACATGGGTGAAATTTTAATAAAAGGTTCTGAAGCAGATCAATTAGTACAATACTTGCTTTCAAATGACACTGACAATTTAGACACAACAAAGGCGCAATATACAGCATTGTGTAACGAGCAAGGCGGTATCATCGATGATTTAATCACCTATAAACTCAGTGAAAAAGCATATTTATTAGTCGTAAATGCTGGAAACACAGATAAAGACTTTGAATGGATGAAAAAACAATCTGAAAATTTTGATGCTGAAGTCTTAAATGTATCAACAGATTATGGCCAATTAGCTATACAAGGTCCAAATGCACGTGATTTTGTTCAAAAGCATGTGAAACAGAATATATCAGAAATATCTCCTTTTGAATTCTTACAAGATGTTGAATTCTTTGGTAAAAACGTAATATTATCCCAATCTGGTTACACAGGTGAAGATGGATTTGAAATTTATTGTAAATCAGATGATACACCATTTTTATGGGATTCAATATTAGAATTTGACGTAGAACCTTGTGGTCTTGGTGCAAGAGATACATTAAGATTAGAAGCTGGTTTACCACTTCATGGACAAGACTTAAGTGAATCAATTACACCATATGAAGGTGGAATTGCATTTGCTGCTAAACCATTAATTGATGCCGATTTTATAGGTAAAAAAGTGTTGAAAGATCAAAAAGAAAACGGTTCTAAAAGAAGAACAGTTGGCATAGAAATGATTGATAAAGGAATTCCAAGAACAGGTTACACTGTTTATGATATCGATGGAAATGAAATTGGAGAAGTTACTTCAGGCACACAATCTCCATTAACTGGTAAATCAATTGGTTTAGCTATAATTGATAGAGATGCATTTGAAATGGGCAAAGAGATTATTATTCAAATTAGAAAAAGACAAGCAAAAGCAAAAATTGTGAAGAAAAATCAAATCAGTAAATAATTTAAAGGGGTGTTACCGTGAGTCATCGTTATATTCCATTAACAGATCAAGATAAAAATGAAATGCTAGAGACAATTGGTGCTGAATCAATCAGCGAATTATTTGGAGATGTTCCAAAAGATATTTTATTAAATAGAGAGTTAGCTATTCCCGATGCTGAATCTGAAACCACATTAACAAAAAGACTTAATAAAATTGCTAGTAAGAACATTACTAAAGAAACACATACTTCGTTTTTAGGTGCAGGCGTTTATGATCATTATGCCCCAGCAGTAGTAGATGCAATGATTTCGCGTTCTGAATTTTATACTGCATATACACCTTATCAACCTGAAATTTCACAAGGTGAATTACAAGCTATCTTTGAATTTCAAACTTTAATTTGTGAATTAACAGATATGGATATTGCAAACTCATCTATGTACGATGGTATGACAAGTTTTGCAGAGGCTTGCATTTTAGCATTTAATCAAACGCGTAAAAATAAAATTGTCGTTTCAAAAGGCATGCATTATCAAGCATTACAAGTCTTACACACATATGTAAAAACACGTGAAGAATTTGAAGTTGTTGAAGTTGATTTAGATGGCACAATTACAGATTTAGAAAAACTTGAAAATGCTATTGATGATGATACTGCTGCAGTTGCAGTCCAATATCCAAACTTTTATGGTTCAATTGAAGATTTAGAGAAAATACAGTCATATATCGAAGATAAAAAAGCATTATTTATTGTTTATACAAACCCAATCGCACTAGGGTTATTGACACCACCAGGTAGTTTTGGTGCAGATATTGTAGTTGGAGATACACAACCATTTGGTATTCCAACACAGTTTGGCGGTCCACATTGTGGCTTCTTTGCTACTACTAAAAAACTCATGAGAAAAACACCTGGTAGACTTGTTGGACAAACCGAAGACCAAGATGGAAACCGTGGTTTTGTGTTGACACTTCAAGCACGTGAACAACATATTAGACGTGATAAAGCAACATCAAATATATGTTCAAACCAAGCATTAAATGCATTGGCTTCATCAATTTGTATGTCTGCTTTAGGAAAACAAGGTATTTACGACATTGCAGTTCAAAATTTTGAGAATGCAAACTATGCTAAAGAACAATTTAAGCAACAAGGATTTGAAGTTAGCAATGGCACATCATTTAATGAATTTGTAGTAAAATTCGATAAACCAGTTAAAGATGTAAACGATGCTTTAATTCAAGAAGACATAATAGGCGGATTTGATTTAAGTGAAATAGGAGAAAACTTCGACAATCATATGTTAATTGCAGTTACAGAATTACGAACTAAAGATGAAATTGATACATTTGTTAAGAAAGCAGGTGAAATAAATGGCAGTAAGTAAATCTAGTCCATTAATTTTTGAACGTTCTAAAGAAGGTCGTTACGCGTATTCTTTACCTAAAAAAGAAATTGATAATGGAGCAGTTAACAAGCTATTAGATGACAAATTTATTAGAAAAAACAAAGCTGAATTTCCCGAAGTGGCAGAACTAGATTTAGTGCGTCATTATACAGAATTATCAAATAAAAACTTTGGTGTTGATTCAGGATTTTATCCATTAGGTTCATGTACCATGAAATATAATCCAAAAGTAAATGAAAAAATAGCTAGAATACCTGGTTTTGCTGAATCACATCCACTACAAGATGAATCTCAAGTACAAGGTTCGCTAGAAATTATTCATAGCTTACAAGAAGAACTCAAAGAGATAACTGGTATGGATGAAGTCACTTTACAACCAGCAGCTGGTGCACATGGAGAATGGACAGCACTGATGATTTTTAAAGCTTATCATGAAAAAAATGGTGAAGGACATCGTAACGAAGTCATCGTTCCTGATTCTGCACATGGTACAAACCCTGCTTCAGCGGCATTTGCTGGATTTAAAGCTGTTACAGTGAAGTCAAATGAACGTGGAGAAGTTGATATAGAAGATTTAAAACGCCTTGTCAACGAAAACACAGCTGCAATTATGCTTACGAATCCAAATACACTAGGTATTTTTGAACAAAACATCATGGATATTCGCAATATTGTACACGAAGCTGGTGGATTATTGTATTATGATGGTGCCAACTTAAATGCAATCATGGACAAAGTTAGACCTGGAGACATGGGCTTTGATGCTGTTCATTTAAATTTACACAAGACATTTACTGGACCGCATGGTGGTGGCGGACCTGGTTCAGGACCAGTTGGTGTTAAAAAAGAACTTGCAAGTTTCTTACCAAAACCAATGGTAATTAAAGAAAATGATGTGTATAAATACGATAATAATATCGAGCATTCAATCGGACGTGTCAAACCATTTTATGGTAACTTCGGTATTTATTTAAGAGCATACACATATATTAGAACTATGGGTAATAAAGGACTTGAAGAAGTTTCAGAAGCAGCAGTACTAAATGCAAACTATATTAAAGCAAGATTAAAAGAACATTTTGAAATTCCTTATGAACAATATTGTAAACATGAATTTGTTTTAAGTGGCTCAAAACAAAAAGAATATGGTGTACGAACACTAGATATGGCTAAACGTTTACTTGACTTTGGTGTACACCCACCTACTATCTATTTCCCATTAAATGTAGAAGAGGGTATGATGATTGAACCTACTGAAACAGAATCTAAAGAAACTTTAGATTATTTCTGTGACACAATGATCGAAATTGCGAATGAAGCAAAAGAAAATCCCGATAAAGTTTTAGAAGCACCTCATACAACGATTATTGATCGATTAGACGAAACAAAAGCTGCTCGTCAACCAGTATTAAAATTTGAGCATTTAAGATCAGAAAAATAATTTTTAAAATGACATGTTAAAGGATTTTTTGAATTGATAATCAAATTATGTGTGAAGCATTCAATTCAATTAAAAATTATTAACTTGATATAAACCTCATATAGAGAACAAAGGGCTAATCCGTATTAAAATGGATTGGCCCTTTATTCTCTATAAATCTTATGAAGTTAATTGTGTGAATTTACTTGGAAATATTATAAAATCACTGCCTTTCACCATGTATTTAAATTCATTCAAAACAGGTTATTTATAATATTTAGCAAATCATAAATTTAAATTTTTTAATTATATAAAAAATTGAGCTACTAGTTATTTAACTAACAGCCCAATTTTAAAATGTTAACTTATTCATTTATTTTTTTGATTTGATTTTACCAGTCCATTTTTTATATCCGCCTTTAAGCATGAATATATCTTTATAACCATTCTTTTTTAAGATTCTAGCGGCACGATAACTGGCAATACCATTCGCATCACAAAGATAGATAGGTTGATCTGTTCTCAAGCCTTGATATCTTTGCTTAAACATTGTGATTGGGATGTTACGGGCACCATTAATATGACCATAATCATAATCTACTTTTTCTCTTACATCAATCACTTGAGCTTTTCGCAAACCATTATGGAATTCATTTTGGTTTAATTCTGTTACCGCTTTTTTGTTCAAATATCTATTGAACAACATATATGCGATGATTATTATTAAAATTGCTAAAGCTATAAACCAAAAATTACTCATCTTGCATCCTCCCTAATTAACCGATATTATATATTATAAAACTGTTAGCACAAATTATCAAAATATTTTTATCATGATAATTACGTAAACTGACATTTTTGTACAATTATTGAAAACGATAACACAAATTAGATGTTATCACAATTTAATTTTAATGAATGGAGTTTTGATTGTGACTGAAACATGGCATTTTATCAATACAGGTAGTAATGATCCATTTTATAATATGGCAATGGATGAAGCGTTATTAAATTTTGTATCTAGAGGTGAAATTGATCCAGTAATTAGATTTTATACATGGGATCCAGCTACACTTTCAGTTGGTTACTTTCAAAGATTAACGAAAGAAATTGATATAGACAAGGTGAAAGATAAAGGTTATGGCCTTGTTAGAAGACAAACAGGTGGCAGAGGTGTCTTGCATGACAAAGAATTAACTTATAGTGTTATTGTACCGGAATCACATCCAAACATGCCCAAAACAGTTACAGAAGCATATAGGGTCATTTCTGAAGGGCTACTTGAAGGATTCAAAACATTAGGTTTTAATGCTTCATTTGCTATCCCACGAACTAAAGAAGAACGGTCTAAATTAAAACAACCAAGAAGTGCGGTTTGTTTTGATGCTTCCAGTTGGTATGAATTAGTCGTAGAAGGACGCAAAATTGCAGGTAGTGCCCAAATGAGACAAAAGGGTGTGATTCTGCAGCATGGTTCATTGTTACAAGATATAGATATTGATGATTTATTTGATATGTTCATATTTAAAAATGATCGTTTGAAAGAGAAAATGAAGCAAGCTTTTGTTGATAAAGCAGTAGCAATTAATGATATATCTGATCGCTACATCACTTTAGATGAAATGGAACAAGCATTCGAAAGTGGATTCAAAAAAGGATTAAATATCAATTTAAAACCTTTAGAATTGACTGCTCAGCAAAACGCAGAAGTTGACGCATTAATTAATAAGTACCAATCATCAGAATGGACTTATAGAAAATAATTAAATTCGCTATAAAAAAAGCATTTACCCAACAATTTTTGAATTTAATTGTTGGGTAAATGCTTTAATTTATTCAATAATGTTAAATATTCAGAACCTAATTTTTATTATTTTTTATGCCTTTTTCTATATTTTCTTTGGGCACGTTTATACTTTCTTTGATCTTCTGTTAAAAAGAAAAAATAATAAATTAAATAAATGATACCTGCAAAAATTGCTAAACTGATAGCCATTCTTACAAAACTAAATAAGAACGCATCTAAGTTAAGTATTAAACCAACTAATGCAATTGCGATTACGATATAAAATATTGCTTGTTTCAAAATACACACTCCTATTTATATGTCACATTACTCATTGCTTATGCTCACTTTTGATAAAGTAGTTTGCCCTTTATTAAGTTTTTTCTTATCTTTCTCGTTATAACCATCCCTTATATCACTCATGGCAGAATCTAATGACTTGTTTAATTTAGTAATATTTTTATGTTTCTTCTTATCTTCGTCATTCATTTTATCTTTATCAATTTTACTTTTATATGTAGTAAATGCACTATCAATTTTATTAGTAATATCGGTTAATTTATTTTGAACTTTTTCGCTCTGCTTATTTTTTGAGACTTCGTCTTCAATATCATTATAATCACCAATTGCTTTTGCGACATCTTGATAATATTCAGAAGACGCCTTAATATGATTTAATTTCTTTTTATTACTTTTCGCATTCTTGATATTATTTTTATCTTTTTCTAATGCAGTAATATTTGTTTTTTCTTCTTTTATTTCAAGTTTTAAGTCTTGTATATCACTTTTTAATTTATGATTTTCGTCACGTAATTTTGTTGTTTTCTCTTCTAATGGGCCTAAATTTTGGCTTCCACATCCGGCGAGTAAACACGAAGCGCATAAAATAGCGAATAATTTTTTCTTCATAACTCTCTCCTAATTCAAAAACTATAAATTTGTACACTAATTATGCTATCATTTTAATGTATATATTGGAAATGTACAAATTTATTGAATAGGGTGATTACTGTTGAATAGAATTGAAAAGTTAAAATCTGCTCTAAAGACAAAACATTTGGAAGCAATTATCGTTTTATCTGATTATAATAGAAGATACTTATCTGGATTTACTGGAACCAGTGGTGCATTGATTATTACAAATAGCGAAAAACTATTGCTTACTGATTTTAGATACATAGAGCAAGCAACTGATCAAGCTGCTGGTTTTAAAGTGATTAAGCAACAGGGACAACTGATAGAATCTATAAAATCCACACTAGAAGACTTAAATGTGCAAAATGTTGGCTTTGAAGGTAATTTAGTAAGCTATGATACTTATTTACAATTAAGTAAATCATATATCAGTTTAATAAGTATTTCTGGTTTAATTGAGAGAATAAGAGAAGTCAAGGATGAACAAGAAATAGCAAATATTCAAAAAGCTGCTCAAATTGTTGATGATGCTTATGAGTATATTTTAACAGTTGCTAAAGCTGGAATGACAGAACTTGAGTTAAAAGCAAAATTAGAAAGTAAAATGCTCGAATTAGGTTCAGAAGGACCATCTTTTAATACTATTGTTGCTTCTGGAGTGAGAGGAGCACTTCCACATGGTGTAGCAAGTGATAAAGTCATCAATCAAGGAGAATTAATTACCTTGGATTATGGAGCTTATTACAATGGATATGCCTCAGATATTACCCGTACTTTTGCTATTGGCGAACCAGATGCCCAATTAAAAGAAATATATAACATTGTATTACAAGCAAATTTAAAAGGAATTGAAGCAGCTAAACAAGGAATGACTGGTAGAGAACTTGATGCAGTAGCAAGAGATTATATTACCGAAAAAGGATACGGTGAGGCTTTTGGCCATTCATTAGGGCATGGTATAGGATTAGACGTACATGAAGGTCCAAATTTATCTAAAAAATCTGAATCTCCATTAGAATTAAATAATTGTGTTACAATTGAACCCGGTATATATTTAGATGGAATTGGTGGCGTACGTATTGAAGATGATATATTAATTACCGAAAATGGTTGCGAACGCTTTACTAAATCGTCTAAAGACCTTATTATTTTATAGAAGACCTTATATTAAGGAGGAAACTGAATGATTTCGGTTAATGATTTTAAAACAGGTTTAACAATTTCTGTAGATAATGGTATTTGGAAAGTTTTAGATTTCCAACACGTAAAACCAGGAAAAGGTGCTGCATTTGTACGTTCAAAATTACGTAACTTAAGAACAGGTGCGATCCAAGAGAAGACATTTAGAGGCGGAGAAAAAGTTGAAACTGCTATGATTGAAAATCGTCGCATGCAATATTTATACGCCGATGGTGATACACACGTTTTCATGGATAACCAAACATTTGATCAAATTGAATTACCTGCTGATTACTTAGAACATGAATTAAATTTCTTAAAAGCAAATATGGAAGTTCAAATTCAAAGTTATGAAAATGAAACTTTAGGTATTGAATTGCCAAAAAACGTTGAGCTTACAGTAACAGAAACAGAACCAGGTATTAAAGGTGATACTGCTACTGGTGCAACAAAATCTGCGACTGTTGAAACAGGTTATACACTAAATGTACCATTATTTGTTAATGAAGGAGATACTTTAGTAATTAACACAAGCGATGGAAGTTACGTGTCAAGAGCTTAATTCATCAGTGACACTCACCACTTGATGACAGCATTTGCAAATTATTTTAGAAGCCTTTCCACTTACTTTAAATGGAAGGGCTTTTATTATTTGCGTAAAGACGGAAAACCGTTTTGACACAAAACTATAGTTAATTATTGATTAACTATAAAAGTTAATGAGTTATAATAGAAAATATGTATATGCTTGAATTGAACATTTCACTAAAGTAAAATAAACTAGGTAAATGAAAACAATCTGAAGGAGTCAGTATTTATGAATTTTAAAGAAATTAAAGAATTAATTGAAATTCTTGATCAATCTAGCTTGACTGAAATAAATATAGAAGATAAAGGGAATATAGTTAACTTAAAAAAAGAAAAAGAAACTGAGATTATCACACCTCAAGTTTCACAACAACCGATGCAACAGATTGCACCACAACAACCAGCTGTTTCAAATCAACTTGATACACAAAGTTCTGATGATACAAGTGCTTCCCAAGAAAATGACAATTTAAAAACAATCAATGCACCAATGGTTGGCACATTTTATAAATCACCTTCACCAGAGGAAAGTCCATATGTTCAAATAGGAGATTCTGTTTCAAACGAATCAACAGTATGTATTTTGGAAGCTATGAAATTATTTAATGAAATACAAGCAGAAGTCACAGGGGAAATTACTGAAATACTAGTAGAAGACGGTCAAATGGTAGAGTATGGCCAACCGTTATTTAAGGTGAAATAATGAATAAAATTTTAATTGCAAATAGAGGGGAAATTGCTGTAAGAATTATTCGAGCCTGTCACGATTTAGGTTTACAAACTGTGGCAATATATTCTGAAGGAGACAAAGACGCATTACATACTCAAATTGCTGATGAAGCATATTGTGTCGGTCCCACTCAATCTAAAGATTCTTACCTAAATATCCCTAATATTTTATCTATCGCGACTTCAACAGGATGTGATGGGGTTCACCCTGGATATGGTTTTCTAGCAGAAAACGGTGATTTTGCTGAACTTTGTGAAGCATGTCAACTTAAATTTATTGGCCCAAGTTATGAGTCCATACAAAAAATGGGTATCAAAGATGTCGCTAAAGAAGAAATGAAACGCGCTGAGGTTCCTGTAGTTCCTGGAAGTGAAGGGTTAGTTAAAGATATTAAAGAAGCGAAGAAAATTGCAAAAGATATAGGATATCCAGTCATTATCAAAGCTACTGCAGGCGGTGGTGGCAAAGGTATACGTGTTGCACGTGATGAAAAAGAATTGGAAACTGGCTTCAAAATGACTCAACAAGAAGCAGCAACTGCTTTTGGTAACAATGGATTATATCTTGAAAAATTTATTGAAAACTTTAGACATATCGAAATACAAGTAATTGGAGACAGTTATGGTAATGTCATCCATCTAGGTGAGCGTGATTGTACCATACAAAGACGTATGCAAAAACTTGTAGAAGAAGCACCGTCACCAATCTTAAACGATGCTAAACGGCAAGAAATGGGTAATGCAGCAGTAAGAGCAGCAAAAGCTGTAAATTATGAAAACGCTGGAACAATTGAATTTATTTATGATTTGAACACGCATGAATTTTATTTTATGGAAATGAATACACGTATTCAGGTAGAACATCCAGTTACAGAAATGGTAACTGGTATTGATTTAGTAAAACTACAACTTAAAGTAGCGATGGGTGAAAAGTTACCATTCACACAAAAAGATATTGAAATCAAAGGACATGCAATTGAATTTAGAATTAACGCTGAAAATCCTTATAAAAACTTTATGCCTTCACCAGGTAAAATCACACAATATCTAGCACCGGGTGGTTTTGGCGTAAGAATTGAATCAGCATGTTATACTAATTATACAATCCCTCCATACTATGATTCTATGGTAGCAAAATTAATTGTTCATGAACCATCAAGAGATGAAGCAATTATGACAGGATTGAGAGCGTTAGGTGAATATTTAGTATTAGGCATTGACACTACAATTCCATTTCATATTCGCCTACTAAATAACGATATATTTAGAAGTGGTGAATTTAATACTAATTTCTTAGAAACTTATAACATAATGGATGAATAAACTAAATAGGAGGTTTGTGAAATGGTCAAAGTAACAGAATCATCACATTCCAATTTAGGAAAAATAGAAATTGCACCTGAGGTTTTGACTGTTATTGCAAGTATAGCAACCTCAGAAGTAAAAGGCTTAGAAGGTCACTTTAAAGAAATAAAGGACTTAAGTGTTGAGAAAATTACAAAAAAACAATTGGCACGTGGTATTAAAGTAGATACTAAAGATGATGGTATTCATATTGATGTATATTGCTCATTTTCATATGATATTAATATCTCAGAAACAGCAAGAAAAATACAAAATGCCATATACAATTCAATATCTACGATGACAACGATCATACCAAGTCAAATTAATGTTCACATTACACATATCGTATCTACAAATTAAATATAGCACTTTGACTTTAATGCGGTCATAAAACTGAGTTCTATAATCAAGAGATTAACAAAATTCTATTTTATATTAGTCATAAAGCGTACAATGCTAAAAGGAGTTTATAATGAGTCGAAAAGAATCAAGAACACAAGCCTTTCAAACACTATTTCAATTAGAAATGAAAAATAGTGATTTAACGATTGATGAAGCAATTAGTTTTATTAAAGATGATAATCCTGATTTAGAGTTTGATTTTATTAATTGGCTAGTTACAGGCGTAAAAGATCATGAATCTGTATTAGATAATAAAATTGCACCACATTTAAAAGATTGGACAATAGATAGATTATTGAAATCTGACCGAATTATTTTAAGAATGTCAACTTATGAATTACTAAATAGTGAAACGCCACAAAAAGTAATTATCAATGAAGCGGTTGAATTAGCAAAACAATTCAGTGATGATGAACATTATAAGTTTATCAATGGTGTGTTGAGTAATATTGAGTAAAAGAGTGATATAATATGTCAGATTATTTAAGCGTTTCAGCTTTAACTAAATATATTAAATATAAATTTGATCAAGATCCGCACTTACAGACTGTCTTGCTTAAAGGTGAACTTTCTAACTTTAAAAAACATAGTAGTGGTCATCTCTATTTTAATGTTAAAGATAAAAATAGTGTCATCAGTGCAATGATGTTTAAAGGAAATGCTTCAAAAATTGACTTCGAACCTAAAGAGGGTGATGAAGTTTTGTTAGAAGCACGTGTTTCTGTATATGAAAGACGTGGTAATTATCAAATTTATGTTAATAAAATGCATATAGATGGTATTGGTAATTTATATCAAAAATTAGAACAGTTAAAAAAGAAATTAACTAAAGATGGTTATTTTGATCAAAACCATAAAAAGATTATTCCTAAGTTTCCTAAAAAAATCGCTGTGCTGACTGCAGGCACGGGTGCAGCGATTAGAGATATCCATACTACTATTAATAGTCGATATCCTTTAGTTGAACAAATACAAATCAACACTTTAGTACAAGGTGAGCAGGCTAAGTATGATATCATTGAAAAAATAAAACAAGCTGATGATTTAAATGTAGATACTATAATCATTGGTCGTGGTGGTGGTTCTATAGAAGATTTATGGAACTTCAACGAAGAAGATGTTGTCAAAGCGATTTATGCGTGTGAAACGCCAATCATATCAGCAGTAGGCCACGAAACAGACTTTACGCTTAGTGATTTTGTAGCAGATGCACGTGCTGCTACACCTACACAAGCAGCAGTGATGGCAACACCTGATCAATATGAATTGAGGCAATATATTCAACAACAAAAACTTTCTTTAACCAGGTTTATGAAACAACAGATTCAACATCAAAAGCAGTATTTAGAACACGTTGCTTCATATTACAAATTTAAAACACCAACCTTGTTATATGATCAACAGATTCAAAAACGGGATGACTTAGAAAAACAGCTTAATTTAGCTATTACTTTTAAAGTTAATCAACATAAGCAAAAGCTAGAGTTAATAAAACAAAGTTTCAACTTAAAACATTTCAAACAAAATATTCAGAGAGAACAAGCAACTATCAATCAAAAACAAACGAATCTTGTAAAATTAATGAATCATCTTATTGTAAAACAAAGAAATAATTTAACTAATAAAATAGAGAATTTGAATAATCTTAGTCCAACCAATACAATGTTACGTGGTTATACAATTGTGAACAAGCAAGATAAAATAGTTACTAGTACTAGCGATTTAGCTGAAAATGATAATATTGTATTAACGATGAAAGACGGTTCTGTTGATGCACAAGTTATGAAAGTAAGGTGTAATGATGACGAATAAATCACAAAGTTTTGAAGAAATGATGAAAGAATTAGAAAGTATAGTTCAAAAACTAGATAATGAAAATGTTTCTTTAGAAGAATCTTTAAACTTATACCAAAGAGGTATGACATTATCAGCAAATTGTGATGAAACATTGAAAAATGCTGAAAAAAAAGTGAACGAATTGATGTCTGAAGAAAATGTTGAAGGCGATGAAGAAACTGAAAAGGAAGAAAATCATGATGAATCATAAAATAGACAATTTAACTGACGAAATTAATGAATTATTACAAAATTCAATTCCGAATTCATCACTGAATACAGATTTAGAACATAGCATGAGATATTCGTTAGAAGCAGGCGGCAAACGAATTAGACCTGTTTTACTTTTATTAACATTGGAAATGCTAGCATCGGATTATAAACTTGGTTACGCTTCAGCACTTGGGTTAGAAATGGTACATACGTATTCTCTTATTCATGATGATTTGCCTGCAATGGATGATGATGATTATCGAAGAGGTAAATTGACAAATCATAAAGTCTACGGTGAATGGAAAGCAATACTAGCTGGTGATGCATTACTCACTAAAGCATTTGATATCATTATTAACGACGACAAGCTGAAAGATAATACCAAAATAAAACTGATTAAACGCTTATCATCTGCAAGTGGACATTTAGGTATGGTAGGTGGTCAAACACTCGATATGCAAAGTGAAGGTGAAGGATCTGCGGTAGACCTAAATACTTTAGAACATATCCATCAAGCTAAGACAGGTGCGCTATTAAAATTTGCAGTAATGGCAGCTGTTGATATTGCCGAGGCTGAACCAAGTGTAGCTAATTTATTAGAAAAATTTAGTGAACATTTAGGATTAATGTTCCAAATAAAAGATGATTTATTAGACATTTATGGAGACGAAGCGAAACTAGGTAAATCTACAGGTAGTGATCTTGAAAATGATAAAAGCACTTACGTCTCATTATTAGGTCAAAACGGGGCAGAAGATAAGCTAAAATCACATACTGAATCTGCATATGCGTGTTTAGCTCGTTTACCTGAACAATATGACACAAGTAATCTAAAATATATCGTAGAATTATTCAATTATAGAGAATCATAATCAGACGTAGATTCTGTTTTTACAGATTTTATAAAATTTCTACCATTAAATTATGCTAAATCATGCTACTTTTCGTAGCGTGATTTTTTATTTATAAAAATTTATAATTTTATAAATAAATATTCATTTGTTACTAAAATAGTATCGGTATAAGTGATTCAAAATTTAATTATGGCTTATTTTTAATTCACTTCGAAAATAGACAGTCAGTATACACAACAGTCAATAAAAGTATTTCTGTTAAATTAACTTTAGTAGTAGTATCATTGTCCATGTGTTAAAATCATTGTATAAATATTCGTTTACAGAGGTGCTATACATGGCAAAAAAATCAGTAAGACATATTAAAATAAGAGAAATTATATCTAATGAAAAAATTGAAACCCAAGATGAACTGGTAAAGCGTTTAAATGAATATGAGTTAAATGTTACCCAAGCAACTGTTTCTCGCGACATTAAAGAATTACAGTTAATAAAGGTCCCTACACCTTCTGGTCAATATGTTTATAGTTTACCTAATGACAGAAAATATCATCCTTTAGAAAAACTTGGTCGTTATTTAATGGATTCATTTGTAAATATTGATGGTACTGGAAACCTTTTAGTACTTAAGACCTTACCTGGTAACGCTCAATCAATTGGGGCAATTTTAGATCAAATAGACTGGGATGAAGTGTTGGGCACAATTTGTGGTGATGATACATGTTTAATTATATGCAGAGATGAATCAGCCAGCGAAAAAATTAAAACACGTATCTTTAATTTATTATAAGTATAAGGAAGTGATTATAAATGCTACAAACCTTATCAATTAAACAATTCGCTATTATAGATGAATTAGAAGTAAACTTTGGTGATGGCTTAACTGTTTTGAGTGGCGAAACAGGTGCTGGTAAATCAATTATTATAGACGCGATTGGTCAATTAATTGGTATGCGTGCTTCATCAAACTATGTGAGACATGGTGAAAAAAAAGCTGTTATTGAAGGAATTTTTGATATAGATAATAGTAAAGAAGCCATTTCAATACTTCATGATTTATCTATCGATATCGATGAAGACTTTTTATTAGTAAAAAGGGAAATATTTAGCTCAGGTAAGAGTATTTGTAGAGTTAATAATCAAACAGTTACTTTACAAGATTTGAGAAAAATAATGCAAGAATTATTAGATATACATGGGCAACATGAAACACAAACATTATTAAAGCAAAAATATCATTTACATTTATTAGATAATTATGCCGAAAATACATATAAATCACTGCTTGAATCGTATGTTGATACTTTTGATAAATACAGCGCTAAGAAAAAAGAATTAGCAGATTTAGAGTCAGCCGATCAAGCGTTATTACAACGGTTAGACTTGTTAAAATTTCAATATGAAGAATTACAAGAAGCGAATCTTATTGAAAACGAAGTCCCTCAACTTGAGAGCGATATCAAACGTATTCAAAATTCAGAAAGTCTCAGTTTAGCCTTAAACAATGCACACGTCACGTTGACAGATGAGCATGCTATTACAGATCGTTTATACGAATTGAGTAATCAGTTACAATCAATTAGTGAAATTTTACCTGATAAATATGATGAACTAAAAGAAGATGTCGACCAATTTTATTACACGCTTGAGGATGCTAAACATCAATTGTACGATGATTTAACGAATACAGAATTTGATGAACAATATTTAAATGAATTAGAATCTAGAATGAATTTATTAAATAGTTTGAAACGTAAATATGGTAAAGATATTAATGAACTAATTATGTATCAAGATAAAATGGCTGACGAAATTAATAAGATTGAAAATTATGAAGAAAGTACTGCTCAATTACGTCAAGAAATCGATGATTTATATAAAAATGTTATGGAACTAGGAGAAAAGTTATCGCAAGAAAGAAGAAATGTTGCACAATCTTTGCGTAATCATATTGTAGATGAAATTCAAAATCTTCAGATGAACGATGCTAATTTAGAAATTTCATTTAAACCTTTAGATAAACCGAACCGAGAAGGAATAGAATTTGTGGAATTTTTAATCAGTCCAAATAAAGGCGAACCTTTAAAGAGCTTAAATAAGATTGCTTCTGGAGGAGAATTATCAAGAATTATGTTGGCGCTAAAAACTATCTTTGTAAAAACAAGAGGCCAGACAGCAATTTTATTTGATGAAGTAGATTCTGGTGTATCTGGTAAAGCTGCTCAAAAGATGGCAGAGAAAATGAAAGGATTGGCTGAACACATACAAGTGATATGTATATCACATCTACCACAAGTTGCGTCCATGAGTGACCACCATTTATTTATTAGTAAAAATTCTAATGATGAACGAACAACAACACAAGTTAAAGAATTGACTGGAGAAGAACGTATTGATGAAGTAGCAAGAATGATTTCTGGTGCTACTGTGACAGAATTAACCAGACAAAATGCGAAAGAAATGATAGAGCAGAACCACAATTTAAAATAAAAATCTATATTCACTATTGTTAATACAAGTGCTAGCTGGGTTAGATAAATAATCAGTGAAGGATGTTGATTTTATGCGATTCCAACATTTAGTTGAACCATGTGAAACAATGAATGGAAATGTAGCCGTTTTATATGCAAATGACGAAAAAATGATATCAGTACTAGTTAAGGCTTTAAAATTAACTAACATAGACATTTTTATTTATGATACCCAAGACACTACGGAAATCATTCGTTCTTTTGATTTAGAACCTCAAATCCTAAATAGGATTCATGTGCTAACATTTTCAAGTGATTATCAATTACTTAAGCAATGCGCAGAAGATTTATCGCAGGGCAAAGTGACTGTTTTAATGAAAGGAAAAATGAAAGCCACATCAATGATTTCTTTTATTTTAAGCAATAAAAATTTTATAGACCAATATGGGTTTTTAAACCATGTTGCGTGTTTTAGTATACCTAATTACCATAAAACTTTAATGATTAGTGATGTAGCATATAATGTGGCACCTACGATAGAAGAAAAAAAGCAAATCATTAAAAATCTAACTACATTTAGTAATACATTAGGTTACGATAAATTTAATATTGGATTATTATCTGCAGTCGAATATGCGTCTAAAAAGATACCATCATCTATTGATGCTGAAAAATTAAAAAATATTTTCAATCGAACTTCGGATGTATATGTAAAAGTAGATGGACCAATTCTATTTGATTATGCAATCAGTAAAAAAAGAGCGATTGAAAAAAATTACACATCTAGTATTGCTGGTGATGTTGATGCACTTATCGTTTCAAATATAGATGTTGGGAGTGCATTATTAAAATCTTTAACTCATTTTGGAAATGCTTCTGTTTCCAGTTTGTTACTCGGCGCAAAATTCCCAATTGTTTTCACGTCAAGGGCAGAAAGTAAGCAAAATAAGTTAAACTCCTTATTACTTGCTTTGAAAACACAAAATAAATTTACCCACTAAATAAATTTGAATTTTTACACTATTATTTAGGTTATTAATTTTATAATACTGAATTTTGATGTAAGATAGTAAAGGATATCAATTAATAGAAAATTTAAATGCTGTTGCACTTGTTTATGTAAAGTAAGTAACGATTTTCTATATAAGACTTATTGTAATAATAGTATCTATTCATATTTCATTATTTAAACATTTTACTGAAAGTATTCGTTTTTAAAAATTAATGAAATGAAGTTATTTTAGTAAATTTCAAAAATTTGTATTGAAATCACTTTTAAAATTCAAAGGTGATTTTATTCGTATGTTTAAATTAATTAACATTAAACAATTCAGTTTGTTAAATACTTTAAACTTGCTATACAATTCTTTTATCAATGTTCTTTCAAATAAATATTAAACTGTAAACTATAGATTGAATTTTAAATACTATACGAATTTAATGTTTAAATATGATTTTTGACATAATACTAAGATTGCAGTTAGGAGCAAAAATATGGCAGATGAAAAATATGATCTAGTAATTTTAGGTGGAGGAACAGCTGGGTATGTATCAGCAATAAGAGCATCTCAATTAGGTAAAAAAGTTGCGCTTGTAGAAAAGTCACTTTTAGGAGGTACTTGCCTACATAAAGGATGTATACCAACAAAAGCGCTCTTAAAATCCGCTGAAGTATTAAGAACAGTTACAAATTCAAGTGAATTTGGTGTAGATATTGATGCATTTAAGTTAAATTTTTCAAGAATGCAAACGCGTAAAAATGAAGTAGTCCAACAAATGTTTAACGGTGTTGAACAACTTATGAAACATAATAAAATAGATGTGTTTAATGGTATCGGACGAATATTAGGTCCATCTATTTTCTCACCTCAAAGTGGCACTATTTCAGTAGAATATGATGATGGTGAATCAGAATTAATTCCAAATAATAATGTATTAATTTGTACAGGATCATCTCCAATGCCCTTGCCTTTTTTATCTTTTGATGGCAACACTGTGTTATCTAGTGATGATATTTTGAAGTTAGATAAATTACCGCAAACACTTGCTATCATAGGAGGCGGAGTAATTGGTTTAGAATTTGCATCTTTAATGGTGGACTTAGGTGTAGAAGTTTCTGTTATCGAAGCAGGACCACGTATTTTGCCTACTGAAAGTAAATCAATAGCAAAAGCGTTGCAAAATGATTTAGAACAACGTGGCGTTAATTTTTATGTAGATGTCCAACTATCTGAAGAACATGTTTCTACTAAAGATAACAGTATTGAAATTCAAATCGAGGAAGAATTATTCGTTTTTGATAAATTATTAGTAGCCATAGGTCGTAAACCAAATACAACAGATATTGGATTAAACAACACAAAAATAAAACTGACGGATAAAGACCATATAGTCGTAAATGAATATCAACAAACAGAAGACAAACATATCTATGCTGCTGGAGATTGTATAGGTAAATTACAACTCGCACATGTTGGATCTAAAGAAGGCATAACAGCCATTGAGCATATGTTTGATGCTACACCAATCTCAGTAGACTATAATAAAATGCCAAAATGTGTCTATACACAACCAGAAGTTGCAAGTATTGGTCAAAATAAAGAATTAGCGAATGAGGAAGGATTCAAAACAAAAACATTTAAAGTTCCATTTAAGGCAATTGGAAAAGCAGTCATTGAAAATACAAAAAATTTGAATGGTTTTTGTGAAATTGTAATTGATCAAGAAAACGATAACGTCCTAGGTATAAATATGATTGGCCCCCACGTAACTGATCTCATTAATGAATTATCATTATTTCAATTTATGAATGGTTCAACATTGGAATTAGGGTTAACTACACATGCACATCCGTCACTTTCAGAAGTGCTGATGGAATTAGGATTAAAAGTCGAAAATAGATCGATTCACGTTTAATTAAGGAGGATACAAAATGTTTGATTATAAATCAGTAGGTCTTGATACTTCTGAATTAAAATCTATGTATAAATGGATGGATTTAGGCCGAAAAATTGATGAGCGCATGTGGCTACTTAATCGTGCAGGTAAAATACCTTTTGTAATAAGCTGTCAGGGACAAGAAGCTACACAAATAGGTATGGCATTCGCAATGCAAGAAGGGGATATTTCATCACCTTATTATAGAGATCTTGCACTTGTTACATATTTAGGTATGACGCCACTTGATTCAATGTTAGCTGCTTTTGGTAAACGTGATGATATCAGTTCTGGCGGCAAACAAATGCCATCTCATTTTAGTAAAAAAGAAAAAGGAATTCTATCTCAAGGTTCACCAGTTGCTACACAAATATTACATGCAGTTGGTGCTGCACTAGCTTTAAAAATGGACAGTAAACAAAATATTGCAATAACTACTGTAGGTGAAGGAAGTTCTAACCAAGGAGATTTCCATGAAGGTTTAAACTTCGCTGGTGTACATAAATTACCTTTTATTTGCGTTATAGAAAATAATAAATATGCTATTTCTGTACCTGACTCATTGCAATATGGTGCTGAAAAATTATCTGATCGTGCTATTGGATATGGTATACATGGTGAACAAGTAGATGGCAATGATCCTATTGCAGTATATAAAGTTATGAAAGAGGCTCGTGAGCGTGCATTGAGTGGCGAAGGTTCAACTTTAATTGAAGCGATGTGTACACGTTTGACTGCGCATTCTTCTGATGATGATGATAAATATCGTTCACAAGAAGAACGTGAAGGATTAAAATCATTGGATTGTAATCAAAAATTCAAATCTTTCTTATTAGAAGAAGGAATTATTGATGAACAGTGGTTGGATGAAATAGAAAAAGAACATAAAGAAATTGTTAATCAAGCTACAAAAGAAGCTGAAAAAGCACCTTATCCATCACCAGAAGAAACTTACACACATGTCTACGAAGAAGGGAGCTTAAATAATGGCTAAATTATCTTATTTAGAAGCGATTCATCAAGGTCTAGACCAAGCAATGGAAAAAGACAATGATGTTTTTGTATTGGGTGAAGATGTAGGTAAAAAAGGTGGCGTCTTTGGTGTTACTCTAGGATTACAACAAAAATATGGGGAAGCACGTGTGTTAGACACGCCATTAGCTGAATCTAACATTGTGGGAACTGGTATAGGAGCAGCAATGATGGGTAAAAGACCAGTGGCAGAAATACAATTTGCAGAATACATTTTACCTGCTACCAACCAAATTATGAGTGAAGCTGCTAAGATGAGATATCGCTCAAATAATGATTGGCACTGTCCATTAACCATTCGTTCTCCATTTGGCGGTGGAATTCATGGCGCTTTATACCATTCTCAAAGTGTAGAATCTATTTTTGCATCAACACCTGGTCTAACAATAGTCATACCTTCTTCACCTTATGATGCAAAGGGGCTATTACTTGCTTCAATCGAATCTAATGACCCAGTCCTATACTTTGAACATAAAAAAGCATATCGTTTATTAAAAGAAGAAGTACCTGAGTCATATTATACGGTGCCAATTGGTAAAGCTGATGTAAAACGTGAAGGAGATGACATTACAGTATTTACCTATGGCTTATGTGTCAATTATTGTATACAAGCTGCTGATATGTTAATGGAAGAAGGCATCAATGTTGAAGTTGTAGATTTACGTACCGTGTATCCATTAGATAAAGATACAATTATTGAACGCGCGAAACAAACAGGTAAAATATTATTAGTTACTGAGGATAATTTAGAAGGAAGTATTATTTCTGAAGTAGCCGCTATTATTTCAGAAAACTGTTTATTTGACCTTGATGCACCGATTATGAGACTTGCCGGGCCAGATGTTCCATCAATGCCATTTGCACCGACGCTTGAAGATGAGTTTATGATAAATCCAGAAAAAATAAAAAACAAAATGCGTGAACTCGCAGAATTTTAAGGAGGCACAACCATGGAAATTAAAATGCCTAAACTCGGTGAAAGTGTACATGAAGGAACAATTGAACAATGGCTTGTTTCAGTAGGCGATAAAATAGAAGAATATGACCCACTTTGTGAAGTCATAACTGATAAAGTTACAGCAGAAGTGCCATCATCATTTGCAGGTACAATCCGTGAAATTATTGTGGAGGAAGGTACAACAGTTGAAGTAGGTGAAGTAATTTGTTACTTAGATACTGAAGAAGATGTATCAGATGAAAATACCGATAACGGTGCTACAAATGACCAACCTGAAGATGTAAAAGAAACATCACAAACTCAAGGGAGTAACTCAAATGTAAACAATAGCGAAAACGCTGCAGCTGATCAGCGCCCTCAAAATAATGGACGTTTTTCACCTGTAGTATTTAAACTAGCGTCTGAACATCAAATTGACCTTTCACAAGTTAAAGGAACTGGCTTTGAAGGAAGAGTAACTAAAAAGGACATAGAGAAAGCAATCAAAGAAGGTACCCATAAATTAGGTTCAGAAATCATCGCGCCTAAAGACTCACCTAAAGTCAATAAGCAAGTGCAATATAATGAACCCTCTCCGGGTTCAGCAATACCAGTAAATGGCGTTCGTAAGCAAATTGCTGAAAATATGGTCAACAGTGTTAATGAAATCCCACATGCTTGGATGATGGTAGAGGCAGATGCTACAAATCTAGTTAAAACAAGAAATTATCATAAAAATAGTTTTAAAGAAAATGAAGGTTATAACCTTACTTATTTTGCATTCTTTGTAAAAGCAGTAGCAGAAGGCTTAAAAGCATATCCTTTACTAAATAGCAGCTGGCAAAATTCTGAAATAGTAATGCATAAAGATGTTAATATTTCAATTGCAGTAGCTGATGAAGAGAAATTATATGTTCCAGTAATCAAAAATGCTGATGAAAAATCTTTAAAAGGCATTGCTAGAGAAATTAATGATTTAGCTCAAAAAGCACGTAATAAAAAATTAAGATCTGAAGATATGCAAGGTGGTACTTTTACAGTCAATAATACTGGTACATTTGGTTCAGTATCATCTATGGGAATTATCAATCACCCTGAAGCAGCAATACTTCAAATTGAATCTATTATCAAAAAACCTGTCGTTATTGATGATATGATTGCAATTAGACATATGGTTAATTTATGTATTTCTATCGACCATCGTATATTAGATGGCTTGCAAGCAGGTAGATTTATGAATTTCGTCAAAACGAGAATCGAGCAATATTCTATAGAAAACACAAGTATTTATTAGTTTTGTAATATCGGTAAATACTATTAAATGTGATAAATAGTAAGTTAGAAATCAAATTTCATTATTTTGATTTCTAACTTTTTTATTTTAAAAACTTTATTATTGAAGGTTCCATGATTAACGAACTTGTTGTCAGATTAAACACACATGTTGAACTATTGTCTATATATTAGTAAAATGAAATTAATAAATTGATAACGAAAGGTGATTTGAATATGGATTTAAATTTTGATTTATATATGAATGATGTAGTAAGCCAAGCAAGAAATGAAATCGAAGAAGCAGGTTATGAACAATTAACGACAGCTGATGAAGTTGATAAAGTCTTAAATCAAGAAGGCACATCACTAGTAATGGTTAACTCAGTTTGTGGTTGTGCCGGTGGTATTGCTAGACCAGCAGCTACGCATGCATTACATTATGATAAATTACCAGACAGACTTGTAACAGTGTTTGCTGGACAAGATAAAGAAGCAACTCAACAAGCAAGAGATTATTTTAAAGGATATGCACCATCAAGCCCATCATTTGCATTAATAAAAAATGGTGAAATCACACAAATGATAGAACGCCATCAAATCGAAGGCCACGATGTGATGGATGTTATTAATCAATTACAAAATTTATTTGATACTTATTGTGATGAAAGATAGAGGTTAACATCGATGATGCGATTAAATCCATATCGAATCGGATTTAGAACAATTAAAACTGCTGTAGGTATGGCACTAGGAATTATCATTGCTAAATTAATGGGGTTAGATAATTTTGCTTCTAGTGCCATTTTAGTGGTGCTTTGTATTAAACATACAAAAGTGCATTCACTACAAGCGATAATATCTAGATTTGTTTCTTGTATATTAATCCTTGTGATTGGCTCAATAGCTTTCAGTTATTTTGGTCAAAGCGCGATTATTTTAGGTGTGATCGTACTTTTATTTATACCGCTCACTGTTGTTTTTAAAGTACAAGAGGGAGTAGTTACAAGTTGTGTTATTTTGCTGCATGTATTTAATGCTAAAGTCATTGACATACACTTGTTTATCAATGAAATTTTATTGTTAATCGTTGGTCTTGGTATTGCATTTTTAATGAATTTAATCATGCCTAGTTTAGACTTTAAACTAAAACAATATAAAGAGGAAATAGAAAATCAATTCACAAAAATCTTTGAAACATTCAGTACTACTTGCAAAGCACCTAACCCTTCTTTAGATATGTCATTCAATCAATTACAACTTACGATACAAAAAGCAAAATCAATTGCATTTAGAGATGTTAAAAATCATTTTGTACGTAATGAAAATTCTTACTATCATTATTTTGATATGAGAGAAGCTCAGTTAGAATTATTAGAAAGAATGTCTAAAATGATACAAAACATTGAAACAAAAGACACGTTATTAGATAAAATCAGCAGTTTGTTTTTAGAGGTAGCTCAAAACGTAAATAGCAATGATTATACTGCCTTACGCTTGCATTCTCTTTATGAAATCAAATTAGAATTAGATCAATTAGAGTTACCAAACTCACATGCTTCTTTCAGAACTAGAGCAAGCATTAAACAATTACTCAATGAATTAGAAGAATATTTAGAAGTTAAATCACAATTCGGATCCTTAAAATTACATAAAGATACAAAATCAACAATTTTTTCATAATATGCATAAATAATAATCACCTTAACCTAGGTAAAAGAAATGGCGCACTCACTTTCTTTTACCTAGGTCATTTTAATGTAAAAAAGCACAAAAAATGTACCATAAAGCAATATAATTTACATCGCTAAATGATACATGACACAATTTTAATTAATATTTATTTTCATTTTTTAATTTGTTAAAGGAACTATACTCGTCAAGATTAATGCAAGTACGACTGCTATCAACATAACTACAATTATAAATCTAAGCACTTTATTGTTATTCAAACTTAATTCCTCCAAAATATATCAAATGCGTTTTAAAAAGCAATATTGTACTGTGACTCATCCACAATATTTCAAGTCACTACTATTTTATCAATGTATATTATAACATAACTAGACGAATACGTATAAACATATTTGTTTTGCTAAGCTTTAAACTTATGTAAACTAAAATAAATTGTGATTATAGAAAAGGGGATTTATATGATAAATAAACAACGTCTATTAGAGACATTTTTAGAACTCGTTCAAATTGATTCTGAAAGTGGCAATGAACAGGATATCCAATACCATCTTAAAAAAATAATGGAACAGCAAAATATAGATATCTATGAAGATAAAGTCAGTATTGAAAATGATACTTTAGGTGCGAATAATTTAATTTGCACCTTAAAGGCAACGCCCAATTATGAACATCTTGAAAAAATATATTTCACAAGTCATATGGATACAGTTGTACCAGGTCAAAAAATCACACCAACTGTAAAAGATGATGGGTACATATACTCAGATGGAACTACGATTTTAGGTGCAGATGATAAGGCTGGCTTAGCAGCTATTATAGAATTTATCCATGTTATTAATGAACAACATTTGCCTCATGGTCAAATTCAATTTATTTTGACTGTTGGTGAAGAAATTGGCTTAGAGGGGGCGAAAGCAATAGATAAAACTTTACTAGATGCGAGTTATGGTTTTGCAATTGATGCAAGTGTTCCAGTTGGCACAACAGTAGTTGGTGCGCCAACTCAAATGAAACTGAATGCGACTATATTTGGAAAAACAGCGCACGCCAGCACACCTAACTATGGTATAAGCGCAATCAATGTAGCTGCAAAAGCAATTAGTGAAATGAACTTAGGTCGAATAGATGACTATACCACTGCAAATATTGGTCGTTTTGAAGGTGGTTCTGCTACCAATATTGTGGCAGAAAAAGTAACATTAAATGCAGAAGCACGTTCACATTCAGAAGAAAGTATCGTCAGACAAGTCAATCATATGAAATCTATTTTTGAAGCAACAGCAAAAAGGTATCATTGTCATGCCGAAGTAGAAATCATCAAAAGTTATCCAGGATTTAAAATTTCTGATGATGCAGCGGTAACTTCTATAGCAAAATCTAGCGCTTTAGCTTTAGGTTTAGAAGCAAATACTGTTATTGCTGGTGGTGGATCAGATGGTAATATAATAAATCAACTTGGAATACCTACAGTCATTTTAGGTGTAGGTTATGAAAACATTCACACTACAGAAGAAAGAATTTCAATTGAATCTTTAAATCAGTTAGCTAGTCAACTTTTAAGTATTAACGACGTGCTTATTAAACAATCTATAAACTGATTAAGTGAATATAAAGATACCTTTGTGATACAATATACTAGAAAACTTTAATAAGAGAGGTTAGTTAAATGACACAACAAATAGGTGTAGTAGGTTTAGCCGTAATGGGTAAAAACCTTGCTTGGAATATTGAATCACGTGGATACAGCGTATCAGTTTTTAACCGTTCTTCAGAAAAAACAGATGAAATGGTAAAAGAATCTGAAGGAAAAAACATACATCCAACATATTCAATGGAAGAATTTGTAAATTCCTTAGAAAAACCCCGTAAAATACTACTAATGGTAAAAGCAGGAACAGCTACAGATGCAACAATTGATACGCTTTTACCATTATTAGATGATGATGATATTTTAATTGATGGTGGAAATACTAATTATCAAGATACAATCAGACGAAACAAAGCACTCGCTGAAAGTGGTGTTAATTTCATTGGTATGGGTGTATCTGGTGGTGAAGTTGGTGCATTAACAGGACCTTCACTTATGCCTGGTGGACAAGAAGCAGCTTTTAATAAAGTGAGTCATATATTAGAAGCTATATCAGCAAAAGCAAAAGACGGCGCACCATGTGTAGCCTATATCGGACCAAATGGTGCCGGACATTACGTTAAAATGGTCCATAATGGTATAGAATATGCTGACATGCAGTTAATTGCAGAAAGTTATGCAATGATGAAAGACTTACTAGGTATGTCACATGAAGATATCGCTCAAACATTTAAGGATTGGAATGCTGGGGAATTATCAAGTTATTTAATAGAAATAACTGGTGATATTTTCAATAAATTAGATGATGAAACAAATGGACCATTAGTTGAACAAATACTAGATACAGCCGGCCAAAAAGGTACTGGTAAATGGACATCTATCAATGCTTTAGAACTAGGAATACCTTTAACAATAATCACTGAATCTGTATTTGCTCGTTTTATTTCTTCAATTAAAGAAGAACGTGTAAATGCTTCTAAACAATTAAATGGACCTAGTGCTAAATTTGAGGGTGATAAAGAAGCATTCCTTGAAAAAATCCGCAAAGCACTTTATATGAGTAAAATCTGTTCTTACGCGCAAGGTTTTGCTCAAATGAGAAAAGCTAGTGAAGACCATGCATGGAATCTTCAATTAGGTGAGCTTGCTATGATCTGGCGTGAAGGTTGTATAATCCGTGCGCAATTCTTACAAAAAATTAAAGAAGCGTATGATAATGATAGTGAATTACAAAACTTACTATTAGATCCTTATTTCAAAGACATCGTTACAAATTATCAAGATGCTTTACGTGACGTTGTAGCAACAGGCGTACAAAATGGCGTACCAACACCTGGTTTTTCTGCAAGTATTAACTATTATGACAGTTATCGTTCAGAAAATTTACCAGCTAACTTAATACAAGCACAACGCGATTATTTTGGTGCACACACATATGAGCGTAAAGACCGTTCTGGTATTTTCCATACACAGTGGATTGATGAATAATTTAGATGTTTTATAACATTCATGTTCTAATATAATTATCTCAGATGGAACTGAAAAATTACCAAAAACATAAGTAATTCTAGCTAAAGCTTGTTAATTGTCATTAAAATTAACGATGGATTGGCCTCAAATAGTGAAGTTCATAATTATAATATAAACACTTTCGCTAAATTCATAATATAAAATGAATTTATACGGAAGTGTTTTTTCTATAAATAAAATTACTTATTCAATCGAATTTAAAAATAAAGTTATTGTTTAGCTGATTTTTAAAAATGAAATCTATATGTATAAACTAAATATCTTTTTTATATCATACCTGTTTCATTTGGAAGCGATTACGCTAAACTTTTGACTTTTATACATACATTAATTAACCTAATAATATATGTAATTAATTCTTTTATATTTAATATTGTATTAACCTATAACAATGAAATATTCGCTACTGCTTGTCATGCAAATATTTTATGACAATACAACTTATAGGTAACACTTCAAATATTAATAATGAACGGATTTAACGAATTCAATACTTTTGAAGGGGGATTTATATGAACAGGGAATGGTGGAAAGAAGCAATCGCTTACCAGGTTTATCCAAGAAGCTTTAATGATACAAATAACGATGGTATCGGAGATTTAAAAGGTGTGATAGAAAAATTAGATTACTTAGATGATTTAGGCATCGATGTTATTTGGCTTAGCCCAATGTATAAATCTCCAAATGATGATAATGGTTATGACATTAGCGACTATAAAGATATTATGGATGAGTTTGGTACTATGGAAGATTTTGATCAATTACTATATGAAGTACATCAAAGAGATATGAAATTAATATTAGATTTAGTCGTAAACCATACATCAGATGAACATCAGTGGTTTATAGAATCAAAATCAAGTAAAGATAATCCTAAACGTGACTGGTATATCTGGAGAGATCCGAAACCAGATGGTTCAGAGCCAAATAATTGGGAAAGTATATTTAATGGATCTACATGGGAATTTGATGAACATACAGGTCAATATTATTTTCATTTATTCAGTAAAAAACAACCAGATTTAAACTGGGAAAATAAAGAAGTGAGAAATGCTATTTTTGAAATGATGAATTGGTGGTTTAATAAAGGTATAGATGGTTTTAGAGTAGATGCAATAACACATATTAAAAAAACATTTGAAGCTGGTGACTTAAAACTACCAGAAGGAAAAGATTATGCGCCAGCATTTGAAGTGGATATGAATCAACCTGGCATACAAACTTGGTTACAAGAAATGAAGGATAAATCTTTAAATCATTATGATATTATGACTGTAGGGGAAGCAAACGGCGTCAGTCCAGATAATGCTGAACCATGGGTAGGTGAGTCAACTGGTAAGTTCAATATGATTTTTCAATTCGAACATTTAAGTTTATGGAATTCAGGTGATGTTAAATTTGATGTCAATGCCTATAAAAATGTGTTAAATGAATGGCAAAAAAAACTTGAAAATGTTGGTTGGAATGCATTATTTATTGAAAATCATGATCAGCCAAGACGTGTATCAACTTGGGGAGATGATTCGCATTATTGGTTTGAATCTGCTACAAGTCATGCAGTCGTTTATTTTTTACAACAAGGTACACCCTTTATCTATCAAGGTCAAGAAATTGGTATGACCAATTATCCATTTGATGATATTAAAACTTTTAATGATGTTGCAGTAGTCAATGAATACCAAATTGTCAAACAGCAGGGTGGCGACGTATCCAAACTTTTAGATAAACATAAAAAAGAAAATAGAGATAATTCACGAACGCCTATGCAATGGAATAGTTCTAACTTTGCAGGATTTTCAGACGTAACGCCTTGGTTCCCTGTAAATCCAAACTATAAAACGATTAATGTTGCACAACAACAACAAGACCCAAATTCAATATTAAATTTCTATAAAGCTTTAATAAAATTAAAAAAATCTCAAGATATTTTTACATATGGAACGTTTAATCTGGTTGATTCAGAAAATAGTCAAGTATTTGCATATACACGAGAATTAGATGGTCAAAGTGTACTAATTGTTGGTAATTTAACAAATCAAGAAGCTAAATTATACTTTGATATGAATGTGATAGAAGAAAATATCTTACTACACAACTATAAAAACAATACTATTGATTTTGAAAATATCCAACCATACGAAGCATTTGTAATTAAATTATAAAACATTTTCGATTTACCACATTAAATAGTATTACAAACACAAAATAGCGAGTAAGCAACTCAATTAATAATAAGTTTGCTTACTCGCTTTTTGTTATTTAAGCATTTTTGTGTATTGTTATTCAAGTATGTCATATTGCTCTTGATCAACAGGCATCCATAATTGAACTTTAGTGAATGGATCATCGAATGAAATATCAAATGGATAAACTTCAACGTACAAACTATTATGTTCATAGGGTAAAGTCATCTGCAGGCTAGTCTCAATATAATACCAAGCTTCATTGACGACATAATCCATCTCACCTTGCAAATTAAATTTAGCATATTGTCTTTCAGGTAAGTAACGACTTTCAAGGTGAGCTGGGTATCTTTCACTTGGCACGCCAACAAAAATTTCCATACCATGATCAAGTGGACAATTAACCACAAATAACTCATGTGGACTCGTATCATTATATCGTTGTAATTCCTTAACTTTATCGTCAATTAATAAATCTTCTAAAAAATCAGGCACTTTAAATGGGTTGTCAATCTCGTCTGAATTCAAAAATTTAGCATAACCCACTAAAGATAAGCCTTGTGTATCTTCTAAACTATACGTATAAGGCGCACGTTCTGTAGTAGTAAGTTTAATATAAAGTCTTGGTTGCATTTTTAAATCGTCTCGTTTTGTATTGACTTGAATAGGAGAAACACCATGAAAATCACTAAAATCATTAGCAAAATCATTAGCATCTTTATAGCTATACTTTTTTGCAACATCTACCAAGCGAGCTGAACCACTTAAAATGTCTTGAGCAGCTAAAGTCAATCTTCTTGACCTTGCATATTCTGTTGGCGATTGACCTACAATCATTTTAAATGATTGATCAATATGAAATGGTGAAAGACCAACGTAATCACTAAGTGCTTGCAAATGTAAAGGTTCTAGCAAATGATCTTCAATATATACAATTGCCTGTTGGATTTGCTTGATAACGTCCAAAACTTTCACTCCTAAATTATAACTAAATACAATTAAATATGTACCTCGTTACTTTTCTATACACTATGTTATGAATCATTGTTGATTAGTTCTATTTTACATCATTTTTATATGACTTACATCTCAAAAATATTAAATAGGGTAAAATGTAAACAATCTAAAATTGTATATTCATAGTTTAATCAATAGTCTAAATCATAACACAAATAGGGTATAATAAAAAAGCAACAACACAAGCACAAATAGAAACTTGTATCATTGCCTTATTTTTTAAAAAGTTACATGTTAACTAATGAATATCGTCCCACCAGTGGAAACCATCTCTACTTAATAGTAAATCACTTGCTAATGGACCATTTGTTCCAGCTGTATAATTAGGGAATTCAGGTTCATTTTGGTTCCATTCTTCTTGAATTGCATCAACGAATTTCCAAGTTGATTTTAATTCTTCCCAATGTGTAAAGTTAGTTGCATCTCCATTTAAACAGTCAAATAATAAATTTTCATAAGCATCAACCGTATTCATTTTATCTTGCGCGCTCATTGCGTACGATAATTGTACTGGCTCAGTTTCAATGCCTTGTACATTCTTTTTAGCATTTAAGTGTAAGGAGACACCCTCATTTGGTTGTATGTTAATAACTAGGAGGTTGGAATCTAATTTTTTATCTGTTTTATAGTATAGGTTCATTGGAACTTCTTTGAATTCGACAACTACTTGAATCGTTTTACTTTTCATTCGTTTACCAGTTCTTATATAGAACGGTACACCAGCCCATCTAAAATTATCAATCGTTAGTTTACCTGAAACAAAAGTTGGTGTGGTAGAATTTTCTGCTACACGATCTTCATCTCTATAACGTTTTACTTGCTGACCTTCAATGACACCTTCATCATATTGACCACGAACAAAATTTTGCCGAACTTCTTCTGGTTCTAATTTACGTAAAGATTTTAAAGCTTTAACTTTTTCTGCTCTGATATCTTCACTATTTAAACTAATAGGTGCTTCCATTGCGAGTAAGGCAACCATTTGTAACATATGGTTTTGAACCATATCTTTTAATGCGCCGCTAGATTCGTAGTAGCCACCTCTGTCTTCAACACCAAGCACTTCCGATGAAGTAACTTGAATGTTAGAAATGTATTTGTTATTCCACAATGGTTCGAACATTGCGTTGGCAAAACGTAATACCTCAATATTTTGAACCATATCTTTGCCTAGATAATGATCGATACGGTATATTTCTTCTTCTTTAAATGAACGACGTAATTGTTCATTTAATTTTTCGGCAGATTCTAAATCTGAGCCGAATGGTTTTTCAATTACTAGGCGTTTAAAACCTGTTGTATCTGTTAATCCAGAAGATTTTAAATAGTCAGATATAACACCAAAGAAATTTGGAGCCATAGCTAAATAAAAGAGTCTATTACCTTGCAATTGGAAATCATGATCTAATTTATTACTGAATTCTAATAGTGATTGATAACTCGCTTCATCACTTACATCGTGTTTATGATAAAATACGTGTTCCATAAATTTATCTAAGTGTTTAGTATCTTTAACATGTTCTTGAATTGACGACTTCACTTGACTACGGAAATCATCGTTTGTTAAATCTCTTCTACCAATTCCAACGATTGCAATGTGCTCATTCAAATTTTCTTGTTGGTATAAATGGAATAATGATGGAAATAATTTTCTGTGACTAAGATCACCAGTTGCTCCAAAAATAGTAATTAAGCATGGGATATCTTTATTTCTAGTATTCAAGATCAAAACCTCAATTCTTTATTAAATCTGTATTTATTATAGACCAATATACCAGTATCTTCCCACAATTTTGCTTGTAATATCATATTTTATTATATTTTTAATACTTTTATATGATAAAATATGAACAAGAAGAGGAGGCATATGCATGGAAATTACGTTTTTTGGGACAAGTGCTGGTCTGCCAACTAAAGAAAGAAATACGCAAGCGATTGCATTAAATTTGGAACCATACTCTAACAGCATATGGCTTTTTGATGTTGGTGAGGGCACACAGCATCAAATATTACATCATTCAATTAAATTAGGTAAAGTTGATCACATTTTTATCACGCATATGCACGGAGATCATATATTTGGCTTACCTGGCTTGCTAACAAGCCGATCTTTCCAAGGAGGTGAAGATAAACCGCTTACGATTATTGGTCCCAAAGGTATTAAATCATATATAGAAACAACTTTAACTTTATCAGAATCAAAATTAAATTATCCTATTACCTATATTGAGATTGAGGAACAATTGTCCTATCAACACAATGGATTTAATGTTGAAGCACATATGTTAAATCATGGTATTCCTTCATTTGGATATAGAGTGGAAGCACCATATAAATCTGGTAAAATAAATGTTGAAGCACTTAGAAGCATCGGATTAGAACCCGGCCCTAAATATCAAGATGTAAAAAACAATGAAACATTTGAATATAAAGGTGAAATCTACAACTCCAAGGACTTTAAAGACGACGCAGTTAAAGGTCCAGTAGTAGCAATATTTGGAGACACTATGCCTTGTAAAAACGAATTATTAATTGCACGTGATGCAAATATCATGGTACATGAAAGTACATATATAGAAGGAGATAAATCATTGGCTAATAGTTATCACCATAGTCATATTGATGATGTTTTTGAATTGATAAGAGAAGCCAATGTCGACTACAGTTTAATCACACATATCAGTAATCGTTATACTAAAGAAGAAGTATGTGAAATTAGTAAATCACTTAAACTTTTAAGTGATACACCACCATTTAATTTTGTTAATGACTTTGATGCTTGGCAATTTTAAAAATGAAAAGTGGGGCAGTTATCTAAAAATTGATGTATTCCAAAACGAGTCTTAATAATAAACTTTGGAAGTATTTTACAATTTAGATTACTGTCCCACTTATCTATAATAATTTAATTTTTTTAAAAGATATTAATCATTGTCTTGGTTGGATAATTCAATACTTCTATTAACTGCAGAACGTAAACAATCTTCGAATATAGCCTCTATATCATGATCTGCAAGTGCATTAAGTCCTGCTTGTGTTGTACCACCTTTAGAAGTGATATTTTTTCTTAACTGTTCCATACTCAGTTCTGAACGTTCTATCATTTTACTCGTTCCTATAATTAAATTCCGAATCGATTCTTCTACTTGTGACTTTTCTAAACCTAAACGTGTACCTGCTGTAACATATTGCTCAAAGACATGGTATAAAAATGCTGGACCGCTTCCAGTAATCGCTGTTACCTGATGTAAATTATCTTCTGAAACTTCTATTGCAGAACCAAATGCATTTATTAAACTATCAACTTCTTCTTTTGATTTAGCTCCAAAATTATTGGAAAAGCTAATGCCAGTAACTGAATGTCCGACATGTGCATTTGTGTTTGGCATGATACGCGCAATTGGATTATTAGAAGCCAATTTTTCACGAATATAGCTTATCGGTAAACCAGCCATAATAGAAATAAATTTATTCTTTTCTGCAATATATGGTTTGATACGATCTGCTAACTCATCAAAATCATATGGTTTCGTTCCTAAGAATACATAATCTGCATCTTTTAACAATGCCGCATCATCATAGCTATAGTTCACACCTAATTCGTCAGCATATTCTTTTAATGCAACTTCATTCGAACGATTCGTCAAATAAATATTTTTAGAATCAATCACTTTTGAACTAACGATACCTGTAAAAATTGCATGCGCCATATTTCCGGCACCATAAAATACTAGTTTCATGTGAAGACTTCACTTCCTCTTTGCTTTTTATGTTTCCATACTAACATAGTTTTAAATTATGGCTAAGAATTTTTAAAGATCTATAGTAAAATATCATTTACACTCATATACTTAAACTATGAATTTAAAGCTAGGAGAATTTACTATGATAGGTAAACATTTTATATTAACAGGTGGTACAAGTGGATTAGGAAAAGCCATATTAAAAACATTATTAACTAAAAAAGTACATGTTACGGTACTTGCACGAAATCCAGAGAAATTAAAACAATTTAAAACACAATATAACACAGAACATCTTAATATCATTAAATGTGATTTACAATCACAACAGGAAATCATGGATTTAAAAAATTACTTTCAACATCAAACGATTGATGGACTCATCTATTGTTCTGGTCTTGGGTATTTTAAATCCATTGAAGACCATACATCTGTTGAAATGTTTGAAACATATAAGTTGAATGTATTGCATTTTAATCTATTAATGAAAGTTGTACAACCGGCTTTCTCTAAAAATCCAATTATCGTTGGTATAGGTAGTCAAGCTGCCTTTATAAGCCAAGGTTATGCTGCACATTATGGTGCAAGTAAAGCGGCTTTCAATCAATTATTAAATGCACTGCGCATTGAAAAACCAAATTATCATATTATGACAGTTAATACAGGGCCAATAGCGACGCCATTCCATGAAAAAGCAGATCCATCAATGAAATTTGCTAAAAAATACAGAGATATAATGCTTGATCCCGAAAAACTAGCAAACCAAATTATCGAAGGTATAATTAGGCAAAAATTAGAAATTAATCAACCTAGATGGATGCATAATTTACTAAAAATTTATCAATTAATGCCACGCTTTATAGAAAAAAACCTCACTTCATTATTTAAAAACAAAAGGTAACGCTACTTCAAAAATGAGAAATTGTCATTTTGACAATAGCATTAAAATAGAAGATAGCAATAATGTTGTTACGGATAATTAAGCTTTTAATATAAAAACGTCAATTTCTATAAAATCACAATAGAAATTGACGTTTTGGCTTTGATTGAAGTTATTTATTTTTTAGCTTTCGGTCTTAGAAACAATCTCGTTTATACAATTAAAACTTTAAGATTTTCAATTTTTCGCATACATACATATTGGAAACAAGTAAAAGAGATTTATTTTAAATGTTGGGTATACTCTAAATTTTTCACGCGCTCTTGTGCTGCTTTTAAAGCTTCTAAACTTATGTCTTTTGAACGTTGATAATTTTTTACATTTTCATCAAGTTGATCTGTACTACTTGCACCAACAATGATGGAACCTAAAGCATCATGAGACGTTAAATAATTAAACGTAAGTGCAGTTAAATTACTTTCTATTTCTTTTATGGATGCAATTGTTTCGCCGAGTTCTTGATAAGTATAGTCAAAAATACCTTCACTGAATTTTGAATCTAACACATTATTACTTTTAGCAGTTAATAATCCTTTAAACACTGGACCGCGAGCTAATACTTTAACTTTTTTAGCATGTACATCATCTAAAAGTTGTTCCGGTCTGTTATCAATTAAATTAAATTGAGACATTAGCGTTTCGATATCGCTATGTTTTAAATAGTAATCGATTACGTTAGGTCTTATTGAGGAGATACCGTAAGCACGGATAATACCTTCTTTCTTTAATTCATCGAAAGCGCTAATCGTTTCATCTATAGGATCATCAATTGTACCACCATGTAGCTGATATAAATCTAAATGATCTAAACCAAGTCTTTTCAATGAGCCTTTCACTGCTTCTTTAATATAAGATTTAGAAGGATCCCATGTTGTAGACCCATCTTCCGTTAAACGATTTCCTACTTTTGTGCCAATGATTATATCATCTCTATTTTGGTATTTCTTTAAAGTCTCACCAACGATTGTCTCATTTACACCTTTGTCATACATATCAGCTGTATCAAAATAAGTGATACCATGTTCAATTGCACGTTCTATGATAGGCTCTGCTTGCTTTTTATTTGTCCCAAGACTCATACAGCCTAAACCTAACTCTGAAATTTCTATACCGCTTTTCAAAACATTTTTTTGCATGTTTTATCTCCTTTCGATACACTTGGATAATAGGGCGTAGACGTAATAAAGTAAGTTGGATTTTTTCAATATTAACTATTCTATACAAAACAAAAATCAAACTCAATATGTGTTCATTCGCTATTCCCATAATAACTAACTAATGAGTACATCTTAACAATATCTTAAATCAATTAAAAGGACAGTGATTATTTATGAACCTATTTGAAAAGACATTGCATAGCGCTTCTATTTATAAAGGAGCAATCATAGATTTAGAAGTCCACGATGTTGAACTACCCGATGGACAAACTTCTAAACGTGAATTAATATACCACAACGGTGCTGTCGCTGTTTGTCCAATTACACCTGATAATAAAGTGATATTAGTGAAACAATTTCGTAAAGCTTGCGAAAAACCACTATTAGAAATACCAGCAGGTAAATTAGAAAAAGACGAAGAACGTATATCCGCAGCTAAGCGTGAACTTGAGGAAGAAACTGGTTATATTGCAGATGAATTAGAACATATTACTGAAATGTATGGTTCACCTGGTTTCTCAAACGAAAAAATATCAATTTATATGGCAAAAAATTTAACAAAAGGTGAAATGCATTTAGATGAAGATGAATTTTTAGAAATAGCATATTTTGATATAAATGAAATTAAAACATTATTAGATAATAAAGAATTGGAAGATGCAAAAACCATTATTGCTTTACAACATTTACTACTTAATTATAATCATTATAAATAAGAGGCGAGAATACTTGCGAATTTTATCAATTATTGGTATTTTAAATATATATATCATAACTAAATTAAAATGATTATAATTATTAGTAGGGGAGTGAGGCTTCCGTGGAAGAACGATTAAATCGCGTGAAGCAACAATTACAGCAATCATCTTATAAATTGACGCCACAACGTGAGGCAACATTGAGAGTTTTAATTGAAAATGAAAAAGATCATTTAAGTGCTGAAGATGTTTATTTAAAAGTTAAAGACAAAGCACCTGAAATAGGACTTGCAACTGTCTATCGTACATTAGAATTGCTAGCAGAATTAAAGGTAGTGGATAAAATAAACTTTGGCGATGGTGTTGCACGATTCGATTTAAGAAAAGAAGGAGCAAAACATTTTCACCACCATCTTGTGTGTATGGAATGTGGTAAAGTAGAAGAAATCGAAGAAGACTTATTACCTCGCGTAGAGGAAAGAGTAGAAAATGAATTTGAATTTAAAATATTAGACCATCGTTTAACATTCCATGGTATTTGTGCATCGTGCCAAGCAAAAGGAAAATAATTTAAAAAATACTATTTCAGAAACAGAGGTAGTACAGTGAAAAATATTATAGATGAATATTTGAAATTTATACAATTAGAAAAAGGATTAAGTGTAAATACAATTGGTGCATATCGAAGAGATTTAAAAAAATATGATGAATTTTTAACATTACACAAAATTAGTCATATTGATTTTGTAGATAGACAACTTATTCAAGAATGTTTGGGTCACTTACATGATGAAGGCACATCTTCAAAATCGTTAGCACGCTTCATTTCCACTATCCGCAGTTTTCATCAGTTTGCATTAAGAGAAAAATATGCAGCTAAAGATCCAACAGTATTAATAGAAACGCCGAAATATGATCGTAAATTACCAGATGTTTTAGAAATAGATGAAGTACTTAGACTATTAGAAACACCTGATTTATCCAAAAATAACGGATATAGAGATCGCACGATGTTAGAATTACTTTATGCCACTGGCATGCGTGTGTCAGAACTGATTCAAATAGAGTTAGAAGATGTTAATTTGATTATGGGCTTTATACGTGTTTTTGGTAAGGGAAATAAAGAAAGAATTGTGCCATTAGGAGATACTGTGATTGAATACTTAAATACTTATTTGGAAACAGTAAGACCACAATTATTAAAAAACACGGTAACTGACACACTCTTTTTAAATATGCACGGTAAACCTTTATCAAGACAAGCCATATGGAAGATGATTAAACAAAATGGTATCAAAGCAAATATACTAAAAACTTTAACACCACATACATTAAGACATTCATTTGCCACACATTTACTCGAAAATGGAGCAGATTTACGTGCAGTACAAGAAATGCTCGGCCATTCTGACATATCTACAACACAATTGTATACACATGTTTCAAAATCACAAATTCGTAAAATGTATAATGAATTTCATCCAAGAGCATAAACACAGCCTGGTTTATTCTATTGAATAACTAGACTGTGTTTTTTATTGTAGTTACATTATTTAAATAAATATATTCATATAAGATTAATGCTTATATCCATTTGTTTCGAGCTTGTAGAGCGCGTTTTCTTGCTGCTTCGACTTCAGTTCTGTCTCTTTTTAAATGGTGGTCAATGATATAATCATCTTCAATTTTATAATATGTCATCGCATAATGCGGGTATTGTTGTAATATAACTTGCTCCATTGTCGCAGTTAATGGGAGATGAATAGGCTCGAAAGATTTCTCCTTCTTTGTAGCATTAATTAATTCGACTAATAGCGCTTTATACGCTTCTATATCGAGTCCAATATTAATTGCTGAGTCGTACTTTTCTATTACTTTTAATGACTTACCAAACGATTTATAGGCACCTACATAATTATGTCTACGGTAATGATAAGCGCCAGTTGCAGTCAATATAAGACTTACAACAGCATCTCCTTTATTGTAATTTGGGTTTGTTTTCCAAGCGTCTTCTAAAATATCGTGACAAAGAAAGTAATGTTGCTTTGTATGGAATTGGAAATAAAAATCTTGAAGTGCAATTTTTAACATGTTTATCGCTCCGATTTTAAATGTTTGTATTAAACATGCTATAATATTTTAGTGAATTACGCACTTAACTTGCTAATATGAGGTAGATAAAATGTATGAAGTAAAACTCGATGCCTTTAATGGTCCTTTAGATTTATTATTGCATCTTATTCAAAAATTTGAAATTGATATTTATGATATACCAATGAAATCTTTAACAGAACAGTATATGCAATATATTCATGCGATGAGTCAATTAGAAATTAATGTGGCAAGTGAATATTTAGTTATGGCATCAGAATTACTAATGATAAAAAGCAAAATGCTTTTGCCTCATTCAGATGAAGTTGACGATTTAGAAGATGACCCACGTGAAAATTTGGTTGAGCGATTAATTGAATATCAAAACTATAAAGAATATACAGTGCTATTAAACGAAAAAAGAGCAGAAAGAGAGAAGTATTATTCTAAACACCCAACGGATTTAACACATTTAGAGTCAAATGAAACTTGGGACCCTAATAATACGATTGATTTAACAGAACTCATCATTGCTTATCAAAAAGTGAAAAATCGTGTGGAATACCAAACACCCAAAACCGTTGATATTCGAAAAGAAACGTTCACAATACAAGAAGCTACTACACAAGTAACTCAACGTTTGCAAAAACATGAATCATTCAACTTTTTTAGTTTATTTAATTTTACTGAACCACTGGAAATGGTAGTCACTCATTTCCTCGCCATACTAGAAATGTCGAAATCTGGAATAGTAAATATTGAACAACAAAAAAGTTTTGACGATATTAATATTTTAAGAGGAGTTAATTATGGCATTGAACGATAAAGGAATCCTAGAAGCATTACTTTATACTGCAGGTGATGAAGGACTTGAAGAAAAGCAAATACTAGAAATTTTAGACATTGACCAACATCGTTTTCATACATTAATCAATGAATATGACGCTTGTGGCTTAGAGATCCAACATTATGGTAAAAATTATGTCTTAACCACCAAAAAAGATGCGTCAGAATTTATTGAGAAGTTAATTGAACAAAAATCAAAAATGAAATTATCACAAGCAGCTATGGAAGCTTTATCGATAATCGCATACAATCAGCCATTATCTCGTAGTGATATTGAATTGATTAGAGGTATAAATTCGGACGGAGCCGTCAAAACCTTGATAGCACGAGGTTTAATTGAAGCCAAAGATGAGGAAGATTCTAGAAGCCAACAATTATATACAACAGAACTATTCTTAAATGTATTTGGTATTGAACAATTAGATGATTTACCAACTACGGATGAAGAAGATGAGGAAATAGAAGCCTTCTTCAGTAATTTAGTAAATCAAAAAGGAGAAAAAAATGAATAAAGAAACAGAAAGATTACAAAAACGTATCGCAAATAGTGGCTATACTTCAAGACGTAAAGCGGAAACATTAATTACAGAAGGTAAAGTGAAAGTAAACGGTGAAATCAAAACAGAATTAGGTACTAAAGTAAAACCAACGGATACAGTAGAAGTTGAAGGCATTAAATTAGAACAAGAAGACAAACTATATATTCTTTTCTATAAACCTTCACAAGTTATCACTAGCGTTTCTGATGACAAAGGTAGAAAGGTCGTTACTGATTATTTCAAACAAATTAAGACAAGAATATACCCTGTAGGACGCTTAGATTATGATACATCAGGGCTACTTTTACTTACCAATGATGGTGAATTCACTAACTTAATGACACATCCACGTTATAAAATCAAAAAGAAATATGTTGTTAAATTAAAAGGGTATCTCATGCGTGAAGAAGTTAAAGCATTAGAACAAGGCATTAATTTAGAAGATGGGCAAACGCAACCTGCGACAGTTAAAGTTAAAAACCAAGATAAAGATAAAAATACGACACTTGTAGAAATTACAATAACTGAAGGTCGCAATAGACAAGTTAGACGCATGTTTGAATATTTTGGGCATCAAGTATCAAAATTACAACGCATAGAATTTGGACCGTTAAATTTGAAAGGACTCAATGCTGGCGAAGGCCGAGTACTTACACCGCATGAAGTAAAAATATTACGTCAAATTGCAGAACACGGACAATAATTATGACATTCCTTTAACAAAATCCTGATATTGATAATTTTTTCACAAACTTTTCATTCATAAACACTTTTATAGCTCAACCTATGATATAATATGGTTGAAATTGAAGTTAGCAGTGTGGGAGGGTACGAACCTATGTCAAACGAAATACTTATCGTTGATGATGAAGATAGAATCAGACGATTATTAAAATTGTACTTAGAAAGAGAATCTTTTGAAACTCATGAAGCTAGAGATGGACAAGAAGCATACAAAATGGCAATGGAACATGATTATGCATGTATCTTGTTAGATTTAATGTTGCCAGAAATGGATGGCATTACTGTAGCAGCTAGACTCAGAGAACAGAAAGAAACACCAATTATTATGTTAACTGCTAAAGGAGAAGAAACAAACCGCGTAGAAGGTTTCGAATCCGGTGCAGATGATTATATTGTAAAACCATTTTCACCACGTGAAGTGGTCTTACGTGTCAAAGCGCTATTAAGACGAACTCAAGTTGCACATACAGAACAAAGTGAACCACATGCACGAGATTTAATAGAATTTGAACATCTTGTGATTGATAATGATGCTCATCGGGTGCTAGCTGATGGCAACCAAGTAAACTTAACGCCAAAAGAATATGAACTTTTAATCTTTTTAGCAAAAACGCCAAACAAAGTCTTTGATCGTGAGCAACTATTAAAAGAAGTATGGCATTATGAATTTTATGGAGATTTGCGTACTGTTGATACACATGTAAAACGTTTAAGAGAGAAATTAAATCGCGTTTCTGATGAAGCTGCCCAAATGATTCAAACAGTTTGGGGCGTTGGCTATAAATTCGAGGTTAAATCTGAAAATGAACCGCCTCAATAATGTAGTAGTAAAACTGTGGTTAACTATAATTTTTATAGTAACGACAGTTTTAATTTTATTAAGTGCAGCACTTATAACGTTTATACAATCTTACTTTACGCAAGAAACAGAAGATTCATTACTTGAAGATGCTAAAAGAATCAGTCATTTAGTTGAGCATTCAGAAGATAAAACGACTGCCATAAAGCATAGTAAGTCTCTTATCGAGGGTCCAGTGGGGCTTATTATCATGAATCATAAACACATGGATAGCGTCAATAATGATGAGACAAAAGAAAAGATGTTCAAAGAAATAAAAAGTAATAAAAACTACGAAAAAGTGTTCGATAAAGGAAAGCAGATATCTGAGCACGTGACAATAGATATAAATAAACAGCAAAAAACTTATGTTTTAATAGGTTATCCATCAAAAAATTTAGAATCGAGTGCACATAATAGTAAATATAGTGGTGTTTTTATCTATCAAGATTTGAAAACGATAGAAGATACCAATAATGTGATTACAGTCATTATTTTAATTATTGCTATAATCTTTTTATCTATTACTACTGTGTTTGCCTTTTTCTTATCATCTCGAATTACAAAACCACTAAGAAATTTAAGGACTCAAGCATTAAAAGTTTCTAAAGGAGACTATACACAAGTAGTTCCTGTTAATTCTCGAGATGAAATTGGTGAGTTATCACGTGCTTTTAACACGATGAGTTCGGAAATACAACAACACATCGACGCATTATCCTCATCAAAAAATATCAGAGATAGTTTAATAAACTCTATGGTTGAAGGTGTTCTAGGTTTTAATGATAAACAAGAAATAATTATATCAAACAAGATGGCACAAAATATTTTGAAAATATTGGATGCACACGATTTAGACAAGCTTGATCGTCAAAATGAATTAACATTTAAATCCAAAAAAACACAATTCGAAGAATATGAAATTAGCACACGCTATTTTGTCATTATTACAAGTTATATTGAACAAATTCAGCCTGATGGCAGAAGTGGTATTGTAGCTATTATTCGTGACATGACCAATGAACATAATATTGATCAAATGAAAAAAGATTTTATTGCTAATGTATCACATGAATTGCGTACACCTATTTCTTTGCTACAAGGATATACAGAGTCGATAGTGGATGGTATTGTAACAGAGCCAGACGAAATACATGAATCATTGTCTATTGTCCTTGATGAAACAAAACGTTTAAATCGATTAGTAAATGAGTTGCTCAATGTTGCACGTATGGATGCTGAAGGGCTAACTGTAGAGAAAGTGAAACAGCCAATTGATCCATTGCTTAATAGAATGCAACAAAAATACCAGAAACAAGCAAATGACTTAAAGTTAACGATGAATTTAAATCCAAATACACACAATCAATTATGGTATTTCGACACCGATAGAATTGAACAGGTTTTAACTAATCTTATAGATAATGCTACTAGATATACAGAACCTGGTGATTTAATATCGATTAGTTATGGAGAGTCAGAAAATGAAAATATTTTATACATTTCAGACACAGGATCTGGTATTGCTCCAGAACATTTACAACAAGTATTTGATCGTTTCTATAAAGTCGACACTGCTCGTAAACGAGGTAAACAAGGTACTGGGTTAGGTCTGTTTATCTGTCGCATGATTATTGATGAACATGGAGGTACGATAGACGTTAAAAGTGAGCTTGGCAAAGGCACAACATTTATAATTAAATTACCAAAACCAACAGAAGAACGTGAAGATACATGACTATTAAAGTAATCATAGAAAGTGAAATGTAATTTAATTTATAATCTTAATGTAAATCAAGCATGTGTGTTCTATAAATGACGAGATTGAGAGTCAATACATTACTATTGATTTTCAATCTCGTCTTTTTCATAAATTATGTAATTTACTTAGCATAAGCAGGTCTATTGTTTTTATCTGAGTAATAGGCTATGATATATTTATAAAATTTAAGAAATTCATCTTCGGGGTAGGGTGTAATTCCCAACCGGCAGTAATTGAAGCCTGCGACCCATTTATCTATTAAAAAGATAAATGGCTGATCTAGTGTAATTCTAGAGCCGACAGTATAGTCTGGATGGGAGAAGATGGAGGGTTTTTGTTGTGCAATTAAATCCTCCTTTTCTAAGTAAGATGAATGGAAGGAGATAATTGAATATGCAACAACAAACCAAGCGACTTATTACGATAAGTATGTTAAGTGCGGTGTCATTTATTTTGATGTTTATCAAATTTCCAATCCCATTTTTACCACCATATTTAACATTAGACTTTAGTGATATCCCAGCTCTATTAGCAACTTTTAGTTTAGGGCCAGTAGCTGGTATTATTATATTATTTATAAAAAATTTACTTAATTTCTTATTTAATATAGGGGATCCAGTTGGACCAATTGCTAATTTCTTAGCTGGCGCTAGTTTTATTTTAAGTGCCTTTTATATAATTAAAAATAATCATACAGTCAAAACACAAATCATTGGATTTACAATAGCGACGATTGTTATGACGATTGTTCTAAGTATTTTAAATTATTTTGTTTTATTGCCACTTTATGGGATGATTATGAATTTATCAAATGTAGTTGAAAATATAAAAATTGTGATAGTTTCAGGTGTTATACCTTTTAATATAGTAAAAGGTATAATAATTTCTTTAATATTTATGTTATTATTCAAACGTTTAAAAAAGATTTTACTTAGATAATTTTTAATTAATTAGCTTATACCACGAATATGAAAAAATGGACACGCAATAATAAAAGAAGCTGAGANNTCTCAGCTTCTTTTATTATTGAAAACTTTTGCTAAAGTTGAAAGTGAAGTTGCTTATCATTATTTTTGTACTTAAACGCATCTTTTAAAATAGTTTTTTAACTTGTTAACACTTAATGGAATGATATAAGCACAAGATTATAGAATCGAGTCATATCTCCAGACGAGTGAACAACCTGGTCGAATTTGTCGAATTTTAAAATTTAAAATGACCAAGCTATTTCATATGGATTAGTCATTTATTTTGATTGTGAGATTTACATGCTATATTTCAACTTGCTTTATTTTCATACTACAATTAATAAATGATTATTTTTCATAAAATAAGAGCTCAGCTTTTTCATTAAAACAATGAATATACTGAGCCTTTATAAATTCATTTCATGCAAAAATGAATATCTATTTGATTAATTTTATTATTCAAATTTTAGAGGGTCTCCGTCAAAAGATTCCTCTTCAATTTTAATAGAATCTGTAGGACAACCTTCTAAAGCATCTTCCATGTCTTCATATAATTCTTCTGGTACTTCCGCAGTACCTTGGTTATCATCTAGTATAACGTATGCGATACCTTCATCGTCGTAATCATATATATCAGGAGCAGCAGCACCGCAAGCACCACATGCAATGCATGTATCCATATCAACAATTGTATATTTAGCCAAACTCTTCGCCTCCTTTAACAAACATGCTACACTAATAACACAATTAGTATTGTAGTTACTGTTTAAAATTTTATCAAATGTTTTTGTTTTATAAAATGAGGGAGCACACATGTATAATTTAATTCGCTTTACACGAATGCAAGCACATAATTACAAAACAGAAAAAAGCATATATAATATTATCACAGGCAAAAAATCCCATCAAACCTTTTTTGACGCCTGTAGTCAACAACTATTATCATTGTATCATAGCTTACCAAACTTAAAATATCCATCATTTGTTGGATATATTCAAAATGGACAACAGGATGTTGATGGTACGCGATTAATTCGTACACATCCAAGGTATACATATGATAGTTTATTAAACACCTTTAAGGCACTTCAATTATTAACCCAAACAATTTCGAATATTTCACATGATTCATTACATTTTGTGCCTATTACACACAACAATACAATTCAACATAGAGTTAAAAAAGTATATAACAGTGCTAAAAATAAGAATATATCTTGCAAATTAAATGAAGAATTAAATCTTCTTTTCTCTTCAATTTCTGAAAAAAATAGTAAAACGTATTTGCACTATTATTTACAAGGTTATAAAGAAAGTATGTATACAAGACAACAAGTCAGCTTAATAGAAAATATTTCGCAACAACAATTGTTCGAACTAGAAATAAATGAATTAGTAATCATGATGTTTGAATTGGAAAATGCGATTAAATATCCTATTTTAAATCAATTAATTATTTTACCTACGTTGCTTTTTAAAACAGAGGAAACTTACATAGGTATTAAAAAAGGTCTCAGCTTTAACGAATTAGCTAAGACACAAAATGTAAAATCAAACACAATTGAAGATCATATTCTAGAATTATTTATAAAAGGGTATCTTTCACAATACGATGTATTTATAAATGATAATTCATATTCACAGTTTCTAAGTTACTATGTAGAAAATCGCAGCGAAAGATTAAGAAATTACAAAGAGAAATTTCCAAAATTAAATTACTTTGAAATTAAACTATTAATCATCGGTGTTGAAAGAGGTGATTTAAATGTTACATCATGAATTAAAAAAATGGTTTGGTTTTGATTCATTTAAGCCTGGACAACAGGAAATTATAGAGCATGTATTAAATGATGAAAATACTTTGGGTATATTGCCGACTGGTAGTGGAAAAAGTTTATGTTATCAATTACCAACCTATATCAAACAAAAGCCCACCCTTATCATCTCACCGTTAATATCCTTAATGGATGATCAAGTTATGCAATTAAAACTACAAGGCGAGCATTACGTTTCATGCATCCATTCCGGATTAGATGAAAATGAAAAAAAACAAAATTTACAATACTTAAAGCATAGTCGTTTTATATTTTTAAGTCCCGAATTTTTGTTGCAACCACATAATTTTAAACTTATACAACATCTAGATTTAGGTTTAATCGTTTTAGATGAAGCCCACTGCTTATCTGAATGGGGTTATGATTTCAGACCACACTATGCACTTGTAGGGAAAATCATCAATTATTTTCCTAAAGCCAATATACTTGCTTTGACTGCCACAGCACCACCTTATTTAACATATGATTTAAATCACATGCTAAATAAAACATTTACTGTTGTGAAAACAACTACGAATAGAGAAAATATTACATTATCACACATAAATTTCGAAAATGATCATGAAAAGTTAAAATGGTTACTTCCAACGTTAGAACAATCTGGTCCCACTATTATCTATGTTTCATCAAAAAAAATGTGCCTAACTTTAGCAAAGGCAATTTATCAATATGGTTTTTTAACTGGGATATACCATGGTGACTTAACCTATCAGGAAAGACATACTGTACAGCATCAATTTATAAATAATGAAATACCAATTATTGTTGCAACAATTGCTTTTGGAATGGGGATAAATAAAAAAGATATACGAACCATCATACATTTTCATCTAGCCACAAGTCCATCAAGTTATATGCAAGAAATTGGTCGTGCAGGACGTGATGGCTACTCTAGCCAAGCAATCAGTCTTTACCAACCAGATGATAGTTATCTATTAGAAACGTTATTGTTTGCAGATATAATTACTGAAGAAGATGTGAATACATTTGAATTAGGTATGTTTTTACCACCTGAAAAAAATGAAATATTAGAGGTTCTAAGTAGTAATTTTAAAATTGAACAATTGCGTACTATTTTCAAAACAGCATTTGAAAGAAAACAACGCGGTTATTATCGAATGTTAGGTTATAAAAATTTAGACCAATGTCGTAGGTCATATATGGTAGAGTTTTTCGGTGAAAATCTATCAACAAAACCAACACAGTGCTGTGATAATGACACAGAATTAAAACCAATTAATATTATTAATAGAAAAAAAGTAAAAAGAAAAATGGATTTTAAAGAAAAATTACGAAATATATTCAAATAAAAGATAAATACTTTACTTCACTTTTTCAATCAAGCTATAATACTAGATATACGCTAAATTTTTATTTGTTTTTCATATAAAATTAATACATATATACTGGCTTTTAGGGTAAAACAGTATATACTAAAATTAAATGATGGAAGGATGATGAATTTGTCTAATAATAATTTCAAAGATGATTTTGAGAAAAATCGTCAATCTATTGATCCAAAAGAACATCGAGATGATGTAAAGGATTCTGTTAACGATTCCGTTGACAATGTAAAAGAGGAAGTTTCTGATAAACAAGACGAACAATTCCCTCCAAGAAATGCCCAAAGAAGACAACGTAGAAGAGATACGGCAACACATCAAAATGAAGGAAATGAATCAACTGTTGATGAGAAAAATGATACATCAAGTCAACAAGACAGTAAGCAACAACAGGAAACACATTCATCATCCAAGACGGTTGCGGATGAAACCAATAAAAATCAAGACCCTTCAGAAAATAACAATATTAATCAAAATAGAAGTGAAAAAGATCACGACATTTCTAAAGGTAACCAATCTGAAGATAAAAATGATAAGAAAAAAGGCGCTGCCGTAGCTGGCGGAGCAGCCGCAGCTGGTGCAGGTGCATATGCCGCAAAAAAACACCATGACAAGAAAGATAATTCTGATCATGCTAAAGATAACAATGCAGCCTCAGACGATAACGAAAAAAGTGATGCTGCTACAGGCGTAGGTGCTAATAATAAAAATCAACATACTGAAGAAGCTAATTCTGAAAAAAGTAATGATTCAAAAGACAACAAGAAAAAAGGCGCTGCCGTAGCTGGTGGAGCAGCCGCAGCTGGTGCAGGTGCCGCTGGAGCAAGTGCTGCGCATTCGAATGGAAATGGCTCCGGTGGAAATAATGGTAACGGTGATCACAACAACGATCCAAATGATGATAACAACAATAACAAGAAAAAAGGCGGATTATTTGGAAAAATATTACCAATCGTAGCAGCAATTTTAATTTTAGCAGCAATCGGAATTTTTGGTGGTATGGCATTAACTGGCAACAATGATGATAGTAGTAATAACGACGATAAAAAGGTAGCGGACAACAAAGATAAAAAATCTGACTCAGATTCAGACAAGGACAGCAAGAAAGATTCAGACAAAAACAAAGACGATGATAGTGATAAAGCAAATACAAATAATGACGATAACGCTGAATCAGATAGTAATGATAATTCAAACCAAAGCGATTCTAATTCTGACGATGCAGCTACTAGCGATCAAAATCAAGCTACTGAATCTGATCAAAATAACCAAAGTGATCAAAATGCACAGAACAGTCAAAATGATCAATCACAACAAAATAATCAAGCTACGAATCAAGGTAATGATTCAGCAAACCAAGGTCAAGCTACTAACAGCCAAAACAATCAACAAAACAACCAAGCTTCAAACAACAATTCAGGACAACAAACACATACTGTAAATGGTCAAAATCTTTACAGAATAGCCATCCAATACTATGGAAGCGGATCTCCTGAAAATGTAGAAAAAATCAGAAAAGCAAATGGATTACAAGGTAATGATATTCATAACGGACAACAATTAGTTATTCCTCAATAAAACATTCATCTTTAACAAATAAAATGAAGCTTGATTATCGAGCCTGTTCCTAAAAAAGGACTAATCCATAACATGATATGCTCCCTACAAAGTAGACATTTAAAAAAGTAAACTTTGTAGGGAGCTTTTATATGAATTAGTCATTTTTGTAAAAAAATTTTCAAAATCTATCACTTGGTTTTTTTAAATCTACTGGTATAATAAATGGGTGGTTAAAGGAGGACAAATACTATGCAAACAGTAGAAAGTATAATCATCGGCGGTGGACCATGTGGGTTAAGTGCCGCTATTGAACAAAAGAAAAAAGGGATTGATACTTTAGTAATTGAAAAAGGAAATGTTGTGGACGCTATTTATAACTATCCGACACATCAAACATTCTTTTCTTCAAGTGATAAATTAAGTATTGGCGACATTCCATTTATTGTCGAAGAAAGCAAACCACGTCGTAATCAAGCATTAGTGTATTATAGAGAAGTTGTTAAACATCATCAACTGCGTATCAATGCTTTCGAAGAAGTCCTTACTGTTAAAAAAATTAATAATCGTTTTACACTCACTACTACGAAAGATGTTTATCAGTGTCGATTTCTAACCGTAGCTACTGGTTATTATGGTCAACACAATACTTTAGAAGTAGAAGGTGCAGAATTACCAAAAGTAAAACATTATTTTAAAGAAGCACACCCTTATTTCGATCAAAATGTTGTCATCATTGGTGGAAAAAACTCAGCAGTTGATGCAGCATTGGAATTAGAAAAGGCTGGTGCACATGTCACAGTTATCTATCGTGGTTCTGACTATCCAAAAGCAGTTAAACCATGGATTTTACCTAATTTTGAGTCATTAGTGAAACACGAAAAAATAAACATGGCCTTTAACGCTGAAGTCACAAAAATTACTGAAGATAGTGTTATTTATGAGCAAGATGGAGAAGTAATTGAGATTCCTAACGATTACATTTTTGCAATGATTGGTTATCATCCGGACTATAATTTCTTAGAATCAATTGGAATTGGAATCAATGAAAATGAATTTGGGACAGCACCAGTTCATAACAAAGAAACTTACGAAACAAATGTAGAAAATTGTTATATTGCTGGTGTGATTGCTGCAGGTAATGATGCAAATACGATTTTTATTGAAAATGGTAAGTATCATGGTGGCATTATCACTCAAAATATTTTATCTAAAAAGCAAACGCCTTTAGAATCATAATATAAAAAAGAGCTGGATAAGTGATTATTATTTGAGAATACTTTCAATATTCTTAAGATAAAACATTACTTATCACAACTCTTTTTTTATAACTGAGCTTCAAAATACTTTTTTAATTGTGCTTTAGTTAAATGATTACTTAAGCCGATTAATAATTTCAGTCTCGCTTTTTGTCCATTTAATCCATTAGAGAAAATAACTCCTTTTTGTTCTAATGTTGCACCGCCACCTTCATAAGCATAAATAGGGCCGACAATACCATTAAAAGATCTAGATACAAGTATAACTGGAATATTGTTATTTAAACATTGATTCAACCCTTCTAAACATGTAGGCGGCAAATTGCCTTGACCTAGCGCTTCTATTATAATCCCATCAACTTGTTTTTCACTGTAAAAAGCCAAAACATCGCTATTCATTCCCATATACGCTTTCACGAGTGGGATATTTAAAGATTGATTGATATCAGTCAATACTAAATGCCCAAATGGTTTATGATGAAACTGTACACTTTGTTTTGTTATCACACCTAAGGGACCATGATTTGGACTTTGAAATGTATTCGTATTAGAAGTGTGCGTTTTCGTTACATTTCTAGCTGTATGAATCTCGTCGTTAAAGACGACCATAACACCCATATTTAATGATTCATCACTAATTGCAACTCTAATTGCTGATAAAAAATTATATAAACCATCTGCACCAATTTCATTGGAAGAACGCATCGCACCAGTGATTACAATTGGTTTTGAGGTGTCTATTGTTAAATCTAATAAATAAGCTGTTTCCTCTAGTGTATCAGTACCATGTGTAATCACATAACCATCATAATCATCTTGATCCTCAGATTGATTTATAATTTGTTTTAAAGTTTCCACATACGCAATATTCATGTGTGGAGATGGTACATTAAAAGGTGTTATTTCAGTTACATCAGCATATTGATTAATAATATTTTGATGATTAGAAATTGGATTGTTTTTATTTGTAACAACTTTGTTCGATTCATCTTGTGACATGCTAATCGTGCCGCCAGTATGTATGACAAGAAGTTTTTTCATGTGTGCATTCCTCCTATTTATAAAATACATATTTATGATAAAATATTATTTATAAAACAACAAGGAAGGGTTACTAAAATGAAACCAATAAATATCGCACTTGATGGACCTGCAGCTGCAGGTAAGAGTACAATAGCAAAACTTGTGGCAGCCAAGTTATCTATGGTGTATGTAGATACTGGTGCAATGTATCGTGCTATAACCTATAAATATTTACAATTAAATAAAACAGAAAATTTTTCTGAACTTGTCGAATCAACTGAACTTTCATTAACTTATGACGAAGAAAAAGGACAAAGAGTCATTTTAGACAATCAAGATGTGACAGATTATTTAAGAGAAAATGATGTGACAAATCATGTTTCTTATGTATCTTCAAAAGAATCAGTGCGCTCATTTGCCGTTGAAAAGCAACAAGAGTTGGCACAGCAAAAAGGCATTGTAATGGATGGTAGAGACATTGGTACGGTTGTGTTGCCAGATGCTGATTTAAAAATATATATGATTGCATCTGTTGAAGAACGTGCTTTACGTCGTCAAAAAGATAACGAACTAAGAGATATACAATCAACAGTAGAACAATTAAAAAAAGAAATAGCCGAACGCGATCACTATGATATGAATAGAGAAATATCTCCTTTGAAAAAAGCAGATGATGCAATAACTATTGATACTACCGGTATGAGTATCGAAGAAGTTACTGATAAAATTTTGAAATTAGTAGAAGATATCTAAATTCATAAAATCATATTATCTATTGATTTTTTTTGTAGTCCTTTTGTTAAAATTGTGTAAAAAAGTTATAAAATATCAAAATCAGGGTATATTATCGTAGTAGGTTTTTAAAACTTGTACTACATATAAGTCAATGTAAATTGCTATTGATATTAAAACTATTATCTACATGTTAAGTATCAATTAATATTTTTAAATGTATAGAATAAGAGTATTCACTATAAAGTGGAATTCCTTGACAATTCTGTCAAATTATAAGATGTTATAAATATGTAGTGTAATAAGGAGGCAGACAAGATGACTGAAGAATTCAATGAATCAATGATTAACGAAATTAAAGAAGGGGATAGAGTTACTGGTGAAATTCAAGAAATTGAAGATAAACAAGTAATTGTACATGTTAATGGAGGTAAATTTAACGGTATTATCCCTATAAGTCAACTTTCAACACATCATATTGATAATCCTAGTGATGCTGTTAAAGTTGGTGACGAAATCGGTGCATATGTCACAAAAGTGGAATATGACGAAGAAAATGAGACAGGTGCTTATATCTTATCAAAACGTCAATTAGAAACTGAAAAATCATATGAATTTTTACAAGAAAAATTAGATAATGATGAAATCATCGAGGCTAAAGTCACTGAAGTTGTAAAAGGTGGTTTAGTAGTAGATGTTGTTCAAAGAGGATTTGTACCAGCTTCATTAATTTCAACTGATTTCATCGAAGATTTCTCTCATTTTGAAGGACAAGTTCTAAAATTAAAAGTTGAAGAACTAGATCCAGCAAATAATCGCGTCATTCTTAGTCGTAAAGCTGTAGAAGCATTAGAAAATGCTGAGAAAAAAGATGACTTACTCAATAATCTTAATGAAGGCGATGTCATAGAAGGTAAAGTTGCACGCTTAACAAACTTTGGTGCGTTTATCGATATTGGTGGTGTAGATGGACTTGTACATGTTTCCGAACTATCACATGAGCATGTTAAATCACCAGAAGATGTTGTTTCAATTGGTGATCAAGTCAAAGTGAAAGTAAAATCTGTTGATAAAGATTCTGAACGTATTTCATTATCAATTAAAGATACATTACCAAGCCCGTTTGAATCGTTAAGAGGAGAAGTCAATGAAGGTGAAGAAATCGAAGGTAAAGTTGTCAGACTTACAAGCTTTGGTGCCTTTGTTGAAATCAAACCTGGTGTGCAAGGTTTAGTTCATATTTCAGAAATCAGTCATTCTCACATCGGTACACCTGGTGAAGTATTAGAACCAGGACAAGTTGTCAGTGTTAAAATACTCAGTGTCGATATTGACAATGAACGTATTTCACTTTCTATTAAAGCAACATTACCTGACGAAAATGTTGTTGAAAGTGATAGTGAAACAACACAATCATATTTAGATAATAATGAAGACGAAGACAATCCAACACTAGGTGATGTTTTCGGAGATAAACTTAAAGATATTAAGTTTTAATAATTATCATAAGACTAAAAATAAATCTTGTCCTATTTTTACGTTAGGGCAAGATTTATTTTTTTAGTATACATATCAATCAATAAATTAATTGTATTTCATGAAAGTCATTTAAATTGATTCATTAATAATTTCTTTTGAAATACTTACCCCGTATGATAGAATTATAGAGATTAAAAAAGAGAGGAAGTTAGTTATGACTAAACCTATAGTTGCTATTGTAGGAAGACCCAATGTTGGAAAGTCTACAATTTTTAACAGAGTCGTAGGTGAACGTGTCTCAATTGTTGAAGATACACCAGGTGTGACTCGTGACAGAATTTATTCATCAGGCGAATGGTTAACTCATGATTTCAATATCATTGATACTGGAGGTATTGAAATAGGTGATGCACCATTCCAAACACAGATTAGAGCGCAAGCAGAAATTGCCATAGATGAAGCTGATGTCATTATTTTTATGGTAAATGTTAGAGAAGGTTTAACACAAAGTGATGAAATGGTAGCTCAAATGCTATACAAATCTAAAAAGCCCGTTGTATTGGCAGTGAATAAAGTTGATAATCCTGAAATGCGAAATGAAATTTATGATTTTTATTCACTAGGTTTTGGAGATCCGTATCCAATATCTGGTTCACATGGTTTAGGATTAGGTGATTTATTAGATGAAGTAGTTAAAAATTTCAAAGAAGAAGAGCCCGATCCATATGACGAGGATACAATTCGTTTATCAATTATTGGTCGCCCTAACGTAGGTAAGTCGAGCTTAGTTAACGCGATTTTAGGTGAAAATCGAGTCATAGTATCCAATGTTGCTGGAACAACTCGAGACGCTGTTGATACTGAATATAGCTATGACGATCAAGATTATGTGCTCATAGATACTGCTGGTATGCGTAAAAAAGGTAAAGTATATGAAAATACAGAAAAGTACTCAGTTTTACGTGCACTTAAAGCGATAGAGCGATCAAACGTTGTTTTAGTAGTTATCGATGCTGAACAAGGTATCATAGAACAAGACAAGCGTGTTGCTGGCTATGCGCACGAAGAAGGAAAAGCGATTGTTATCGTTGTCAATAAATGGGATGCTGTAGATAAAGAAACAAATACTATGAAGAAATTCAAGGACGAAGTACGCAAAGAATTTCAATTTTTAGATTACGCACAAATCGCTTTTGTTTCAGCAAAAGAACAAAAAAGATTATCTACGCTATTCCCGTATATTTTGGAAGCGAGTGAAAACCATAAAAAACGTGTTCAAAGTTCAACATTAAATGAAGTAATTACAGATGCAATTTCTATGAATCCTACACCAACAGATAAAGGTCGTCGATTAAACGTATTTTATGCTACACAAGTTGCAATAGAACCTCCAACATTTGTTGTGTTTGTAAATGACGTAGAATTAATGCATTTTTCTTATAAACGTTATCTTGAAAATCAAATCAGAGCTGCCTTTGGATTTGAAGGTACACCTGTACACATCATAACTAGAAGAAGAAATTAATAAATGGAGGGGTTACATGTCTAATATAGCTGTCTTTGGTACTGGGAGTTTCGGTACGGCATTAGCAAATGTCTTAGCTGAAAACGGGCATCAAGTATTAATGTGGGGAAAAAATGAAAAGACTGTTAATGAAATAAATGAATTTCATACAAACACTAAATATCTTAAAAATGCACAACTTGAATTATCAATTAACGCAACAACAGATATTCATAAAGCAATAGCGCATTCAGATGTATATCTCATGACTTTACCTACAAAAGCGATGAGGGAAGTTGCAAGTGAAATTGATTCACACTTAACATCGAAAAAAACTTTTATCCATGTTGCTAAAGGAATAGAAAACGATACTTATAAACGCGTCTCTGAAATGTTAGAAGACTCAATTAGCTCTGAACATAATGCAGGTATTGGTGTACTATCAGGTCCAAGCCATGCTGAAGAGGTTGTTATCAAACAACCAACTACAGTGGCTGCTTCTTCTAAATCACCAGAAGTGAGTAAACTAGCTCAAGATTTATTTATGAATGATTATTTAAGAGTTTATACGAATGACGATTTAGTAGGCGTAGAATTGGGTGGCGCATTAAAAAATATTATAGCTGTTGCAAGCGGTGTAATTTCAGGCATGGGCTTCGGAGACAATGCCAAAGCGGCATTAATGACTAGAGGTTTAGCTGAAATAAGTCGACTTGGTGAAAAATTAGGCGCAGATCCACTGACCTTTTTAGGTTTAGGTGGTATTGGCGATTTAATTGTAACGTGCACGTCTACTCATTCTAGAAATTATACATTAGGGTATAAATTAGGTGAAGGTAAATCACTAGAAAAAGCATTAGAAGAAATGAATATGGTGGTTGAAGGTGTATATACTACAAAATCAGTTTATAATTTAGCTAAAGAACATCATATTGATATGCCAATTACAACTGCATTATATAGAGTTTTGTTTGAAAATCAACCTGTTGATGAAAGCGTCAAAGACTTAATGGGACGGGGCAAAAAGGCCGAATAAGATAGAACTATTACACTTTTTTGCAAATATATAACAATTTGATATTAAAATCCTATTAATTCAACGTTTTTTACACATAAATCATTGCAGTTGCAGTATTCGTTGTGTTAAAGTCATACCATAATGATATTAAGTTATCATTATAAACCCTAGGGGAGGTGAATTCATAATGACCAAAACAGATTTAATCAATGCTGTTGCAGAACAAGCTGATTTAACTAAAAAAGAAGCTGGTTTAGCTGTAGATGCAGTATTCGAATCAATTCAAACATCACTTTCTAAAGGTGAAAAAGTACAATTAATTGGATTCGGTAATTTCGAAGTACGTGAACGTGCTGCTCGTAAAGGACGTAATCCACAAACTGGTAAAGAAATTGATATCCCTGCAAGCAAAGTTCCAGCATTCAAAGCTGGTAAAGCTTTAAAAGATGCAGTTAAATAATTCTTTACTTAAAAGTGAAGCCCTTGTTACAGGGGCTTTTTTTCTTTTGGTAAAAACTTTTAAATACAAATAAAAATAGATTGTAAACTAAGTCTCTTAATATGGTATCATTCGATATGATGATATGATATTAAGAGATTTTTAAAGTGATCAAACATCATTTTAGTTTTTACAAAGATAATAAACAAACATAATTCATTTATTTTTATAATTTTTACTATTCACAAAATACATAAAACGTATATATTTATCACTTTGAAAACCGTTGATTTTAATTTTCCCTATATAATGTTAATATGTATATTGATAATAACGTGAGGTGTGAACATGGAAACGACATTAAGTATTTTTGAAAAACAAATTACCCAACGCTTGAAAGGTATACATCATTATGACGCTATTTATATAAATGAAGTATTAGCAAAAATCCTTGATTCTTATGATATACCTGAAGATGCTAAATTAGCTTGCCTCACTATAGATACTGCGATGCGTCATTTAGATGAGGTTTCCAAAAATTTATCCTCTAAGAAAGCCATTTTGATTGGTGATTTACTAAGCGCTCACTTTTATACATTATTAGCGAAGTTACATGATCCAATTTTTCAAAAGCAAATTAGTTCAGCGATTGTTGAAATTAATGAAATGAAATCCTCCATCCATAACGGAGTGATTCCCAAAGAAGAAATCGGTCATTTTATTTTAAAAATCGAAAATAAATTTCCACTTATTACTATCAATCGATACGTACCAAACATAGAAACAACAGATATCAATCAAAAATTATTAACAAACTTATTAGAAAATCATCCTTCGTATTTAAAAAAATATTCGAAAGATGAACTAAATACATTTTTAGAAGAAATTAAATTAGAAATTAATTAAAAAAGAGGTAATCAATGATGGCAGATAATAAAGCAAAAAAAGAACAAGTACATAACGTTTTTCAAAATATTTCTGGAAAATATGATCGCCTAAACAACATCATCAGCTTTGAACAACACAAGACATGGAGAAAACGCGTTATGAAAGAAATGAATGTTAAAGATGGTAGCAAAGCATTAGATGTTTGTTGCGGAACGGCAGACTGGACCATTTCTTTAAGCAAAGCAGTCGGTCCTTCTGGTGAAGTATTAGGTGTAGATTTTAGTGAAAACATGCTTGAAGTAGGTAAAAAGAAAACAGCGGACATGCAAAATATCCAACTCATTCATGGTGATGCAATGCATTTACCATTCGAGGATAATGAATTTGATTATGTCACAATTGGCTTTGGTTTACGTAATGTACCTGATTACCTTGCAACGCTTAAAGAACTAAATCGAGTTTTAAAACCTGGTGGGATGGTTGTTTGCTTAGAAACAAGTCAACCAACTGCTCCAATATTTAAACAATGTTATAAATTATACTTTAAATTTGTAATGCCTATATTTGGTAAAATATTTGCGAAATCGAAAGATGAATATGAATGGTTACAGCAATCTACTTTTGATTTTCCAGACAAAGAAAAATTAAAACGTTTATTTTCACAAGCAGGATTTAGTAATATTAAGGTACGTAGCTTCACTGGTGGCGTTGCAGCGATGCACCTAGGCTATAAATAAAAATGAAACAACCAAAGGTGATGACTGTGTCAAAGTTAAATATGAACAATGAAATTAAAATAATTGAACAGCGATTGGAAGAAGCATTAATAAGTAAGGATCAAATCTTAGAAGATGCTTCTTATCATTTATTTTCATCAGGCGGAAAACGAGTAAGACCTGCCTTTGTAATATTAAGTAGTCAATTTGGCGAAGAAATTAATGAAGATGTCTATCGTGTTGCTGTAGCACTCGAATTAATCCATATGGCTACTTTAGTACATGATGATGTTATTGACAAAAGTGATAAACGTCGCGGTAGTTTAACGATTGCCAAAAAATGGGATCAAGACACTGCAATTCTCACAGGTAATTTTCTATTAGCTGTCGGTTTAGAACATATTTCAAATATTGAGGATAACCGAGTACATAAAGTGATATCTAGTGCAATTGTCGAAGTATGCATGGGTGAATTGTACCAGTTTCAAGATCAATTCAATGCACATCAAACAATTACTAATTATTTAAGAAGAATCAAACGTAAAACTGCATTGCTTATACAATTATCAACAGAAGTTGGAGCAATTGCTTCACATGCTGATACCAAAACGGTTCGTAATTTGAAAATGATTGGTCATTATATTGGTATGAGTTTTCAAATCGTTGACGATATTCTAGATTTTACTAGTACTGAAAAGAAATTAGGAAAACCAGTGGGCAGTGATTTAATGAACGGCCATTTAACGTTACCAGTATTGTTAGAAATGCGTAAAAATCCTGAGTTTAAATCACAAATAGAACAACTTGGCCCAAACAGTGATCAATCCTTATTTGATAAATGTATACAAACTGTTAAACATTCTGATGTCATAAAACAATCACAAGCAATTAGCGATAGATATTTAGACAAAGCGCTTCATCTTATTGATCAATTAGAAAAAGATGATGCTAAACCAATATTTAAAAAAATTATTAAAAAAGTAGGGAAAAGAAACGTATAATTGTGTGAAAAGCATTGAAAGCGCTTAAATTAACTGTTAATATTATAATGTGCTTCAAGACATTATAATATTTTGTTTTGTATTTTTATAAAACTTACATCACTAACAGGGGGATAAACACACAATGGAAAGAACATTTTTAATGATTAAACCGGACGCGGTTCAACGTAATTTGATAGGTGAAATCGTTTCACGTATTGAACGTAAAGGACTAAAACTTGTAGGTGCTAAACTAATGACAGTACCTAAATCGCTTGCAGAAGAACATTATGCTGAACATACGGATAAACCATTCTATGGCAATTTAATCGACTTTATTACTTCTGCACCTGTATTTGCAATGGTTGTAGAAGGTGAAGATGCAGTACATATTGCGCGTCACATTATTGGATCAACAAATCCATCAGAAGCTACACCTGGTACAATCAGAGGAGACTTTGGTTTAACTGTAGGTAGAAACATTATTCATGGTTCAGATTCAGTTGAATCTGCTAATAAAGAAATCAATCTTTGGTTTAATGAAGAAGAATTAAGTGATTTTACAGAATCACGTGAAGCATGGTTATACGAATAATCATCGTTGAATCGATACACCATTACATGTAAGATGATATGCGTTATTAACTTAATTATTTAATACGCTCAACAATAAAGATAAAAAATAATAGTAAAAATACGATTCATGGTCGTATCCGTAAAATCAAAACACTTTCGTTAAATTCATAATAAAATGAATTTATGCGAAGGTGTTTTTTATGTATAAAAGCTGCAATTGCATTCTAAAGTGAAGTCGTTTAATATCTTAAGTTATTACTGAATTTTAAACAGATGTTATAGTTGTATGTAAGGAAATCTTATAAAGTTTAGTTATTTGAAATTTTTCTGTTAATTTGAACAATTGAATATGATAAGATAAGGAACATATAATCATTTAAAGTACTAAAGAACGGAGTGGGTAAATAATGAGATATTTAACTTCAGGAGAATCACATGGTCCACAACTAACAGTAATTATTGAAGGTGTGCCAGCAAATTTAGAAATTCATGCTGCCGATATAAATGAAGAAATGTTTAAACGTCAAGGTGGATACGGTAGAGGCAGACGCATGCAAATTGAAAAAGACAGTGTTGAAATTGTATCTGGGGTACGTAACGGATATACGCTTGGTAGTCCAATCACGCTTATTGTCACAAATGATGATTTTAAACATTGGAGAAAAATCATGGGCGCTGATCCTATTAGTGATGAAGATCAAGAAAACATGAAGCGCGTAATTACAAAACCACGTCCAGGTCATGCCGATTTAATCGGCGGTATGAAATATAATCATCGAGACTTAAGAAATGTATTAGAGCGTTCATCTGCTAGAGAAACTGCTGCGCGAGTGGCTGTAGGTGCTGTATCGAAAATATTACTAAAGCAACTCGATATTCATTTTTATAGTAGAGTTATGGAAATTGGTGGTATTAAAGATGATTTAGCTTATGACCTTGAAACAATCAAATCTAATATTGATAAAAATGATGTCCGTGTGATTAATGATGATATTGCGCAACAAATGAGAGATAAAATTGATGACGCCAAAAAGGCAGGAGATACTATTGGCGGTGTTGTACAAACTATTATTGAAGGAGTGCCAATTGGTATCGGCAGTTATGTACATTATGACCGTAAATTAGATGGTAGAATTGCTCAAGGGGTTGTAAGTATTAATGCTTTTAAAGGTGTCAGTTTTGGAGAAGGATTTAAAGCAGCCGAAAAACCTGGCAGTGAAATACAAGATGAAATACTTTATGATACAAACAATGGTTATTACAGAGGATCAAATCATTTAGGTGGATTTGAAGGTGGTATGTCTAACGGAATGCCTATTGTTGTCAATGGTGTTATGAAACCAATTCCAACATTATACAAACCACTAAATTCAGTAGATATTAATACTAAAGAATCTTTTAAAGCTTCTGTTGAACGCTCTGATAGTTGTGCCGTTCCAGCTGCAAGTGTTGTAGTAGAAAATGTCGTTGCTTTTGAACTTGCAAAAGCATTATTAGAAGAATTCCAATGTAATCATATCGAGCAATTAAAATCACAAATTGAAGAACGCCGCTTGTTGAATATTGAATACTAAATTATAAGATTAGCCAGGTGATATCGATGAAATTACAAACTACGTATGAGACTAATAATTATCCTATTATCATAGAACATAACGCGCTAAAACATTTACGTCATTACATTGAAAATTACAAAGATATTGTACTAGTCGTAGATAATACAATTGCTCAAAAATGGGATGATACATTAGAATTTATTACATCTGAATACGATGCTCACATGTTGGTTGTACCGTCAGGTGAGTCTACAAAATCTTTAGATTATTATGCAGAGACTATAGAAACATTATTGAGCAAAAATTTGACTAGAAATACTTGCATCATTGCAGTAGGTGGTGGCGCTACCGGTGATTTCGCTGGATTTTTAGCTGCTACCCTATTGAGAGGCGTTGATTTTATCCAAGTACCTACGACGATATTAGCACATGATTCTAGTGTTGGTGGTAAAGTGGGAATCAATTCAAAACACGGTAAAAATTTAATTGGTGCATTTTATAGACCAACTGCGGTTATCTATGATTTGAATTTTCTCTCAACGCTTCCTTATACAGAAATATTGAGTGGTTACGCTGAAGTATATAAGCATGCATTGTTAACTGATGCCGATGCAGTACGTAATATTGAATCACATTTTTATGATAAGACAACGTTAGCGTCTTTAGATGAAATGGAATATTATATTTATAAAGGCATAGAGACAAAGTTAAATATTATTGTAAAAGATGAAAAAGAATCAAACGTTCGTAAATTTTTAAATTTAGGACATACTTTTGGTCATGCCGTTGAATACACATTTAAAATACCACACGGTCATGCCGTGATGATTGGCATTCTTTTTCAATTCATCGTATCGAACCATATTTTAAACCAAAAATTTGATATTTTACATTACGTCAATTATTTAAGTTCTCTAGATTATCCATTAAATATCATCAATACCTTCAAATTCGATTCACTTTATGAATTAATGTTAAGAGATAAGAAGAATGACCAACAAGGCGTACAGATGGTTTTATTAGAAGGCATAGGAAATCCCGTGGTTAAACATGTCGATAAATCCACTTTAGTAGAGAGTTTCACAACATTACAAACATATTTTAAAAAGTAGGTGGCATAATTGGTTAATAGTAAAACAATTGATATAAATGGTCCTCTGATTGGAGAAATAGAAGTTCCAGGAGATAAGTCAATGACACATAGAGCGATTATTTTAAGCTCATTAGCATCAGGTAGGTCAACGATATATAAACCCTTACTTGGTGAAGATTGTATTCGTACAGTAGAAATTTTCCGTCTACTTGGTGTCGAAATAGAAATTTTAGAAGATAAAATTGAAATAAACTCACCTGGATATAAATTTTTCCAAACACCACATCAAGTACTCTATACTGGCAATTCTGGAACGACGACACGTTTAGTTGCTGGATTATTATGCGGACTAGGCATTGAAGCAGTCCTTTCTGGTGATGCTTCTATTGGTAAAAGACCGATGGATCGAATTATGAAACCTCTAACGTTAATGAATGCAGATATTTCAGGTGTGAATCATAACTTTACGCCTTTAATCATCAAACCTGCTCAAATTAAAGGCATATCATACCAAATGGAAGTCGCAAGTGCTCAAGTTAAAAGTGCAATATTATTTGCAAGCTTGTTTGCAAACGAAAAAACAACGATTTCTGAAATAGGTATAACGCGCAATCATACAGAAACAATGTTTGAACATTATCAAATTCCGATTACTTACAATGATAAAATGATTCAATTACCTGAAAATAGTATTGAACATATTACTGCCACTGATTTTCACGTACCTGGGGACATTTCCTCAGCTGCATATTTCATTGTTGCAGGGTTGATAACTCCAGGAAGTGATATTACAATTCACAATGTTGGCATAAATCCAACACGTTCAGGTATCATAGATATCGTGACACAAATGGATGGAAATATAACTTTATTCAATCAAACTAATGGTTCAGAACCTACCGCTTCAATACGCGTACAATATACACCAAATATGAAACCTATTCATATTGAAGGTGAATTGGTACCAAGAGCGATTGATGAATTACCAGTTATCGCCTTACTTTGTACTCAAGCAAATGGAACAAGTATTATAAAAGAGGCGGAAGAATTAAAGGTCAAAGAAACCAATCGTATTGACACTACGGCAAACATGTTGAATTTATTAGGTTTCACCTTACAACCAACAAGTGACGGCATGATTATCCATCCATCAAGATTGGAACAAACTGCCACAGTGGATAGCTTTACTGATCACCGCATTGGTATGATGCTTGCTGTAACTTCTTTACTAACTAGTGATACATTAACGATTGATCAATTTGATGCAGTCAATGTTTCCTTCCCAGGTTTCTTAGCTAAATTTAATCAATTAGAAAAAGAGGGATAAAGTATGGAAGATATCTATAAACTTATAGATGATATCAACTTACAAAAACTAGATAACTTAGATACACGGGTAAATGACGCGCTAAGTTCTCCAAAAGATGATGCGCTCTTTATACTCGGTGAAACATTATATAACTATGGACTAATGCCACAAGGTCTTGAAGTATTTCGTACACTTTATCACAAATACCCAGATGAAAGTGAACTGTTAATTTATTTCATTGAAGGACTGATTGCGGAAGATCAAACGGATGAAGCATTAGAATATTTAAGCACTGTTGAACTATCTACAGAACGTTTGATGCTAGAAGCAGATTTATACCAACAATTAAATATGCTTGAAGTGGCTATAGATAAATTAGTAGAAGCTATTGATATTGAACCAAACGACCCAATCATACATTTCGCATTGGCAGAATTACTTTATTTTGATGGTCAATATTTACGTGCTTCTTCGGAATATGAAACGGTATTAGAAACGGGAGAATATCAAATCAATAATGTTAATTTATTCTCACGTTTAGCTGATTGTAGCTTACAAAGTGGAAATTATAGTGATGCCATCACAATGTTTAATGAAATCAGCGAAGATGAAATGGATTCAGAAATATACTTCAAAAAAGCCATTGCTTATGAAAAAAATGACTTAACACAGGAAGCTATCAAATTAGTGCAAACACTATTATCAAAAGATCCAGACTTCCTACAGGGCTACTTTTATCTACAACAATTATATGAAAACGAGCATAATCATGCAGATGCCATTGAAATTGGTAAAGAAGGGTTGCGCTTGAGTCAATTTTATAAAGAATTAATGGTATCAACAGGTAGTATTCAAATAGAACACGGAGATGCTAATGAAGGTGTACAATTGTTACTACAAGCCTTAGACGTAGATAATGCTTATCAAGAACCACTTTTAATCTTGAGTGATTTCTTTAGACAAGAAGAAGATTACGATTCAATTATTAGCTTATTACAATATGTAGATGAAGAAGATTTAGATCCCGTATTTATGTGGCATGTAGCGCATGCTTTAGGTCAAGAAGAGCGAGATAAAGAAGCACAACATTTCTTTGAATTAGCCTATCCAACCATGAGAACGCAATCAGCATTTTTAAGTGATTATTATTTCTATTTAGTTGAAATAGGTTATATAGAACAAGCACAACAAATCTTAAAGCAATTGCTAGAAATAGACCCATCGAACGAAACTTGGCATGATGAAGCTGAAAGATTGCAATCATTCTAAAAAGTAAAGAAGGTGAGTATATTGACTGATACCTTACAACAATTAAAAGCAAGTTTTATAGAATACGTATTATTTCAGTATCGTTTTAAATCTCGAATTAGTGTATGGGTATTAAATTTGATAAAATCCTCACCTGAACTTTTACAAAAAATATACTTTGTAGATGAGCAAATTCCCAGTCATAACACTTTAGAAATTGCAACTGTGAATACAGACAACATCGCCATAAAACTTATAGTAGAGGATCAACAATATATTAATAATGAAAAAATATTTGACTATATCGCAAATCAAAATATCTTTTTTGATATCAAATTATATTTAAATAAAGAAGATTCTAGAGATACGAAATTAGACGATTTATTGTTAACACAATTACTTCACTCTCCATATTATGCCGTATATATTCAAGATATATATGGTTTGCCATTATCAAAAAAAAGTGAATCATCTATTATCAAATATTTACAAGACAATATTGACTTAAGTCTGCAACTTCAGGATAGAGCTTTATTTTATCAATTATCTCAAATCCTAAATACATTTAAGTTGAGGAATCTTAATACATTATCGAAGGATTGACTATATGAACATTTACTCACTATGGCAACTTATCATTTTTAATAAAGGTATGCTGTATTTCTTATTAATATGTAATTTATTAGGCACAGTTTACGGGTATATTTGGTACGGTTCACAAATGAGTGCTACACCTTGGCAATTTATACCATTTGTACCTGATAGCCCAACTGCATCATTATTTTTATGTATTGCTATTCTAGGGTTGATTGTTAACAAGAACTTACCAATCATCGAAGCACTCGCTTTTGTCACATTAATCAAGTATGGAGTATGGGCTGTAATTATGAATATCATTCTTTTTATTCAATACGATATGATTACAATTACAGGTTGTATGTTGATACTTTCTCACGGCATTATGGCAATTGAAGGTTTTATTTTTTATCCAAGATTTAAAGTGACGATTTCTGCCTTTTTCGTAGCGATGATATGGGTGTTTCATAATGACATTATCGATTATGTATTTATGCAATATCCTTTTTATGATTTTATTGCAAGTCACATTGAAGCAATTGCATACTTATCATTCTGGTTAAGCGTTATACCTTTAGTTTTATATTTAAGTTTAACTCTATTTAAAAAAGATAAAATATTTGACCATTATTAACGTCCACAGTAAAATGTTTATAAAGGAGTGAGGATTTTTGTCTTTTATTTATATGATTATATACTTTGTTATTTTAATGGTTCTGCCTCTATGGGCACAACACAAGGTTAAATCTAACTATGAAAAGTATTCTCAAGTGAGATCAACTAGTGGGAAAACAGGGCGTGAAGTAGCGCTTGAAATACTCCATTCAAATGGAATTTATGATGTAGATGTTGTCGAAGGTAAAGGATTTCTAACAGATCACTATGATCCTAGTAAAAAAGTTCTTGTCTTATCACCAGCAAACTTCAATAGACCTTCAGTTGCTGGTACAGCAATTGCAGCCCATGAAGTAGGACATGCTATACAGCATGCCCAAGGATATTTCTTCTTAAGATTTAGAACTTCATTAGTACCTTTAGCAAATATTGGTAGTTCTTTAGGTTACATGGCAGTGTTTGCTGGTATTGTTTTAACGAGTTTACAGAGTACATTGGGTTCAACTGCACTTTGGATAGGAATTGCATTAATGTCATTCGCAGTATTGTTCTCAATTGTTACCTTGCCAGTCGAATTTGATGCTAGTAGTAGAGCAATGAAACAAATTAAAAGCTTAGATATTGTTAATGAAAAAGAATATCGCCATGCAAAAAAAGTATTATCAGCTGCTGCAATGACTTACGTTGCATCCACTGCTGTAGCATTAGCAGAACTTGCACGTTTCATTTTAATCGCTAGATCAAGTGAATAATTTATCCATGCAAATGAGACTGAAATATAAATTATTTAAATTTATTTCACTGTTTCACAACGCTTAGGTTGATAAAATTAGGATAAGAGGTTGAGGCAATCATTTTGCCCAATCTCTTTTTTTATGTATACAATTATTATTTTTTTAAATATAGATTTTAAATGGTGACTTTCTTTACATCTATTATTGTTATACCTCAGCATATCATATTATCATTTAATTTAACTACTTAATTCATATTGAATAGTGTATAAAGGTTGCAGGAATAATGCATGAATCATAGAATTAGTCTATACTATAAAAGAAACTGATAGAATGAGAGGCGTTTATCATGAAATCGATGAAAGACATGCAAATAGAAGTAGATGACTATATAAATCAATTTAAAACTGGCTACTTTTCACCTCTAGCAAATCTCGCAAGGTTATCAGAAGAAGTAGGAGAGTTATCAAGAGAAATCAATCATTTTTATGGAGAAAAAAAGAAAAAAGATAGTGAAGCTGCAAACACGGTAAAGGCAGAACTTGGAGATAATTTATTCGTGTTACTATGTATAGCTAATTCCTTAGATATAGATATGACTGAAAGTTTTAACGAAACAATGGATAAGTTTAATACACGAGATAAAAATCGTTTTGAAAGAAAATAGATTGATATTGTTTAAGAAAGGATGTGCCACCTATGAAAATAGGAATTACATGTTACCCTTCTATGGGTGGTTCTGGAATTATCGCCACTGAATTGGGAATCAAATTAGCAGAAAGAGGACATGATATCCATTTTATAACATCGAATATACCTTTTAGAATTAGAAAACCTTTACCTAATATTACATTTCATCAAGTTGAAGTGAATCAATATGCTGTATTCCAATATGCACCTTACGATATTACCTTAAGTACCAAGATTGCTGAAGTAATCAATGAGTATGACCTAGATTTATTACATATGCATTATGCCGTACCGCATGCTGTTTGTGGTATCTTAGCAAAACACATGTCTGGTAAAGACATTAAAATAATGACTACCTTACATGGCACTGATATTACAGTATTGGGATATGATCACTCATTAAAAAATGCGATTAAATTTGGTATAGAAGGTAGCGATGTAGTCACAAGTGTCAGTAAATCACTTGCAGAACAAACGACTGATATTATTGAAACAGATAAAACAATCATTCCAATTTATAATTTCGTTAGAGAAAATGAATTCCCTACAAAACATTCAATGCCAACTGAATCTGATATCAAATTAAAAGCTTGTTACGGGATAGAACCTGAAGAAAAAGTGATTATTCACGTTTCTAATTTTAGAGCAGTCAAACGAATTGATACAGTCATTGAAACTTTCGCAAAGATACACCAAAAATTGCCATCAAAACTTATTTTATTAGGTGATGGACCTCAATTAATGGATATGAAAGCAAAAGCACGTGAATTAGACATTGAACATGCTGTGTTATTTTTAGGTAAACAAAATTGGGTGAGTGAATTTTATCAAATATCAGATTTAGTATTATTATTAAGTGAGAAGGAAAGCTTTGGTCTCACATTGCTAGAAGCAATGAAATCAGGTGTACTTCCAATTGGCTCTACTGCTGGAGGTATCAAAGAAGTAATTAAACATAACGAAACAGGTTTTATAGTAAATATTGGTGATAGTGATACAGCCAGTACGTATGCGTTACAATTGTTGACAAATGATGAACTTTATAAAAAAATGCAGCAGCAAATGCTGGATGATGTTGCTGAACGTTTTTCTTCAGATTTAATTGCAGACCAATATGAATATTATTATAAAAAAATGTTAGAGGGTAATCATGACTAAAACATTATTCGAACAAGCAAAGCCAATATTAAAAACTTTACAATCTAACCATTACCAAGCATTTTTTGTTGGGGGTTCTGTGAGAGATTATCTAATGCATAAAACAATACACGATATTGATATTACTACGAGTGCGACGCCTGAAGAAGTAGAAGCTATTTTCGAAAAGACAATTCCTATAGGTAGAGAACATGGCACAGTCAATGTTGTCTATAATGATGAACACTATGAAGTAACAACATTTCGTGCAGAAGGTGATTATGATGATCATCGAAGACCTAACGAAGTCTTTTTTGTGCGTGAATTATATGAGGATGTTAAAAGACGTGATTTCACAATGAATGCAATAGCTATGGACGCCGATTTTCATATACACGACTACTTCAATGGTCAACAAGATATTGAAAATCACATAATTAGAACCGTAGGCAATGCGCATGAACGTTTTAATGAAGACGCGTTAAGGATTATTCGAGGTCTACGTTTTCAAGCACAATTAGGATTTGCATTAGAAAATGAAACTTTTTATGGTATGAAATCACATATCCATGATATTAAATATTTATCAATTGAACGAATTGTGGTTGAACTAAAAAAACTCACTTCTGGTAAGTATGTAGCCCATAGTTTTGAAAACTTACAGTACTTGAATGCATTTAATTACATTTCTTTTTTCAAACATTATAAACTAAATGATTTTATTTTAGATGAAGCCATTCCGTTCACTTTATTTGTAGCTTTATTGAAAGCACAACAACCTTTAGTAAATGGTGCGCTTAATGATTTAAAAATTAGTAATAATGAAAAAAAGTATATAGGTAAATTAGAACGGCTACTTAATCAATTACCCAATATTAAATCTAAATCAGACTTTAAAATACTTCTTTATGATTATGGTGAACAAGATATACTATTAATATTAAATTTCATTGATTTACATATTAAAAACCATTTACCTTCTTTTTCACCGCTTATTATAAATATACAATCTGTAAAAGAAGAATCTAAAAAGTTACCTATTCACTCAAGAAAGGATATTGATATTAATGGTAAAGATATCCTTGAGGCAGTTAATAAGCAAAGCGGTCCTTGGCTAAAAACACTATTGAGAGATATTGAGATTGCTATTATCAATAGAGATGTTCAAAATATTAAACCAGAAATCATTAGGTGGGTGAAGTCACATGTCGAAATACAGTAAAGATGTTATTCAAATCTTATATACAAACCAGTCAGAATATATTTCTGGACAGTTTATTGCAGAACATCTTTCAATTTCTCGAACAGCAGTCAAAAAAGTAATTGATCAACTTAAGCAAGAAGGGTGTGAAATTGAATCAATTAACCATAAAGGACATCGCTTAATTGAACTACCTGATAAATGGTATAGTGGGATTGTAGAACCTTTAATCGATGAACAAAAAATGTTTGACCATGTAGAGGTCAAAGCGCAAGTTGATTCCACACAGTTACTCGCCAAACAAAAATTAGTTGGAAACTCAAACACCTTTTTAATTTTAAGTGATGAGCAAACGAAAGGAAAAGGGCGCTTCAATAGACCATGGGATTCATCACGTGGCAAAGGATTATGGATGTCTCTTGTGTTACGTCCAAATGTCCCATTTGAAATGATAACAAAGTTTAACTTGTTTATAGCATTAGGTATCAGAGATACAATGCAACAATTTAGTAATGAGAAAGTAACGATTAAATGGCCAAACGATATCTATATTGATGGAAAAAAAGCTTGTGGATTTTTGACTGAAATGGTAGCTAATAGTGATGGTATAGAAGCGGTGATATGCGGTATTGGCATAAATATGAATCACTTGCCTGAAGATTTTCATGGTGAGTTGCAATCAAAGGCCACGAGCTTGAGAATACATGCTAACCAAAAAATACATCGTTATCATTTATTAGAGCAATTAATAAATCAGATTGAAAAACGTTACCATCAATTTTTAAGCCAGCCATTTTCCACGATACGACATGAATACATTGAAGCTTCAAATATTTGGAATAGAACTTTAAAATTCACTGAAAATGGTCAACAATTTCAAGGTGAAGCTATAGATATTGATGAGCATGGTTATCTAATTGTCATTGATGAGCAACAGAAACAACACAAACTCATGAGTGCAGATATAGAACTATAAATTTATAAGAAAAGGAGGAATGAAAATGACACAGCCTTGCTACGCTGTTGTTGATTTAGAAACAACAGGCAACCAATTAGACTACGATGAAATTATTCAAATTGGTATTACTTTCGTCCGCGATAATAAAATAATTGGCACCTATCACTCTATGGTAAAAACAGATTTAGAAATTCCTCCTTTTATTCAAGCATTAACCTCAATTGAAGATGAAATGCTAAAGCAATCACCATATTTCCATGAAATTGCTGACGATATATACAAACAACTTGAAGGCTGTATCTTTGTCGCACATAATGTAACTTTTGATTTAAATTTCATAAAAAAATCATTTAAAAAATGTAATATCAGATATAGACCCAAAAAAGTATTAGATACATTAGAATTGTTTAAAGTTGCTTTCCCAACAGATAAAAGTTATCAATTAAGTGAATTAGCAGAAGCACATGGTATTACGTTAAATAATGCCCACCGTGCGGATGAAGATGCTGCAACGACTGCACAACTTATGATACTTGCTTTCAATAAATTCGAAGCACTACATTTAGATACTTTAAAACAACTTTATTATTTAAGTAAAAATTTAAAATATGATTTACATGATATTCTTTTTGAAATGGCTCGAAACCATAACCATGAACAACTAAGTGAAGATTTCGAACAATTTGAACAGATTATTTATAAAAAGCAAAGAGATTTTAAAGCGCCCACGGTAAACTTTGACGGAACTTTAAAAAATCTTTATACAGACATTACTGAAAAATTAAATTTAACATATAGACCCCAACAATTATATTTAGCTGAAATTATATTAGAACAGTTGATGCATAGCGAGAAAGCTATGATTGAAGCGCCGTTAGGGAGTGGTAAATCATTTTCATATTTATTAGCTTCACTAATGTATAACATACAAACAGGAAAACATGTAATGATTTCTACAAATACAAAATTATTACAAAATCAGTTGTTGGAAAAAGATATACCTGCATTAAAATCAGCATTGAATTTTAAAATAAATGCATCTTTAATCAAAAGTAAACGAGATTATATTTCGTTAGGATTAATCAGTCAAATCTTAAAAGATGAATCTAATAATTACGAAGTTAGCATTTTGAAAATGCAATTATTGATCTGGATTACAGAAACACATACTGGAGATATACAAGAGTTAGATTTAAAAGGCGGACAAAAAATGTATTATGAACAAAAGTTAGAAACTTATGTTCCAGTGCGTAATGACATTAATTATTTTAATTTTATTAAGCGCAACGCAAAAAATATACAAATTGGTATAACAAATCACGCTCATTTAATACATGCTTCACATGACAATACAATTTATCAATTATTTGATGATTGTATCATTGACGAAGCCCATAGGTTACCTGATTACGCATTAAACCAAGTTACGAATGAATTAAGCTATTCTGATGTCAAATACCAATTAGGCCTAATTGGTAAAACTGAAAACGATAAACTACTTGCCGCTATCGACCATTTAGAACAACAACGTATACTTGAAAAATTAGATATACCACCAATCGATGTTTTTGGCCTTAAAACAAATATCAATGAAATACATGATTTAAACGAACAATTGTTTAGTACGATGTTTAATAGCATCCAACAATCAGAAATACATGATGATGAAGTGCATAAAGTTCATTTTGTATATCATTTTGATGTAACACCTATTTTAAATGATTTGCATGCCATCATTCATAAATTAAATATGACCTTAGAATTCTTTAACGGCATGAGCCATAAAACAATTAAAACAGTAAGAAAACAATTACTTTATATTAATGATAAATTTAGAGCAATTGAAACTAGTTTAAAAAATAATCATACTAGTTATTTATCCATTAAAAACATTAACCAAAAATCTACAATCAAATTAAATGTAAAAGATTATGATGTGAAAGAAATATTAACAAAACAAGTGTTAGATAAATTTAATGCACTTACATTTATTTCAGGTACCTTAACTTTTAATCACTCATTTGAAAATTTCAAGCAATGGTTTAATAAGGACATCATATTTAATACTTATGAGCTTGATACTGCAACAGTATCTTCAAACCAGACAACTGTATTTATACCAAATGATGTCGCTTCATATAATTATAAAAATATTGATGACTATGTGAGCTCTATTGTCAATTATGTTATAGAATATACAACAGTTATTGAATCAAAATGTTTAATTCTATTCACTAGTTATAAGATGATGCATATGGTACAAGAACTCTTGAATGAATTACCTGAGTTTGAGGATTACGTAATACTCACACAACAACAAAATCAAAACTATAAAATTGTACAGCAATTTAATAGTTTTTCTAAAGCCATCCTATTAGGGACTAGCACATTCTTTGAAGGTTTTGATTTCCAATCAAATGGTATCAAGTGTGTAATGATTACAAAATTACCTTTTATGAATCATAACAATACGAAATATTGGTTAATGGAATCTGAATTCACTTCCACATTTAAAGATTTCGTTTTACCTGATGCTGTTACTCGTTTCAGGCAAGGACTAGGCAGACTTATTAGAAGTGAGCAAGATAAAGGTATCATCGTATCATTTGATGATCGTTTAATTAAAAGTAATTACAAACAATTCTTTGAACAATCATTAGAAAATTATCGTCAAAAGAAAGGCGATATAAAACAATTTTCAAGCTTACTTAAAAAAATAAAAAAAGAGACAATACATCATAAAAGTAACACGCGCAACTAGAAGTTGTACCTTGATTTTGTTAAAATGTATAAGGATTAATAAAAGAAGACTACAAAAATATTAGGAGTTTGGTTATGAAAACAACGATAAAAGAAGCAAAACATTACATTAACCAAGAAGTAACGATAGGTGCTTGGTTAACGAATAAACGTTCAAGTGGTAAAATTGCATTCTTGCAGTTAAGAGATGGTACTGGCTTTATGCAAGGCGTCGTAGTAAAAGCTGATGTAGATGAAGATACTTTTCAGTTAGCTAAAGATATTACGCAAGAAACTTCATTATATATTACTGGCGTTATTTCAGAAGATAATCGCTCTGATTTAGGTTATGAAATGCAAGTAAAATCTATTGAAATCATTGCAGAAGCTCATGATTACCCAATCACACCGAAAAACCATGGTACAGAATTCTTAATGGATCATCGTCACCTTTGGTTACGTTCAAAAAAACAACATGCAGTTATGAAAATAAGAAACGAAATTATTCGTGCAACATATGAATTCTTTAATAATACTGGGTTTACCAAAATAGATCCACCTATTTTAACAGCTAGTGCACCAGAAGGTACAAGTGAACTATTCCATACTAAATATTTTGATCAAGATGCTTTTTTATCTCAAAGTGGTCAACTCTATTTAGAAGCAGCTGCAATGGCTCATGGTAAAGTATTTTCATTTGGACCTACATTCCGTGCAGAAAAATCTAAAACACGCCGTCATTTAATTGAATTTTGGATGATAGAGGCTGAAAAAGCGTTTTGCGATCATAACGAAAGCCTAGAAATTCAAGAACAATATGTGACACATGTTGTTAAATCAGTACTAGAAAATTGCAAATTAGAATTAAATATTTTAGAACGTGACACTGAAAAGCTTGAAAAAGTTACAACGCCTTTCCCACGTATCACATATGATGATGCAGTTGAATTCTTGAAAGAACAAGGCTTTGATGATATCGAATGGGGAGAAGACTTTGGTGCGCCTCATGAAACTGCAATTGCAAATCATTACGATTTACCTGTATTTATTACAAATTATCCAACAAAAATCAAACCTTTCTATATGCAACCAAATCCAGATAATGAGGATACAGTGTTGTGTGCAGATTTAATAGCACCCGAAGGATATGGAGAAATAATCGGTGGTTCTGAACGTATCAATGACCTTGCATTATTAGAACAACGTATCGATGAATTTGAATTAGACCCTGAAAGTTATAGTTACTATTTAGATTTACGTCGTTATGGTAGTGTACCTCACAGTGGATTCGGTTTAGGTCTAGAAAGAACAGTCGCATGGCTATCAGGTGTAGAGCATGTTCGTGAAACTGCACCATTCCCTCGTTTATTAAATCGACTATATCCATAATATTATCAATACAAGAAACTACCTAAACTACGTCCAGTCTATTTTACGGCTGGACTTTTTTATAATATTTACACATGATAAGGAGGGGTGCTTTTGAATATAGATATGCTTAAAACTAGACCTGTTGTAATTCGTAAAGAATTACTAGATTATTATAATGAATTAGGTATCAATGAGCGTGAATTAGTTATCTTAATAAAATTAATTTACGCGTCGGAAACGACCAATAAACAACCATCCATTGAATCTTTACAAAAAGGCACATCACTAGATTCTAGAGAAATTACTGCTATTATACAAAATCTTATTCAACGTGATTTATTAGAGTTAAATGTTAACAAAGACGAAGAAGGTAAATTCACTGAATATATGAATCTCGATCAGTTCTATCATAAACTAAATGATATTATGCAACACGTTAATAATAATAGTAACCAAAAACAAGTTGAACTTGAATTCAATAAACTTTTCCAACAGATTGAGCAAGCTTTTGGTAGACCATTATCACCGTATGAAATCGAAACATTAAACCAATGGTTAGACATAGATAAACACGACTTAAGTGTGATTCAAGCAGCATTAGATGAAGCGCAAAGTCAGAACAAAATGAGTTTTAAATACATTGATCGAATTTTATTAAATTGGAAAAAAAATAATGTAAAAACCATTGAGGATTCCAAAAAAATAAGTCAACAGTTTAACCAACCTAAAATGAAACACACTGTTAAAAAAGTGCCTAAATTTGATTGGCTAAATGAGGAGAATCAAGATGATAAGTAATAAAAAAGCTTTAGAAATGATCGATGTCATTGCTAATATGTTCCCAAACGCTGAATGCGAACTCGTACATGATAACCCATTTGAACTAACAATTGCGGTACTATTATCAGCACAAACAACAGATGTTTCTGTAAATAAACTCACTAGAGAGCTTTTCAAAAAATACAAAACACCTGAAGACTATCTAAATGTAGATATATCAGAATTAGAAAATGATCTGCGTACCATTGGTTTATACAGAAATAAAGCTAAAAACATTCAAAAATTATGTGCGTCATTACTAAATAAATTCGACGGGGTGATTCCGCAAACACATGCCGAACTTGAAAGTCTAGCTGGAGTGGGGCGTAAAACAGCAAACGTAGTGATGAGTGTTGCTTTTAATGAGCCTTCACTTGCAGTAGATACTCATGTAGAACGTGTAGCTAAACGTTTAGGCATTTGTAGGTGGAAAGATAATGTTAGACAAGTAGAAGATAAATTGTGTAAAGTCGTACCTAGAGAACGTTGGAATAAAACACATCATCAACTTATTTTCTTCGGACGCTATCACTGTTTAGCACGTAGCCCTAAATGTGATATATGCCCCTTATTTAATGAATGTAGAGAAGGGCAAAAAAGATATAAAGCCAGTTTGAAAGAAGTGTGACACAATTGATTTCAAAAGAAGCGTTTAAACAATTAGAAGAACAAATAGATTTATTTTCTAAACAGAAGAAATTAAATTCTTATGAAGCCAAGGTATTAATTGATAAATACTTTGATATGATTGAGTCTTTTTTTAAACAAATCAATCACATTCATACGATTGATTTTGAACAATTAAACGATTATCCAGTTGTACCAATGAATTTTAAAGAGCGTTATCAATATATGCTTGCCCGTAAATACCATTTTATGGGTTATAGTCAAATGAAGACAGTCAAATCAGAATTAATAAAAATGAATGCATCCTATCAAATACGTAGAAAAAACAAAGGTAATCCTTAAAACCACTTCCCAACTTGTTGGGTTAGTGGGACTTATGCATGAGCGAAAGCTCAATACTTGATAGTCAGTTGCTCACTCATACAAAGCCATCAATCTTCAATTAGTTACGAAAACTCTATAAAATAAAGAAAACGCCAATTTCTATAATATTTCAATAGAAATTGGCGTTTATTTGTTAGTAAAGAATAATGATAATCAAGTGTTTATTAAGCACTTAGTTACTTGTTCAAAAATTTATTTGGACACTATTGTGCTCTTGATAAGCCAGTAGAATTATTTGCATTATTACTGTTCGAGTTAGCTGATGATGCATTATTGTTATTGTTGTTGTTATTATTGCTACCACCGCTATTATTATTACTACTACTGCTGCTGCTTCCACCTTGTCCTCGAGGCTTATTACTTGTTGTGTTGTCATCAGGATGTCCTGCAACAGATAGGCTGTCTTTACTATCACCATTTACTGAGTCAGGTTTACTAAAGTCCTTGCCGTCTCTTGGTGAGATATTACTCATTACATCCTCGAATAAATATTGCGGATATTCTTGTTCGTCATGACCAACAAATGAATTTACACCGCCTTGTTTAACTTCTTTGAAGCCCATCCACACAGACATGCTGTATTTTGGCGTGAAACCATTCATCCATACATCTTTTGCAGCATCGTCAGGTAAACCATATTGTTGGTAAGTTTGATCACCATAAGTACCTGTACCAGTTTTGGCTGCAACATTTACACCAGATATACCGTGGCCATATGCAGAACCATATGCTTCAAATGTACCTTTAAGTACTTCTGCAAGCATATAAGAAGTGGAATCTTTCATTGCTTTCTTACTTGTGTGATCGTAATTAATTGTTTCCCCATCTTCTTTTTCTACTTTTTTAATAGAATGCGCATTATTATATTCGCCACCATTTGCAATTGATGCAAAAGCAGATGCTAATTGAGTAGGTGAGAATTCTGATGATGAACCACCTAATACTTCAGAAGGTCCAATATCTCCTTCATATTCCAAACCTACTTTATTTGCGAAATCTTTTGGTGCGTCATTTCCAGCGTTCTCTTTTGAAGATTGCCATGCTTTTAATGCTGGAATGTTGAAACTTTGACGTAAAGCGTCATACAATTTAACCTCGCCGTGACCTTTAGTATCATAGTTTCTAAAGGTAACACCATCTACTTGATATGCTTCTTCATCCTGAATTGCATGGTTCGTAGCCCAATTCATATTTTCTATAGCAGGGCCATAAGCTAAGAATGGTTTTAATGATGAACCAGTAGGGTGTGCATCTGTAGCTAAGTTTCTATCAACAATATCTTTATAGTTTCTACCGCCTGATATTGCCACTAATCCGCCAGATTCACTGTCTACGATAGAAGCACCAACTTGTTGGTCTTCGTTTTTATAGTAACCACCATTATCTACACGATCTTGAAGTGTTTGTTGTACGTCTTTGTCCATATTTGTGTAGATTTTAACACCACTGTTAAGAACTTCTCCTAAATCTTTACCTTTGAATGCTTTATTATTCATTAATTCAGATTTTACGAAGTTAACATAAGAATCGTATTCAGGATTTGAACTTTTATCACTAACTTGACGTTCTTCCGAATCACGTTTTACTAAATTATCTTCTAATGATGTATTTTGTGCTTCTTCTTTTTGCTTCTTAGTAATACGATTATGATATTCCATTAAGTATAAAACAGTATCTTTACGTGATTCTGCTTCTTTTGGATGATCATAGATATTATAAGTATTCGGAACTTGTGGTAAACCAGCAAGATAAGCCGATTCAGCTAAATTTAAATCTTTTAAATCTTTATCAAAATAATATTTAGCTGCAGCCTTCACACCATAAACACTGTCAGAATAGTAAATTTTATTTAAATACATCTCAAATATTTCATCTTTACTATATTCTTGTTCAAGTCTATATGATAGGTAAGCTTCTTGTGCTTTACGGGCAATTGATTTTTGATCCGTTAAGAATGAACGTTTAACTACCTGTTGAGTCAATGTCGATGCACCTTGTGAACCAAATCCTCCCGTAAAGTTTTTAGCCACTGCACCAAACAAACGTTTATAGTCAAGTGCACCATGGTCATAGAAACGATTATCTTCTGTAGCCAAGACAGCTGCTTTCATGTTTTTAGGTACTTCATCTAAATCAACATGTTCACGTCTTTGCCCATTATCAATCGTTTTAATCAAATCGCCATCTTTATCATATATTTTAGCAGGAATTGGATCTTGTAATTTTGATTCTGTAAATGCTGGTGCTTTCCAAGCATAATATGCAAATAACAAAATACCAATTAATGCTAGAACAATGAAGGCTATGATGAGAAATCCGATTATCTTAATAATCGTTCTTTTTATATTCCTATTCTTTTTTTCTCCGGACTTATCATTCTTTTTTGAATCAGAAGTCCTTTTTTTCTCCGTCATACGCGGTCCTCACTTTCATCTAATATCAACTTATCAACTGCTTTGAGGTAATTCAATCTTGGTTGATACTGATAAGGAATATAGTAACCATTTTTTCTAATTTCTTCAACCGTAATCGACTTTTTAATTTCTTTTTTGTACCGATGCCAATAATATTTAAATTTGCAATAAGGCAATAAATAAACTTCATCTAATAATTTAAAGCGAATTAATAAAAAAACAATACCTCCTTGATCATAACAAGCATCCATGTGTATCACTTGGTGCTCATGCATATTATTCAATGGAAATGAAGTTTTATTTTTAGTTTCTTTCGCTTCAAAATCTAAATAGTGCCCTTTATAAATACCATTGTAATCAGTAGTCGAAGGCGTTCGGAAATAAGCCTCATTAATTACCGCCTTACTTCTCATAGGATAATGAACATTAACTATTTGAACAGGGGTGGGCTTTTTATGTATAACAGCTTGCCCAAGTTTCAAATAGTGCGTATTAGATAATTCAATATCGCTCTCAAGTGACATACCTCTGCCACCATAATTTATTTTACTCTTATCATCCTTATAAGTTCGTCCGACTTGAGACTTATTTCCGTAAAATGGTTTCCCATTTGGATAATTCATTGTTTTTCACCACTTTAATTTGGTTTCAAAAACTTTTTCCATTATACATGAAAACAGTCATTTTTTCCAAACTATGAAATATAAAGCAATGTATCTGTACATACATCAATATTTATTTTAACGTGCTTTTCTCAATTAAACAATATTTCCCTATAAATAAGCCTATAATATGACATAAATGTAAGTTCGTTGTTTCTCAAATGACTATCAAATTCATTTATGGTAAATTTAATATGTAGGAGGAAACTTCATGCAACAATTAATTACCCAACTCTTAAATGATGTACAAAATATGCAAAATAGATACGAAACAGTCAAATCGAAAGATATAGATTATGACTTTTACAAAGATGTTGTTCCATTTACGAGTTACATAGATAATCTGTTAGAAACGTTTAGCACCTTCGAACCTAAAATACTAAGATTATCCTATATGAATAAGAAAAAATTTGATTTACTTATTTCAAATATTGAATCACTGTCCGTTGAATGTCATTTTAAAAGGACTAGCCGGAAATTATTTACTGAAAAAGTCAAGGCAGTACAATACGATTTAAGTTATATACAAAGAAGTGATGCTAAATTATGATAAAGACAATTTATGTGACTGGCTACAAGTCATTTGAACTTAATATCTTTAAAGATGACGCACCTGAAGTTTCATATTTAAAAAAATTTATAGCACATAAATTAAAATCATTGATTGAAGAAGGACTTGAATGGGTATTAATACAAGGACAGATGGGTATAGAATTATGGACTGCTGAAGTAGTAATTGATTTAAAAGAAACGTATCCTGATCTTAAACTTGGTGTCGTTACACCATTTTATGGCCACACAGATAGATGGAATGAACAGAATCAAGCAAAATATAATCACATTGTACAGCATGCTGATTTTGTAGATAGTGTATTTCATACATCATATGTGGGACCACACCAATTTAAACAAACAGATCAATTTATGCTCGACCATACAGATCAAACATTACTAATATATGATGAAGAACAAGAAGCTAGTCCAAAATACTTTAAGCAAATGTTAGTTGATTTTATGGAAAAAACAAATTATACTTGTGACATTGTTTCGTTTGATGAATTAACAGAATTTATCAACGATTTACAGTGGTCTCAAGAACAAAGTTTCGAATGAGGTGGAAAAAATATGTCAGATGTTTCATTAAAACTATCAGCTAAAGATATTTATGAAAAAGATTTTGAAAAAACTATGACACGTGGTTATAGAAGGGAAGAAGTGGATGCTTTCTTAGACGACATCATAGCAGATTATCAAAAGATGGCAGATTTAGATAATGAAGTTGTTAAACTTTCCGAAGAAAACAATAAACTAAAAAAAGAACTAGAAGAATTGAGATTGCGTGTGGCTACTTCAAGACCACAAGAAAACAAAAACTTTTCAGCAAATGGGAATGCTGCAAGCAATGCTACTAATAATAACAACGTCGATATACTAAAAAGAATTTCAAACTTAGAAAAAGCAGTTTTTGGTAAATAATAAAACAAGCAATCATAACAAATGCGATGTCCAAGTAGTTATAATTGCGTACATAAAGATAAGTTTTGTTTTTCTCAAAACTTATCTTATTTTTATTTGTTCTGATCTTTGAAAAATGATATACTCTTAAAGATGGTGTTTTGGGTAATCGCTATAGCGATATAGAGGAAAGTCCATGCTCACACAATCTGAGATGATTGTAGTGTTCGTGCTTGATGAAACAATAAGTCAAGGCATTAAGTTGACGGCAACGAAATAACCTAAGTCTTTAGATACGGTTAAAATAGTTTGAAAGTGCCACAGTGACGTAGCTTTTATAGAAATATAAAAGGTGGAACGCGGTAAACCCCTCGAGTGAGCAATCCAAATTAGGTAGGAGCACTTATTTAACGGAATTCAACGTATAAATAAGGCATACTTTAAAAGTATGTAGACAGATGGTTACCACCAGCGTACGAGTGTAACTAGTACACGTTGGCAGTACAAAGGTACAAAACATGGCTTATAGAAACATCATTACTAGACCCCAAGCTCTCCCAATTAGGAGAGCTTTTTTAATGTTTAAATTTAACATAAAGCCTTAATATAATCCAGAACAGAAGTAAGGTCATATCTATTTAAAATAACTTTTGATAAAATAAAATTAAATCTACTTAAAAAAGGAGCAAAACAATGTATCAATTATTAGCTGTGTGCCCAATGGGGTTAGAAGCAGTTGTTTCTAAGGAAATTCAAGAACTTGGTTATACAACAACAGTAGAAAACGGCAAAATCTTTTTCGAAGGTGATGAAGCAGCAATAGTTAAATGTAATTTATGGTTAAGAACTGCTGATAGAATAAAGATTGTTGTTGGACAATTTAATGCAACAACATTTGATGAATTATTTGAAAAGACAAAAGAACTCCCTTGGGAAACAATCATCGAAAAAGAAGGAAACTTTCCAGTACAAGGTCGTAGTGTAAAATCTACTTTGTATAGTGTGCCAGATTGCCAAGCAATCGTTAAAAAAGCAATAGTAGAGCGTTTAAAATCTGCTTATAAAGAAAAAGGGTGGCTAGATGAATCGGGAGCTAAATATCCAGTGGAAGTATCTCTATTAAAGGATAAAGCACTACTGACAATAGATACTTCTGGATCAGGACTTAACAAACGTGGTTATAGACTAGCTCAAGGTGAAGCACCTATAAAGGAAACACTTGCTGCTAGTTTAATTAAATTAGCAAATTGGACAGGTGATACACCATTGATTGATCCATTTTGTGGTTCTGGAACGATTGCGATTGAGGCATGTTTAATTGCTCAAAATATTGCACCCGGTTTTAATCGAGATTTCGTTTCAGAAACATGGGATATTATGCCTGATAGATTATACGATGAATTGAGAGATGAAGCTGATCAACAAGCTAATTATGATAGACCTTTAAAGATATATGCATCAGATATTGACCCAGAAATGATAGAAATAGCACGTAGAAATGCTGAAGAGGTTGGCTTATCAGACATTATTAACTTTAAAGTTCAAGATGTTAACACTTTATCAATTGAGTCGGCAGAACCAGTTGCATTGATTGGCAATCCACCTTATGGTGAACGCATTGGCGATAGAGCAGAAGTGGAAGAAATGTATCGTTATATCGGCCAATTAATGCAGGAGCATCCTTACTTATCAACTTATATTTTAACAAGTAATAATGAATTTGAATTTTTAGTTAATCAAAAAGCAACCAAAAGACGAAAGTTATTTAATGGTTATATAGAGTGTACTTACTATCAGTACTGGGGGAGTAAAAATCCTAAAAAATAGACTGCATGAGCAATCAGAAAGAGGTGTGACAAATGAATAACGAGTTTAAAAAAGGCATATTTTTTGCTTTTGGTGCATATATTTTATGGGGGATTTTACCTATATATTGGGATTTAATAGAAGATATTGGTGCTTTTGAAATATTAGCTTTTAGAATTATACTTTCAATGATATTTATGTTAATAGTGGTAGTCGTCACTAACAATACAGCACCATTTAAACGTGATTTACAACAGCTCATAGCAAATCCTATACAACTCATTGCTATCATAGCTGCTGGTTATGTAATAACAATTAATTGGGGCACTTTTATATGGGCTGTTACGAATGGCCACGTATTGCAATCCAGTTTAGGCTACTACATTAATCCACTCGTAAGTATTCTATTAGCGTTAATTTTTCTTAAAGAGCGATTTAATAAATTAGAATGGATTGCCATTGGATTTGCAGTTATCGGTGTTTTGTATATGACTATAAGAGTCGGTGTATTCCCTAGTATTTCGTTACTACTAGCATGTTCATTTGGTATTTACGGATTGATTAAAAAAATCGTACCGATTGATGCAATCAGTAGTATTACAATAGAATGCATTGTTACTGCACCAGCAGGCATTATATACCTATGGTACATATGGCAACAAGGTAGTTTAACGTTTGGCTATAATACCTCATCTTTCTGGTTAATCTTCTCAGGAGCTGTAACGGCAATTCCACTTATACTATTCTCAGCTGGCGCCCGTAGAATTCCGCTATCACTGACTGGTTTTATACAATATATCGGACCGACAATTATGTTTGTATTAGGTATTTTCTTATTCAAAGAACCTTTTAGCATCGATCAATTTATTACATTTATTTTTATTTGGGTTGGCATTGTAATTTATAGTATTTCACAATATGTAAAAATTAAAAAGAATAATAACCCTGTTATTCACTAAACGATATTTTCAATTCCGTAAAGGTAACTTTATATAAGTTATCTTTACGATTTTTATTATGTTTTGAAATTGTTCAAAACATGTTTACATATCAAATCGGTCATTTTATTATATTCAATGTCGCAAATATATCATTAGTATAAATTATGCATTTGTAGTATTGTAAAATTAGATAAAAAGTGAACCAATCGAAAATTTATTATATACACTATTATTTTTAATCATATATTATAATGGAGTGATTATATGACGAGAGTATTAATATTAGGGGCAAATGGAGCTATTTCTAAAGCAGCTATTAATTCTTTTTTAGAAAACACCTCATATACGCTGAGATTATTTTTAAGAGACGCTAACAGATTACCTGATTATGCATCAGATCGCATCCGTGTACGTGAAGGAGATGCTACAAACTTCGAGGATGTTAACAGTGCAATGGAAGATGTAGATATTGTATTTGCTAGCCTTTCTGGTGAATTAGATAAAGAAGCAAGTACTATTGTTAAAGCTATGGAACAAAATCACGTTGATCGTTTAATATTTGTAGCGGCTCTTGGTATTTACAATGAGGTACCAGGTAAATTTGGTGAATGGGTAAATAAACAAATCCATAATCACTTACCTATTTATAAACAAGCAGCTGATATCATTGAAAGTTCAAACCTCGATTATACTATTTTAAGACCTGCATGGTTATCAGATATTAACGAAATTGATTATGAGATTACTCATAAAAATGAATTATTTAAGGGAACAGAAGTTTCCAGAAAAAGTGTTGCTGCTGTTGCAGTCCAAATTGCCAAAAACCCTGAACTGTATTTAAAAGAAAACATTGGTATTAACAAACCTAATACTGATTTTAATAAACCAAGATGGAAATAAAAATAAAATTGTAAAATCGACTAATTTATTAATGATTGCGAATACCACCAGTTAAGGTGGTATTTTTAATTTTAAATTAAGTCACATTCAATAAGCGGAAAATACTTTTTACATTTCTACTTATAAAACATTGCTAAATACAATTTAATTTTGCTAACTTACTTTAGACGCACATTAATTTGTTATACAATAGAAATTAATTACATATAAGTAATAAAGGGGATACATAACATGTCTAAAACGAAGCAACTCGATATACTATATAAATTAAAAAAAGAGGTTGAAAAATCAAACAATCATAGATTGATTCATATTATAAATCAAGTCATTAAAAAAATATTTTTAGAACAGTATACTGCTACTTTTGTCGGCCATTTTTCAGCAGGCAAATCCACACTTATCAATATGCTACTAGAAGAAAGCATACTACCAAGTTCACCAGTGCCCACAACCAGTAACACAGCAATTGTCTCTGTATCAGATGAACCAGGTATTATAGCTAATTTGAACAACCAAAAATATACTTTATTAACAAACTACGATGAAGTTAAACAAATGAATCGTGAAAATATTGACGTTGAATCTGTAGAAATTAAATTTCCTTCTGATAAATTTAATAAAGGGTTCACACTTCAAGATACACCAGGCGTTGATTCAAATGTATCAACACACCAATCTAGTACTGAAGAATTTATGTATACAAGTAATGTTTTATTTTACACAGTAGACTATAACCATGTTCAATCTGCAATGAATTTTCAATTTATGAAACAGCTGAACTATGCTGGTGTTCCGGTCGTTTTTGTTATCAACCAAATAGATAAACATCATGAATCGGAAATTCCATTCGACACATTTAAACAACGCGTTGAAAAATCAATTGCTGAATGGGAAATCAAATTAGATCAAATATTTTATGTTTCTAAATTTGAACATGAACACAACCAAATTCAAGCACTTTCAGATTATCTCATCGATAAAGATCAACATAGAGAATCAATGGCGGATTATGTGGAGCGTACTGTGAATTTTATTACAGACGAACAACTATCTTTTATACAACATGAAATTCAAACGATTCTAAATGAGCTAGATATATTTGAAGAAGACTTTGACCAAGCATATTTAAACTTTCAACAACATCAACAAGTAAGTGAAGAAGCGAAGTTACTTAATAACCCTGATCAATTGTATGATTTCTTAAAACAAAAGCGTAAAGCGATTCTCGACAATGCATATGTTATGACGCACGATACTAGAGAAAAAATAAGAACTTATTTAGAGAGCAAAACTAAAGACTTTAAAGTAGGCGGCATATTCAATAAAAAGAAAAAAACATTAGAAACGCAACAAATTAGACTTCAAGAATTACTTGAGCAATTACAAGAAAAAGTAAATCAAGAAATACGCCAACCTTTGAGAGAAGATATGTCATTTTTAACGCGATTTATTAACTCATCCGAAGTAAATGATGCGATTTTAAACCAACACTATCAAATGCCTCCAAATCTCATAGATGATTTGTATCAAATGCAAATATCTATTAGTAATCAATATGTTTTAACATTTTCAGATGACTTAATGAAATCTATTAAACAATTTATTATTAAAGAAACTGAACCATTATTTGAGAAAGCAATCAGCCATTCTCAAGCAAACGACATTGGCACAGAAGAAGTAGAAGATTACAATGATTATGTTAAATTTATGGAGTTGCGTAATCTAAGAGAATCACTTGAAACACAAAATTATAGACACTACTACATTCATATTGATGATTCACTAGATAAATTAATAGATAGAGAAGAAATCACATATCAAGCTAAACCAGAGCATTCAGAAGTTCAAAAACAGAATCGTTCTAATACCACTAAAACAAAAACAACGGATACTTCAATTCAAGATATAAAAAATTCATTAAACTTGATAAAAGATATTCCATTATTCGAACAAACAAAACAAGATATCAACGATACACTGAAACGCCTAGATCATAAAATCATTAAAATAGGTGTTTTCGGGACGTTCAGTGCTGGAAAAAGTAGTTTAATCAACGCACTACTAGGCGATGCATATCTTGTTAGTTCACCAAATCCTACAACAGCAGCAATGACAGAACTGACATACGGTGAAGAAAGTCAAATTACACTTAAATCACCTGAGCAAATCTTAGAAGAGTTAAACCAATTATTTGAATTGGAAAATAAAACTTTTGATTCAATTGAGGCATTTTTAAATCAAAACACAAAAAAACTAACAGCATCTTTAGAAAAAAACAAATTAGCATTTATCAATGCGATTGAGAAACATTATGCGATGTATCAAGAAATGCTAGAACAAGGTTTAACACATACCATTGCACGGGATGAAATAAAAAAATGGAGTGCAGAAGACGAATATGCAACCTTTGTAAATACAGTTCATTTGAAATTACCTATCGATTGGTTGAAAGATAAAGTTATCGTAGATTCACTTGGGTTACATTCCAATAATCAACGTCATACAAATGAAACAGAAAAGATTTTAACTTCTTCAGATTTAATACTTTATGTAAGTTATTTTAATCATTCATTCACAGATAATGACAAACGCTTTATAGAACATATGAAAGAAATGAACCAATTAAGTGAAAATCAAGCATTTAAAATGGTCATAAATGCAACTGATTTAGCTGAAACTGAAGAAGACTTAAATGCAGTCATAAATTATGTAAGTGATGCACTTAACCAAGTAAATATGAATTCGGACATTTTTGCAGTTTCGAGTCGAGAAGCTTTAAAAACAGGAGACTTAGGAATTGATAAACTAAAAAATAGTATAAACTATTTTACTCAAGTTGAGTCTAAAGATATATTGCAACAACAAATGACGAAACAATTAACCAATATTTCAGAAGCATTTGACCAAATGATAGAAGACGCACAGCATAATCAATCTAAAATTAAGCAACGTAAAAACAAACTCGAGCAGTATCATAATCAAATATTACTGAATAATAATATATTACAAATTGCCGTGCAGCGTGCTTCAAATGAAGTTGAAGATCAAATTTATCACCTCAATGAACGTTTGAAAATTCAGTTGTTAGATGAAGTTAAATCAATTTATAATGGGCAAATGACACAGAGCAACAACTTTAACGAAGCAAAACGTCATTCCACAAAGCAATACTTAGATCAAATTCATCAAAGATTGTATTTAGAACAATCCTTACTAGTGGAACGTGTTAAAAAGTATTTCATTCAACAAATACATGAAGAAATTGCTCCTTTAAAACAAAAATTAGAGCAATTACACATTTTCATTGAACCTGAATTTAATAAGAATAATATAGAACTAGACGATCCTTATTTAAAAATTGATTTAAGTCAAATGCTTTCCGCTTTGCCTAAATCATTAACGAAAAAGAACATCTTGCAGCCAAAAATGCAAAATGAAGTTCAAACCACAATAACTCAAAACACGCTCGTACAACTTAAACCTTGTATAGCTGAATTAAGAAAAGCATTAATTGAAATCGTGAATAATTTGAATAATGATGCAGAAATAAAATTCAATCAGTATGAAAAAGATATACGCACACAAATTAAACAACTCTTAGCATTTGAAATGGATCATTCTTTAATAAAACAACTCCAAGAAACAAATAGCGAATTAAAAGCTCAGTTGTTAATTTAGAAAGAGGTACTTACGATGTCCAAAAAGATATTATTAATAGACGGTATGGCTCTGCTGTTTCGTCATTTTTACGCAACTAGCCTACACAAACAATTCATGAGAAATTCATCAGGTATTCCTACAAACGGTGTTCAAGGGTTTGTTCGTCATGTATTTACTGCGATAAACGAAATACAACCTTCACATGTGGCTGTGTGTTGGGATATGGGTAAATCTACATTTCGAAATGAAATGTTTGACGGATATAAACAAAATCGACCCGCACCACCAGAAGAATTGATACCACAATTTGATTATGTTAAAGAAATATCAAACCAATTTGGATTTGTAAATATTGGTGTCCAAAATTATGAAGCAGATGATGTAATAGGCACTTTGGCACATCAATATTCACAACAAAATCAAATTTTTGTAATCACTGGTGACAAAGATATTCTACAATGTATTAATCCTAATGTTGAAATTTGGTTAACTAAAAAAGGATTTAACTTATACAACCGCTATACATTAGACAGATTTCAAAATGAATATGGATTAAATCCGCTACAATTAATAGATGTTAAAGCATTTATGGGAGATAGTGCTGATGGTTATCCTGGTGTTAAAGGAATTGGTGAAAAAACTGCTATAAAACTTATTCAAAATCATGGTTCTGTTGAAGCAGTGATTGACGCTTTAAACGAATTGACACCTGGTCAAAGACATAAAATAGAAGATAATTTATACAATTTGAAACTTTCTAAATCACTAGCTAAAATTCATACAGAAGTACCTATTAATACTTCTGATTTATTAAACGACATGAAGTTTGGGACGGATTTAGCTGAAATACTAAATATTTGTAAAGAACATGAACTCTATGTATCAGGAAAATACTTAGCTACACATTTTAGTTAAATAAAAAATAAAGGGCTCATACGTATTCAAATAAATACGTACGAGTCCTTTATAATTATTGTCTAATCCTTTTCATCGTACATGTTTAACGAGATAAAAATGATATCCTTCTATCCTGTAGTCACACTCATATATTTTAAAATAAAGGTTTAAATTCAAAAAATGTGTTTAGAATCATCTATTAAAAGTTTCTCACTATAGAAAGGGACTATTTCTGATTTTCGTCATAATAAGTTTTCAAATATCCTACTGACTTTGAATTGTTAAGATACTGTTTTGATTTAACGCTTTTTTGCTCTTGTTTTAGTAATTTTATATAAGGCATTTTTGGCATGATGATTTGCTTCTTTATTTTGATTCCTTGGAACCCATTTAACAAACAATAAATCAAAATATGACTCTAATGATTTTATTTTGAGCAAGTAATTTATAAACTGCTTATTTTTTACTTGTCCTTTGTTCATACTATCTTCTATTAATTTCGAATCAGTGTATACGAGTGCTGTAGTAATCCCGTGGTGTTTTGCACATTCCAATGCAAATACGAAAGCTGCCCATTCTGCACTATGATTGTCTAAGATTCCTAAATCACAGTCATAATGCAATCGTTCTTGCTCAGTAATGATAACGATAGAACATGCGCTTTGACCAGGATTGCCTGCTGTAGCAGCATCAAAATATATTTTCGCCATAAATTCACCTTCAAATTTAATAAGTTAATTTTATATTATCAAAAGAACATAAATAAGTATAATCATGTAGATGCATTTTTCTTGGAAAAATACATCAATATAACGTAAGCTAGTACCGTCGTTAAAAAAGCACAACATTAATTTAATAAAGGATGATCTAATTGAAAAATATGTTTATTATACATGGCTATCAAGCTAGTACAAAAAGCCATTGGTTTCAATGGTTAGCCTCACAAATAGAGGCATATGGTTATAATGTTGAAATTATACACTTACCAAATTCTGATCATCCTGAACTTGATTCATGGTGTCAAGCAATAGATGATATTATTCAAAGTAAATTGAATTCAGAAACTATTATCGTTGCACATAGTTTGGGAGTCATATCAATATTACATTATTTAACTTCTGTTAAGCCTCATTCAAAAATAAAAGGCCTTTTTCTAGTTTCAGGTTTTAACGAAAAGTTATCGAACATACCCGAATTAAATCAATATATAGATAACACACGTATAAAACTCGATAAATTATGTGCGCAACACATTATTACAATTGGTGCTTTAAATGATCCAGTAGTGAATATAGACGCTACAGATAGATTATCAAAACAATTAAATGTCAAAACACATTATATAAATCATAACGGCCACTTCTTAGAAACTGAAGGGTATCACACATTCAAGTTCTTAAAAGAAAAGATAATTGAAATATTATAATTATATTAAATCACCAGAAATAAATAAGCCCGTAAATGAACTTATCTGTTAATCATTTACGGGCTTTTCGTCAGTTATATTAAAACATGTCATTAATAACCTTCATCTAATTTTTGTATTTTGCCTTTTCGGTACATTGATTTTGCCCAATAACCAAAAGGAACATTAAAGATAGTAGAAACAATTTTTAATAAATACGTTGTAATAAAGATTTCAAATACCGCTTCATTTGGCATTGCACCTAAAAAAGCAATGATGACAAATAACGCCGTATCCACGATATTACTTAAAATAGTACTACCATATGCTCTTATAATAAATGTTCTATCTGAACTAAACACTTTTTTGATTAATGAGAAAAGTAATACATCTAAATGTTGTCCAATAATGTATGCTATAACCGAACCTAAAGCAATCCTTGGAACAATATTAAAAATAGATTCTAATGCTTTTTGTGTATTGTCTACCGGGGAAGGCGTGAAATGAAGCGAAAATTGCATCACGATAATCATCACCAATGTCGAACAAAAACCTAACCAAACTGCACGTTTAGCTATTTTGCGTCCGTAAATATCATTTAAAATATCAGTTGCTAAATAGATAGATGCAAACATAACATTTCCCAAGGTTGCTGAAATAGTAAAAATATCGATTGTTTTAATAACTTGGATATTAGCTATAATGGTGCCAATAGCAATCCATGCAATCAAACCATGTTTACCAAACAAACGATACATAGTAACTAATAATATGAATGTTACTAAAAAAGTAATAACGCCAAATATTTCATTAAACAATTTTATTCCTCCTAAATTTTGATAATGCGGGTGTTTAGAAACCGCAAAATAAACAACTACATTATTTTACTAGAAAATATTAAAAAAGCAAGTTCAAACTTCAACTGATTTTTTAAATATTTATACTAATGTTATATTTCATATTAATGATTAAACAATCGTTGTTACAAATGATATAATATCAACAAGTCTCAAATCTTATAATAAATTAACTAGTTGGGTACTTATAATTCATTTTTAGAAGTACAGGAGCGTGAAACGTATTCTAACCTATTCTGAAAAAGAGGCAATTGATGCCATAGACCAATTAATGAACACATATTGTAAAGCGTGTTTATTGAAACGTCATATAAAAAAGACAAACGGCAAAACACAAGCACATCATTTTTGTATTAATGAATGTTCTGTCGGAAAACAAATTAAGCAAATTGGCAATGAATTACAATAAAAAGGAGCATACGATTATGGAAATAATAAATATAGCTACGACACCAAATCCAAATACGATGAAAATTGATTTAAACATAGATAGTGGGGATAACAAACCTAACACATATACAAAAGTTAAAGAGGGACAACCTGACTTCATCAATGCAGTACTAGATGTAGAAGGTGTTAAATCTATATTTCAAGCAATGAATTTTATTTCTGTAGATAAAAATTCAGAAGTAGATTGGGATACACTTTTACCAAACATCACAAAAGCTCTAGAAGAAATATAAACATAAGGAGGGTGCCTTAATGGAAATAGTACGTGTTGAACCTACACCAAGTCCAAATACAATGAAAATTGTACTAAGTGAAAAAAGAGAAGATAACCAGTCTAATACTTATTCATCAGTCGCAGAAGGGCAACCTGATTTTATCAATGATGTTTTAGCAATTGATGGTGTTAAATCTATATTTCATGTAATGGATTTTTTGGCTGTAGATAAAAAACCAAAATTTGATTGGGAAGATGTTTTACCAAAAGTAACAGCAACACTCAATGATGAACAAGAAATAACTTCCGAAGCACAACCAGATGAACATTTTGGTGAAGTAAAAGCAGAGGTTTTGACATTCAAAGGTATTCCTTATCAAATTAAACTAACGACAAGTTCAGAAGAACAACGTAAACAATTACCTGAAATATATGTTGATAGCATGTTAGCTGCACAGAAAGATGATGATAATGTTGTGTTCCAACGTAAATGGGAAGATTTTGGAATACGCTATGGCGAACTCTCAGAGGTAATGGAAGACGTCGTTGAAGAAATAACGGCAATCTATCCTAAAGATCAATTGCAAAAACGAGTTGAAGAAGCTTTAGCATCCAACGTTACAATTCCTGAAACTAAATACCGACATGTAACATTGGAAGCATATCAAGCAACTGAAAGTTGGAAAGAACGATTAAGAATGCTAAAATCATTCCCAACACCTACAATTGAAGATTTACCGTTGCTCGGTGAGGTCGTGAGTGATGAACAGAAAACACCATTAAGACGTGAAGCAATTATACTCCTTGGAATGATTGAAGATGAAATCGTACTCCCATACCTCTATAAAGGCTTAAACGATAAAAGCCCTGCAGTAAGAAGAACTGCTGGTGATTGTTTAAGCGATTTAGGTTTCAAACAAGCATTACCAGAAATGGAAAAAGCATTAGACGATCCACATAAAATAGTCAGATGGAGAGCAGCAATGTTTATTTTTGATGAAGGTGGGCCAGAGCAGTTAAATTCACTTCGTGAACATGCTGACGATTCAGCCTATGAAGTGAAGCTGCAAATCGAAATGGCTATAACAAGAATTGAAAATGGCGATGAGGCATTAGGTTCCGTTTGGAAGCAAATTGCAAATCGAAATAATAGCTAAAGAAACTATCATTAAATGAAATAGGAGTGTTATAAATGAATGCTTATGAAGCATATATGAATGAACTCGCAACACAAATGCGCAGCGAACTCACAAATCACGACTTTAACAGTTTAGAAACTGCTGTTGATGTTGATAACTTTATGAATAATGTATCTGAAGATGAAACAACTTTTGTTGTGATTAATTCAACTTGTGGTTGTGCTGCTGGATTGGCAAGACCTGCTGCAGTTACTGTTGCAGAACAAAATGAAAAAAAACCAACAAATAAAGTGACTGTTTTTGCCGGTCAAGATAAAGAAGCAACCGAAGAAATGCGCGCTTTTATTCAACAAGTACCGTCCAGTCCATCGTATGCATTGTTTAAAGGAAAAGAATTAAAACATTTTATGCCAAGAGAACATATAGAAGGTAGAGATATACAAGATATTTGTATGGATATTAAAGACATATTTGATGATTATTGTGATTAATCAATAAGACCAAGGCTGAGATATAAATAAATGTCTCAGCCTTAAATTGCTTTAATAACAAGTACAACATCCTTAATACTTATCATGCATTAATTTAATGAGCATATTTTTACTGTTTTTTGAGTAGTTTCTAGGTCATCCTTTTATTGATTATAACTATTTAAAAAGTTTATAATACTTCTAATTATTTATCATAATCATTAGAACAACCAGCCAATATTATTAAGGCATAAACTGAATACATATTTTATTCTCAAATTCCACTCATATTTTCACTTTACTAGTGGTTATTTCTTTAAATTATTGGTATTTTAAAATATGATTAACTATAAATAACTTTACTGTTGAAAGGAGTGTGTTCGTCATGCTAAATACATTTGATCAATCCTATCATGATCTTTGTAACGAAATATTAGAAATAGGAAAGCAAAAAGAAGACCGTACAAATACAGGTACTATTTCAAAATTCGGACATCAATTAAGGTTTGATTTGTCAAAAGGATTTCCATTGCTAACTACCAAAAAAGTATCATTTAAATTGATTGCAACTGAATTACTATGGTTTATCAAAGGCGATACAAATATTAAATATTTACTCCAATATAATAATAATATATGGAATGAATGGGCGTTTGAAAATTATATTAACTCAGTTGATTATAAAGGTCCAGACATGACAAACTTTGGTCATAGAGCCCAAACCGATGAGGCATTTAATAAAAAATATAAAGCGGAAATGCGTAAATTTAAAGAGCTAATTTTAAATGATGCGTCTTTTGCTAAAAAATATGGTGATTTAGGAAATGTTTATGGCAAACAATGGCGTGATTGGGAAGATAAAAATGGCAATCATTTTGATCAGTTAAAAACTGTTATCGAACAAATTAAACATCATCCGAATTCAAGACGCCATATTGTCTCAGCTTGGAATCCAACTGAAATCGATACTATGGCATTACCACCTTGTCACACAATGTTTCAGTTTTATGTCCAAGATGGGAAATTAAGTTGCCAATTATACCAAAGAAGTGCAGATATCTTTTTAGGTGTACCATTTAACATTGCTAGTTACAGTTTGCTGACACATTTAATTGCTAAAGAATGTGGTTTAGAGGTGGGTGAATTTATACACACATTCGGCGATGCTCATATTTATACAAATCATATGGAAGCTATTGAAACACAGTTGTCTCGTACAAGCTATGCGCCACCACAACTTAAAATAAATTCAGATAACTCTATTTTCGACATTAACTATGAAGATTTAGAAATAGTAAATTATGAATCACATCCAGCAATTAAAGCACCAATAGCTGTATAAAATTTTAAAAAATGATTAGTATTAATAATGATTTAATATATTTACTGATAATATTATATTACTATTAGGAGGGAAATTATGACACTTTCTATACTTGTTGCTCACGATCAGCAACGTGTTATTGGGGTAAATAATCAACTACCATGGCATTTACCAAATGATTTAAAGCATGTAAAAAAACTATCCACTGGCAATACACTTGTTATGGGCCGTGCAACATTTGATTCTATAGGAAAGCCGCTTCCTAATAGAAAAAACGTAGTATTAACAAGAAATAAATCATTCGCACATGACGGTGTAGATGTTATCCATTCAATTGACGAAATATATAATTTGCCAGGCCATGTGTTCATTTTTGGTGGACAAACATTATTTGAAGAAATGATTGATAAAGTCGATGATATGTATATTACAGTAATTGAAGATAAATATAATGGAGATACATTCTTTCCACCTTATACATTTGAAGAATGGGAAGTAGAATCTTCTATTCCGGGAACATTAGATGAAAAAAATACGATTCCACATACATTTCTACATTTAGTTCGTAAAGATACAACATAGGAGGAAAGAATAATGAAAATGAAAATTGTAACTGATTCAACATCAGATTTATCTCATGCTTATTTAAAAGATAATGATATACATGTCATCCCACTTAATTTAACTATTGATGGTAAGTCGTATGTAGATCAAGTCGACATTTCCTCTGAAGCATATATAAAAAAATTAGAAGAAAATGCTGATGTAAAAACGAGTCAACCAGCTATCGGTAATTTTATTGAGTTATATGATGAATTAGGCAAAGATGGTTCTGAAATCATTAGTATCCACATGACATCAGGGCTTAGCGGTACTTATCAAACCGCACTTCAAGCAAGTCAAATGACAGATAGTACGGTAACTGTCATAGATTCAAAATCTATTTCATTTGGATTAGGATATCAAGTCCAACATGTTGTAGATTGGAATAACCAAGGTTTTTCATCAGAAGAAATTGTTTCAAAAATAACTGACTTACAAAGTAATATAAAATTATATGTTGTTATTGGCCAATTAAATCAATTAATCAAAGGTGGTAGAATCAGTAAAACGAAAGGATTAATTGGTAATATGATGAAAATTAAGCCAATTGGGACGCTTGACGATGGTAAAATTGAACTCATTCATAATTCTCGTACTCAAAATGGTAGTATTCAATTTCTAAAAAAAGAAATCAGTACGTTTTTAGGAGATAAAAAAATTAAATCTATCGGTATCGCACACGCTAATATTTTAGAATTTGTGGATAAAATTAAAAAGCATTTTACCGAAGAATTTAATATCACTGAATATGATACAAATGTTACAACACCTATAATATCAACACACACTGGAGAAGGCGCAATAGGTCTAGTTGTTTTAAAATCATAAACTAATTTATAATAAATTAAGGTTCGTTTTAATTATTCTTTCATTTGTTAAATTTTCAAAACAATTTAATAGCTTATCACTGAAAATAATGATAACTTAATGACAAGATAATAAAAAAGGAGGTATACCATGGCATATGCGACATTAGCTGGGGGTTGTTTCTGGTGTTTGGTAAAACCGTTCACCTCTTATCCGGGCATTGAAAATGTTGTTTCTGGCTATAGTGGTGGACATGTTGAAAACCCTTCTTATGAAGATGTTAGTCATGGACAAACCGGCCATGTAGAAGCAGTACAAATCACATATAACTCTGAAATTACTTCCTTCGAGAACATTTTAGATGTTTATTTTAAAACATTTGATCCAACTGATAATGGCGGTCAATTTTTTGATAGAGGCGAACATTATCAACCAGCTATTTTTTATCATAATGAAGCACAAAAAAAAGCTGCAGAAGCAAAAATTCAAGAGTTAAATGAGCAGGCAATATTTAATAAACCCGTAATTACACCCATAAAACCATACAAAAACTTTTATCCTGCTGAATCCTATCATCAAGATTACTATAAAAAGAATCCATTGCATTATGAGCAATATCAACGTGGTTCTGGCAGAAAAAGTTTTATAGAAAAACATTGGGGGAAACAATATGATTAAGAAAAATAAAAATGATTTAACAGAAATGGAATACTTGGTAACTCAAGAAGATGGAACAGAGCCTCCTTTCCAAAATGAATATTGGAATCATTTTGAAAAAGGGGTTTATGTTGATAAAATTTCTGGTAAACCTTTATTTACCTCAGAAGAAAAATTTGAATCAGACTGTGGTTGGCCTAGTTTCTCAAAAGCTTTAGATGATGATGAAATCATAGAGCTCGTTGACAAAACATTTGGTATGGTGCGCACAGAAGTACGCTCTGAAGATGCGAACAGCCATTTAGGACATGTTTTCAATGATGGTCCAACTGAAAGTGGCGGTTTAAGATATTGTATTAACTCAGCTGCCGTGCAATTTATACCATTTGAAAAACTGGAAGAATTAGGTTACGGAGATTTAATACCACATTTTGAAAAATAAGGAGCGAACAAGACATGTTTAAAAAATTATTTGGTAAAGGTAAAGAAGTCGACAAAGAAACGAGTGTATATGCACCTATTACTGGAGAATATGTGAAAATAGAAGATATCCCAGATCCAGTGTTTGCGCAAAAAATGATGGGAGAAGGATTTGGAGTAAATCCAACTGATGGTGAAGTTGTTTCTCCAATCAATGGTAAAGTAGATAATATCTTCCCAACAAAACATGCAATTGGTTTACAAGCTGATAATGAACTTGAACTACTTGTTCATATTGGTTTAGATACAGTACAACTTGACGGAGAAGGTTTCGAAGTATTAGTCGAAAGTGGCGATACTGTTAGTGTGGGAGACCCATTATTACGTTTTGATTTAGATTATATAAAAGAAAATGCTAAATCAGTTATTTCTCCAATAATTGTTACAAACTCAGATAACACGTCATCTGTGGCAATTGCCGACGATATAACATCAGTAACTAAAGGTGAAACTAAAATTATTGATGTGACAATGAACTAATGAAAGATCATTCATTTTATCAATTTGCATTAACAGCACGTGGTCGAAAAGACGAAAAAGGCGAATTAGCTGAAGAAATTTTTGATGATTTGTCTTTTCCACGACAGGAAAAAGATTTTCATGCTCTATCAGATTACATTGAAATGCAAGGAAGTTATACCGTTTCAATGTCTGTTTTTGATAGTTTATATGATGAATATACTGAATGGTTAAAATTTTAGTCTTAGTTTATATTTGAGAGAATATAGTAAAGTATATTAAAATAATAAAGTATCATAGAGAGCTGGGATTAATCTTTAATGATTCAATCCCAGCTACTTTTATTTTCAAATCAATAAAATTTCGATTTGAATTATACATATATTTAGGAAGTGATAAAATGTCGGAAAGATCAGACATGCAAAATGAAAACCACGAAGAAACTAAAAATAACGATGCTAATAACAAATATTCCACTAAAAATATGAGCTTTAAACGGAAAAATTTCATTTTAACAATCATAAGTATTGTGCTTATAACAGCAGTTTTAACAGTTTTTGCAACCATAGCAGTCATGAACTGGACAAGTGGGTTAGATGGAAAACAAAGAACAGAAATGAAAAAGGTTGAAGATGTCTATAGTATTTTAAATAAGGAATATTATAAAAATACAGATTCAGAAAAAATATCGGAATCTGCAATTAAGGGAATGGTAAAAGATTTAGATGATCCATATTCGGAATATATGACTAAAAAAGAATCTAAATCGTTTAACGAGGATGTCTCAGGTGATTTTGTGGGTATTGGTGCAGAAATGCAAAAAAAGGGAGATAAAATTCAAATTACAAGCCCTATGAAAAACTCTCCTGCAGAAAAAGCTGGCATTCAACCTAAAGATGTAGTGACTAAGGTGAATGGTAAATCTATTAAAGGTCAACCACTTGAAGCTATAGTCAAAAAAGTGCGTGGAAAACAAGGTTCAAAAGTTACATTAACAATTGAAAGAGCGAACCAAGAACACGACATCACTATTAAAAGGGATAAAATACATGTTAAAAGTGTTGAATATGAAAAACATGGAAATACTGGTGTGTTTACAATAAATAAATTTCAAAGTAGTACTTCTGGTGAATTAAAATCTTTAATTATTAAAGCTCATAAAGATGGAATTCGAAAAATTGTTCTAGATTTACGTAATAATCCTGGTGGATTGCTTGATGAAGCTGTGAAAATGTTAAATATTTTCGTGGATAAAGGAAAAACCGCAGTTCAACTTGAAAAAGGAGATCAAAAAGAACAAATAAAAACATCAAACGATGCAAGCAAAGAAGCTAAGGATATGGATGTTTCAATTTTAGTGAATAAAGGTTCGGCCAGCGCGTCAGAAGTATTCACTGGTGCTATGATGGATTATAATAAAGCTAAAGTTTACGGTTCAAAAACTTTTGGTAAAGGTATAGTACAAACCACACATGAATTTGATGATGGTTCTCTATTAAAATTTACGAATATGAAATGGTTGACTCCAAAATCTCGTTATATTCATGGGAAAGGCATTAATCCTGATACAAAAATTAATGAACCTGAATATCAATCTTTAAGCGTCATACCTAATACACAGACATACCAGTTGGGTGATGAAGACAAACATGTTAAAACAATTAAAGTGGGTCTATCTGCATTAAACTATCAGTCTAATAATAAATCTAAACGCTTTGATAAGGAATTAGAAGATGCTATTAAATCATTCCAAAAAGATAATAATTTAACAGTTAATGGAAAATTCAACAAACAAACCAATGATAAATTCACACAAGCTTTAGTTAATAAAGCAAATAAAGAAGATACTGTATTACAAACCCTATTAAACAAATTAAAATAAAGAGGTGAACCTCGCATGATAAGATTAGGTACCGTAGAAGATTTACCAACTATTTTAACGATTGTAGAAGAAGCAAAGTCAATAATGCAACAAGAAAACAACAACCAATGGGATGAACAATATCCATTAAAATCACATTTCAAAGAAGATATTAGTAAAGATTCATTGTTTGTTTTAGAAGAAAAAGATACAATTTTTGCCTTTATAGTTGTCGACCAGCAACAATCTGAGTGGTATGATGAACTGGCATGGCCAATTGATAGAAAAAATGCATACGTTATTCATAGATTGGCAGCCTCATCAGAATATAAAGGTGCTGCTACAAAATTATTTGATTTTGCTGTTAACCTTGCTTTACGAGATAATGTACATGTAATGTTAACTGACACTTTTGCATTGAATAAACGTGCTCAAGGATTATTCCAAAAATTTGGCTTTATCAAATTAGGTGAAGTAAATATTGATTATCCTCCTTTCGATAAAGGAGAACCATTCTATGCCTATTATAAAAAATTAGAAGAATAGAGGTAATAATATGACAAAAATCGCATTTACTGGTGGCGGTACTGTTGGACATGTTTCTGTTAATCTAAGTTTGATTCCAACAGCTTTAGAAGAAGGACATGAAGCATTTTATATCGGCTCCAAAAATGGTATGGAACGAGAAATGATTGAATCCCAATTACCAGAAATCCCATATCATAAAATTTCAAGCGGTAAATTAAGACGATACATCTCTTTTGAAAATATTAAAGATATTTTTAAAGTATTAAAAGGTATCTTCGATTCAAGACGCATATTAAAAAAAGAAAAACCTGACCTATTATTCTCAAAAGGTGGTTTTGTATCTGTGCCTGTAGTTATCGCTGCTAAATCCCTAAAAATTCCAACTATTATACATGAATCTGATTTAACACCCGGACTAGCAAATAAAATTGCTTTAAAGTTTGCTAAAAAGATTTATACAACCTTTGAGGATACATTACAATACCTGCCGAGTGAAAAAGCGGATTTTGTAGGTGCTACAGTGCGGGAAGATTTAAAAAGTGGTGATAAAAATAGAGGCTATCAATTAACAGAATTTAAAGATAATAAAAAGGTTTTATTAATCATGGGTGGTAGCCTTGGAAGTAAAAAGTTAAATGATATTATTAGAGATAATTTAGACGCATTATTAAATAATTATCAAGTGATTCATTTAACTGGTAAAGGATTGCTGGATCAATCCTTGACAAATAAAGAAGGATACGTTCAGTTTGAATTTGTTAAAGACGATTTAACTGATTTATTAGCGATAACAGACACAGTTATTAGTCGTGCTGGCTCAAACGCTATATATGAATTCTTGGCATTAAGAATTCCAATGCTCTTAATTCCATTAGGCCTTGACCAATCTAGAGGAGATCAAATTGACAATGCGAAAAATTTTGAATCTAAAGGTTTTGGAAGAACAATTCCTGAAGACACTTTAACCGAGGATAAACTCATCGATCAGTTAAAAGATATCGAAACTCACCGTGAATCTATTATAACTCAGATGCAAACATACAAAGAAAGTTTTACACGCCAAGATTTATTTCATAAAATTATTAAAGATGCAAATAACTAATAATAGGGAGGATACGCAATGAGTCGTTGGAAAAGAATAAGTCTACTCATTATTTTTACATTAATTTTTGGCATTATTGCATCCTTCCATGAATCAAGATTAGGGAAATGGATAGACAATGAAGTTTATGAATTCATATATTCTTCTGAAAGTTTTATAACTACTACATTTTTCTTAGGAGTAACTAAAATCGGGGAAGTATGGGCAATGGTTTGTTTATCATTATTACTTATCGCCTATTTAATGCTTAAAAAATTAAATATAGAGGCACTTTTCTTTGCAATAGCAATGAGTTTATCAAGTACTTTAAACCCATTATTAAAAAACGTATTTGACAGAGAACGACCTACACTATTACGTCTCATAGATATCTCTGGTTTTAGTTTTCCAAGTGGACACGCAATGGGGTCAGCCGCTTTCTTTGGCAGTACCATTTACATTGCTAATCGTGTCTTGAAAGGTAAAACAAAAGGAATTATGATAGGTCTTTCAGCACTATTTATTATTTTAATTTCATCATCAAGAGTATATCTTGGTGTTCATTATCCAACTGATATCATTGCCGGTATCATTGGTGGTGCTTTTTGTGTCGTATTATCAACATTAATATTAAGACACAAATTAAAAATTTAAAAAATAACGAAATAGAACAAATGGCAATTTCTATTTTATATAGAAATTGCCATTTTTTAAATTCATCTGAGATACTTATATCTCAAACTTAATTTAATTGTGTCAAAAATTATTATAAAAACCGATTTCATAATGCAAACCGGTTTCTATATATACGTTGATTTACAACGTTAGTCTTTTACGGGCATATAAAAGGGGATATTTACGAAAATGATCAATTCTACTAAAACAAATATGTGTGGGGGGAATGTCTATGTAGTATTGATAATCATTTTCAATTACATTATACAACACTGAGAATAATTGTCAATTAGATTTCGAATATTTTCTTATTTTTTATTTCAACATCGTTATACTTATTTATATTCAATATCTTATTTTATTTTTAATACCCTGTTACTTTCTATAAACTGTTATTTCATATATTATATATTTTGAGGTGTAAGCAATGACAAAAATTTTAATTGTTGAAGATGAACAAAATCTTGCGCGTTTCATCGAGTTAGAATTAGAGCACGAAAACTATGCAGTAGATATTGAATATGATGGCAAACCTGGGTTAGAAAAAGCTTTAACAAATGATTACGATTTGATTTTGTTAGATTTGATGCTACCTAATATTAATGGTTTAGAAATTTGTAGACAAGTCAGACAAAATAAATCCACTCCTATAATTATTATCACAGCAAAAAGTGACACTTACGATAAAGTAGCTGGATTAGATTATGGGGCAGATGATTATATAGTAAAACCCTTTGATATTGAAGAATTATTAGCAAGAATAAGAGCAATGTTACGTAGACAGCCACAAAAGAACATCATCGACATGCAAGGCATTATTATAGATAGAGATGGCTTTAAAGTAACTGTAGATGGTAATTCTTTAGATTTGACGAAAACAGAATATGATTTATTGACCTTATTAGCTGAAAATCGTAATCATGTATTACAGCGAGAACAAATTATCGCAGATGTGTGGGGTTATGATTCAGAAGTTGAAACTAACGTTGTTGATGTATACATCCGCTATTTAAGAAATAAGCTTAAACCATATAATAAAGATAAAATCATAGAAACTGTACGTGGCGTGGGATATGTGGTTAGAAAATGAAACAGCGTAAATTAAAAACCAAGTGGATGATTATCACAACAACGATTACATTTTCAACCATATTTATATTTAGTTTAATTATCATATTCTTTCTAAGTAACGCATTACGTCACAACGAACTAAGCGAAGCTGAAAGAAGTTCATCGGATATCATTCAACTTTTCGAATCTAAACAATTAAACGATATTACACCATTAGACTTAAATGCTTCGTTAGGTAATTTTCAAAAAGTGATTCTTTATAATAAAAATGGTGAAAAACAAATAGAGACTTCAAATGACAACGATATCGTTTATTCACCTAATTTCAAACCTAAAGAAATTGATACGGCTTTAATAAAAAAATACCATAACAACGATTATTTAATTATTACAAACCGGATTAATACGCACCATTTTAAAGGATATAGCGTAATCATTCATTCTTTAGAGAATTATAATGCACTCGTCAATTCATTGTATTTTATTGCACTCATATTTGGAGTGATTGCTACTTTTATAACTGCAATGGTAAGTTATTTCTTCTCTGCACAAATTACAAAACCATTAATCTTAATGTCTAATAAAATGCAGCAAATTCGTCGTGATGGTTTCCAAGAAAAAGTGGACTTAGTTACTAATTATGAAGAAACAGATAATTTAATTGTCACTTTTAATGAAATGATGTTCCAATTAGAAGAATCGTTTAACCAACAGCGTCAATTTGTTGAAGATGCTTCACATGAGCTACGAACTCCATTACAAATTATTCAGGGTCACTTAAATTTGATACAGCGGTGGGGCAAAAAAGATGCAGCAATTCTTGAAGAGTCACTCGACATATCCTTAGAAGAAATGACTAGAATTACAAAATTAGTTGAAGAATTATTATTGTTAACAAAAGATAACAACAATAGTAAAGAAAATGAAACCGAAAGTGTAGAAATTAATCAAGAGATTACATCCAGAATTAAATCACTAAAACAACTTCATCAAGATTATGTTTTTGAATTTGTACCTTATCAAAAACCGCTTAATATAAAAATAGACCGTTATCAATTTGAACAAGTACTAATTATCTTCATTGATAACGCCATGAAATATGATCAAGTTAATAAATATATTCAAATTCAAACAAATCTAAGGAACAAACAAATATCAATTGAAATCACTGACCATGGTGTAGGTATTCCAAAAGAGGATATAGATTTTATTTTTGACAGATTCTATAGAGTTGATAAATCCCGTTCCAGAAAGTTAGGCGGCAATGGTTTAGGTTTATCGATAGCTAAAAAAATCATTGAATTAAATCATGGAACAATTCATGTAGAAAGTGAAGTAGGAAAATACACGACATTTAAAATCACATTTTGATTTTTAATAGGTTACTCATTCAAGTAAAAATATGTTACGCTATAAAATGAAAATACAATTAGCAGAGCCAAATACAATCAGGTTCTGCTTTTTTCATATAACTAGTTATTGATACTTTAATTTGCATTTATTTAATGCTATTATTGATTTGTAAGCGTTTTAACTATTTTGTGGAGGGTGTAATATGAGCAACGAAAGTCAGGTTACCCAGGCACCTGTAAATTTCGGGGCAAATCTTGGATACATTTTAGATCTATATGATTTATATTTGAATGATCCAGCTTCAGTCCCTGAAGATTTACAAGTCCTATTTAGTACAATCAAAAACGGTGAAGCAAACATCACAACAAATACAGCTGATGGTCAACAAAATACGACTAAAGCTGATAGCACGATTAAACGTGTTATGCGTCTCATAGATAACATACGTCAATATGGGCATTTATTGGCAGATATTTATCCAGTTAACAAACCTGAAAGAGAAAATGTTCCAAAATTAAATATTGAAGATTTTAATTTGGATAAAGAAACACTAGAGTCAATTTCAGCAGGTATTGTATCTGAACACTTTAAAGATATTTACGATAATGCTTATGAAGCTATTGTTCGTATGGAAAAACGTTATAAAGGACCTATTGCATTTGAATATACACATATCAATAACAATAGGGAACGTGTATGGTTAAAACGTAGAATAGAAACACCATACAAAGCAACATTAAACGATAATCAAAAGATTGAATTATTTAAAAACTTAGCACATGTAGAAGGCTTCGAAAAATATTTACACAAAAACTTTGTGGGCGCAAAACGTTTCTCAATAGAAGGTGTAGACACACTAGTGCCAATGTTACAACAAACATTAAGACTTGCTAGTGACGAAGGCATTCAAAATATACAAATAGGTATGGCCCACCGTGGTAGATTAAATGTACTTACACATGTGTTAGAAAAACCATATCAAATGATGATTTCTGAATTCATGCACACTGATCCAATGAAATTCCTACCAAAAGATGGTAGTTTAGAATTAACTTCAGGTTGGTCAGGAGATGTAAAATACCATCTCGGTGGTGTAAAAACTACAAATTCTTATGGCAGTGAGCAGCGCATTTCCCTTGCGAATAATCCAAGTCATCTTGAAATTGTTGCGCCGGTTGTATTAGGTAAAACACGTGCAAATCAAGATGATACCGACAAACCTGGAAAAGTTCATACTGATTTCCATAAATCTATGCCGATATTGATTCATGGTGATGCTGCTTACCCAGGACAAGGTATTAACTTCGAAGCTATGAATTTAGAAAATTTAGACGGCTATTCAACAGGTGGTACACTCCATATTATCACTAATAATAGAATTGGCTTTACAACTGAGCCAGAAGATGGTCGTTCTACAACGTATTCATCTGATGTTGCAAAAGGCTACGATGTACCTATCATGCATGTTAATGCAGATAATGTTGAAGCAACTATTGAAGCAATTGAAATTGCTATGGCGTTTAGAAAAGAATTCCATAAAGATGTTGTCATTGATTTGGTTGGTTATCGTAGATATGGGCACAATGAGATGGATGAACCATCCATTACCAATCCGTTACCATACCATAATATTCGAAAACATGACCCTGTTGATGTACTTTATGGTCATCAATTAGTTCAAGATAATATTATTTCTGAAGATCAAATGAATCAAATCTTTGATGAAGTTCAAAAAGAACTCCGTGCCGCTCATGATGAAATAGATAAAAACGACAAGATGGATAATCCTGATATGCAAAAACCAGATAGTCTTGCCGAACCACTCCAAAGTGTCGATGTGGATGTAAGTTATGAACAACTTAAAGAAATTAATGATGCAATGCTATCATATCCATCTAACTTTAATGTTCTTAAAAAATTGAATAAAGTCTTAGAGAAAAGAAGAGAGCCTTTTGAGAGCGAAGATGGATTAGTTGATTGGGCTCAAGCAGAACAATTAGCATTTGCAACAATCACTCAAAAAGGTACGCCTATTCGCTTAACTGGACAAGATAGTGAACGTGGTACATTCAGTCACCGTCACGCCGTACTCCATGACCCTGATTCAGGTGAAGAATATATCCCACTTCACAATGTTCCAGGACAAAAAGCAACTTTTGAAGTGCGTAACTCGCCACTATCAGAAGCAGCGGTTGTTGGTTTTGAATATGGTTATAATGTGCAAAATAAAGATTGTATGACAATTTGGGAAGCCCAATATGGAGACTTTTCTAATATGGCTCAAATGATATTCGATAACTTCTTATTTAGTGCTAGAGCTAAATGGGGGGAACGTTCAGGTTTAACGCTATTCTTACCTCATTCATTTGAAGGTCAAGGGCCTGAACATTCATCTGCACGTTTAGAAAGATTCTTACAATTAGCTGGGGAAAATAACAGTACAGTAGTAAACTTATCAAGCTCAAGTAACTACTTCCATTTACTGAGAGCTCAAGCTGCTAGCTTAGGTACACAATCAATGAGACCACTAGTAGTAATGTCTCCTAAGAGTCTCTTACGTAATAAAACAGTTGCTGACCCAATTGATAAATTTACATCTGGAAAATTCGAACCAATTTTACCAGAAGAACATGATAAAGAAGCTGTTAAAAAAGTAATTCTAGCGTCAGGTAAAATGTTTATTGATTTAAAAGAATATTTAGCAAAAAATCCAAATAATTCAATTTTACTAGTTGCCGTGGAAAGATTATATCCATTCCCAGCTGAAGAAATTGAAACATTACTAAATGAATTACCTCATTTAGAAAATGTAGCTTGGGTACAAGAAGAACCTAAGAACCAAGGCGCTTGGTCATTTGTTTATCCATATCTGAAAGAATTAACTACAGATAAATACGATTTAAGCTATCATGGCCGTATTCAACGTTCAGCTCCTGCTGAAGGTGATGGAGAAATACACAAACTTGTTCAAAATATGATAATCGAACAAAGCACAAAATTTAACTAGGGGGAAGTTAAGCATGCCAGAGGTAAAAGTTCCAGAATTAGCAGAATCCATTACAGAAGGTACCATTGCAGAATGGTTAAAACAAGTCGGTGATAGTGTAGATAAAGGTGAAGCTATCCTTGAATTAGAAACAGATAAAGTAAACGTCGAAGTAGTTTCTGAAGAAGCTGGTGTATTGCAAGAATTACTTGCAAATGAAGGTGATACGGTAGAAGTTGGCCAATCTATCGCTGTTGTAGGCGAAGGAAGTGGCAATAATAATTCAGAAGCACCTAAACAAGATAATTCTGAATCACAAGCAGCTGATAGTAACGAAAAATCAGAGCAACCAAAATCAGAAGCTCAAAATGATAATGAAAGTACTGCTGACGATTCACAAAATAAAGGACAACGTGTTAATGCGACACCATCTGCACGTAAATATGCACGTGAAAAAGGCATTGACTTATCCGAAGTAGCAACGCAATCAAATGATGTTGTTAGAAAAGAACATGTTGATCAATCACAAAATAATAAGAATGAACAAGCTGCACAATCATCATCAAAAGAAGAACCTAAAAAACAAGCAGCTCCACAAAACCCAACAAAACCAGTTATCAGAGAAAAAATGTCTCGTCGTAAGAAAACAGCTTCCAAAAAGTTATTAGAAGTATCTAATAATACAGCAATGCTAACAACATTTAATGAAGTTGATATGACAAATGTGATGAACTTACGTAAACGTAAAAAAGAACAATTCATTAAAGATCATGATGGTACAAAACTAGGTTTCATGTCATTCTTTACAAAAGCATCAGTAGCAGCATTGAAAAAGTACCCTGAAGTAAACGCTGAAATTGATGGTGAAGACATGATTACGAAACAATACTATGACATCGGGGTTGCCGTATCTACAGATGACGGATTACTCGTACCATTTGTAAGAGATTGTGATAAGAAAAACTTTGCCGAAATTGAAGATGAAATAGCTAATTTAGCTATCAAAGCGCGTGATAAAAAATTAGGTTTAGATGATATGGTAAATGGCTCATTTACTATTACCAATGGTGGTATCTTTGGTTCAATGATGTCTACACCAATTATTAATGGTAGCCAAGCTGCGATTCTAGGTATGCATTCTATTATTACACGTCCGATTGCTATCGACGCAGACACAATTGAAAACCGTCCGATGATGTACATTGCATTAAGTTATGATCATAGAATCATCGATGGTAAAGAAGCAGTAGGTTTCTTAAAAACTATTAAAGAATTAATTGAAAATCCAGAAGATTTACTATTAGAATCTTAATCCACAACACAAAATAGTTTACTAATCTCAATACAACGGCGTTCAGCGTCGTTGTATTTTTATGTGCTTATTTCATTTTTGATAACATTCAAATGCACGCTCTAGTATTATTTTACTGTTGAAAGTCATTGTAATGATTTGAATATAAAATAAAAAGCACCTAAATTATTTAAGTGCTTTTGTATTATATGATAGATATTATTACTAATAATAAAGCACAAGCTAAGCAGATGTAGCCTGTAACTTTAAAATTTTGCTTAAAAAATACATAACTTAAAATGAAAATAGATAGAGTTAGACTTAAGATGGATAGTAGAACAGATACATGAATGATATTAAAACTTATGAAAATATGAAAAACAAATAACATTGTAGCTATTATTAATAATATTATTTCAAGTGGTTTTAAATCTTTCATTTGAGGATTGACCATAATATTGTCCTCCCTGAATTTATCAAATTAAGCATATCCATATCATCAAACATGAAAAGCTGTAAAAATATTCATTTCAATCTATTGATATTATTAATAATGAATAGTCATATGTAAGTACACAGGTTCATCATGTTGGTTTAAATATTGGTGAAATATATTTCCATTGAATTTAATAGCTTCATTTTTATGAATAACAAAGGTTTCTCCATCTAATATAAGTGTTAAGGTACCTTCATAGACTGTGATATATTCCATTGTATTTGATCCATGGGGCGACCCGTCCATTTGCCCTTCAACTCCAATAACAACCATATAGCTTTCAAACTTCTTTTCAATATCAAACTTAAATAGAGGATATGCTTTATATTTATTATCTTCTGAAATTAAGGGTTGTATTTCATTCAAACTAACTTTCTGTATAATATTGCTATTTTCTTGTGTTAATTCTGTGAATGATACTTTTAAACCATTTGCTATCTTCCATAATGTTGTGATAGATGGAATGGATATCTTACGTTCTATTTGTCCCAACATTGTTTTACTTACACCTGTGACATCAGATAATTGTTCCAATGAATAACCACTTTGTTTTCTATATAATTTTAAATTTTCAGCTATAATGTCGTTAATTTCTCTCATCAATTTAAGCACCTCTATTTACAATATAACGTATAAACCATATACTTTAAAGACCAAACATTATAACGTAAATTTGGACGTTATAATGTTTTGATACGTGGGGGAGATTAAAATGTTAATAATATCTATGCTTATATATGCTGTTGTTGCAAGCTTTACACCCGGTCCTAATAATATAATGGCTTTGTTTTTTTCACAAAATTTAAATTTTAAAAGCAGCTTACGATTTTCAATTGGTGTTGGATTTGGTTTTCTTTTGTTGTTACTAATATCCAGTTTATTTAATACAACTTTGCATGCCGCTTTTCCTAAAATTGAATTTTTGATGAAAATATTTGCATTTATATATTTACTTTATTTAGCTTTAAAGATTTCTATGAGTTCTATTTATGGGACAAAGCAAACTTTTAGTCACAAGCTCAGTGGTTTAAAACCTGGTGTAATGCTACAATTCATTAATCCTAAAGGAATTATTTATGCTTTAACAGTAATTTCTACTTTTATCACACCTTTTTCTACGGATTGGCAAAAACAATTACCCTTTATTATCTTACTGGCTATTATCGGTTTTTTAGGTACTTTGAGTTGGGGTGTTTTAGGTTCTTTATTTAAATCATTTATATCAACACATGAACGTATATTTAATTTTGTCATGGCTGGTCTATTAGTTTATGTTGCTATAAATATTTTAATACACTAGTTATGAAATGATTGTTATTTAATGATTATCATATTGTTGTGAAAATTCGCGCGGACTACAACCATATGAGGTTTTAAATCTTCTGTAAAAATTCGAATAATCACTAAAACCACAATGAGTTGCTACTTGTTGTGGATTTTCTCCATTTTTTAATAACCTTTGAGCATTTTGCAAACGCAGATTTAATAAATAACGATATGGTGGATAGCCAACTAGTTTTGTAAATTGTTGCGTGATTTTATGTCGACTTACAAAAAATTTATTTTCAAGTTGCTCTAATGATATTTCCTGACTGTAATGTAATTCCATATAGTCTAATACCTGTCTAACTAAGTGACTAGATGGGTCATCACTATAATCAACGATACCTTCATTTTCTATTGCTACTCTATTAAGTATGATTAAAAACTGTGTCAGTAAAGATTTAGCAGCTAAATCTTTACCAAAAGCTTGATTATCTTGTTCATTAATTAAACCTTGTAACAAATAATATAATTCTCTTTTTTGATATTCCGATAACTGCAATAGATATTTAAATTTAGATGAATATTTATCAAAACACACGCTTAGATCACAATTTTCTACAGAAAGTTCATTTATTATTTCAGCATCAAATCGTAAGCCGATACGCTCTGCGTGACCATCCTTTTGTTCATCCAAACGATGGAATTCGTATGGTGGAATAATGAGCATTGAGCCAACCTCTAAATTAAAAGATTGTCCTTCTATGGTATAAAGCAAATTTCCAGATAATGAAAAAAATATTTCATAATGATCATGATAATGTAATTCATTTCCAAAATGACCGTCACTTATTTTATGCCATGCGGCGTATTGACCATCAAAGGGTAATGAAATTGTATCAAATTGTTGGGTAAATGTTTCTCTATCTTTCATGAAAATATCCCTCCTGCTCAAAAAACATACTTTTTTCCATGATTTACAATGTTGTTATTTTTCCCTCAAATTATAATTATATTATAACACTAAAATATAAATATTTTTGAAAGGAAGAATGAATATGACATCAACTCAAATTGGCGTTCAAATGATGATGCTCAAACAAAAAGTACAAGAAGAAGGATTATATAACGTACTGAAGAAAGTCAGTGATTTAGGTTATAATGCGGTCGAAATTTCTCAAATCGACATGAACCCACAGAATATTGAAGCAATGCAACAAGCGATTAATGATTTTGGAATGAATATTGCAGCAATGTCCTGTGGTGTAGAGCATATATCTGCTAAACAAAAATATCCTGGAGATACATTAGAAGATGATTTCGATAAAATTGTAGCTGATTGTAAAGCTGTGAACTGTTCTATTTTGAGAATAGGGATGTTACCAATTAACTATATGGGATCCAAAGAAAGCACCTTACAATTTGCTGAAATTTGTGAAACTTATGCCAAAAGACTTAAAGAAGAAGGCATTGATTTATACTATCATGCCCATAATTTAGAATTTGTTCAATACAATGGACAATTTATGCTTGATTTAATGAGAGATCATACAAATCATTTAGGTTTCGAACTAGATATCCATTGGATTTGGAGAGCAGGACTTAATCCAATAGATGTCATTCCAAAATATGCAAATCGTATTCGTGCTATACATTTAAAAGACTATCGAGTAGGTGAAATAGATATGTCACAATACCCTGGCGAAGGACATGAAAAATTATATTATATGTTACATATGATTACTCAATTTGCTGAATTAGGAAAAGGCACTTTACCGCTTAAGGATATTATTGAAATTGGACGTGAAAGTGGCAGTGAATATTTCTTCGTTGAACAAGACGAGCTATACGGCGAAGATCCATATAATTGTTTAACAATTAGCCGGGACCACTTATATGATCTGGGTTATAAATCTTGGTTTTAATGTTTACTCTAAAATAAATATTCTGTGCTTATTTACATTTAATTAAGTAAGCGCTATCAAAATGATAAGGATGTAGATACGATGTTTAAAAATATTGAGATCTCTGGATTTTCTGATGAAATCGCTTCAGATTTTCAAACACAGTTAAAAACGGTAAATGAGCTAGGCATGAGCTATATTTCCTTACGTGGAATCGATGATAAAAATATTGGTGATTACTCAGTAGAAATGATTAAGAAAGATGTAATTCCTCGCTTAAAGCAATGGAATATCGGAGTATCATCTATAGGTTCACCAATTGGCAAAATTTATATAGATGATGAAGCAGCGTTTGAAAGACAATTAGTAATGCTCAAATCATTATGTGAAATAAGTCAATTGCTCAATTGTCAGTATATTAGAATATTTAGTTTTTATATTCCTAAAAAAGACAATTTTGATGATTATAAAAATGTAGTGATTTCAAAATTAAAGGAATTTGCAAAAATAGCTGAGCAATACAATATTGTACTTTTACATGAAAATGAAAAAGATATTTTTGGTGATATTGCTCGTCGATGTAAACTTATTCTTGATGAAGTAAACTCTCCAAATTTCAAGGCGATATTTGATTTTGCGAACTTTGTCCAATGTGGAGAAGATACACAGGACTGTTACGACTTACTTTCAGATGACATAGCGTATATCCATATTAAAGATGCAGTATACAAGGATAATGTTAATGTGCTATGTGGTACAGGTGATGGTCAGATTGAAAGTATCTTAGTACAATTTTTTGAATCAGGTTATCAAGGATTCTTAACACTTGAACCGCATCTTGTCGTTTTTGATGCTATTAAAGACTTAGAATTAGAACATTCAACTGAAACAATTCAAAATTCTGCTGCAAAAGATGGTGCAGAAGGATATAAAATGCAATATGAAGCACTTTTGAAAATATTATCGAATATAAACAATAAGGAGAATACACAATGAAAAAAATTCGTTTAGGCATTATTGGTTTGGGCGCTCAAGGTAGTACGTATGCTGAATTTATTAAAGCTGGTAAAATTCCACAAATTGAAATTGGAGCGATTTGCGACATCAATACTGAAAAGAAAAATGAAGTAAAAAATCATTATCCTAATGTACCATTTTATAATGACTATATCGCTATGCTAGAAAGTGGGGATGTTGATGCAATTGTTACAACCGTTCCTCATTATCTGCATACTGATATAGGTAAAGAAGCCTTAAAACGGGATATTCACGCTTTACTTGAAAAGCCGGCTGATATTTATGCTGAAAAAGTGAAAGAAATAAGTGAATTAGCAGCATCCAAACCACATTTAACATTTGCGATATTCTTTAATCAACGCACAAATCCACTTTATCAAAAAGTAAAATCTCTTATTGATGACGGTGTAATTGGAAATATTCGTCGTACGAATTGGATCATCACGACTTGGTGGCGTCCTCAAGCATACTATGATCAAAGTTCATGGAGAGCTACATGGTCAGAAGAAGGCGGCGGTGTTTTAGTAAACCAAGCGCCACACCAAATAGATCTATTACAGTGGCTATGTGGGATGCCAAAATCTGTGTTTTCAAATATTAAATATGGCTATCAGCGTGATTTAGCGGTTGATGATGATGTAACAACCATTCTAGATTATGGCAATGGTGCGACAGGTGTATTCATTACATGTACCCACGATATTATCGGTACTGATCGTTTAGAAATCACAGGTGATAATGGCAAAATATTAGTTGAAGATAGTAAGACAATCACATTGACACGTTTAAAAGAATCAGAAACACAAATGAATCGAAATATGTCTTGGGAAGAAGCAGCTAAAATCTTTAAAGGCAACGGATTAGAAAATATTTATGATCAGCAAACATTTGAATTTGAAAGTGTATGGGGTGAGCAACATATAAATGTATTAGAAAATTTTGCCGCTAATATCATTGACGGGACACCTTTAATTGCGCCTGGAAATGACGGCATAAATGGCGTGAATTTAGTAAATGCAATCTATTTATCTAGTTGGACAGGTAAAGAAGTAACAGTTCCAGTAAATCCCTCAGAATTTAAAGATGCATTAAAGCAACAAATTCAAAACGAAGCACATTAAAAATGTTTAAAATCGGAGCTGGTAATATGTTGAAAATTGGAATTATAGGACTAGGTGATATTTCAGCAATACATCTCAATACGATAGAGGCAAATTCCAATGTAGCATTAGTAGCTGCATGTGATATTGATAACGCCATGCAAACTAAAGTACCCAATGCTCAATTTTTTACAAATTTTGAAAATATGTTAAAAGAAGTGGATCTAGATTGTGTACATATTTGTTTGCCTCATCATTTACATGTATCTGCGACAACTGCCTGTGTAGAAAGAGGTATACATGTTTTGCAAGAAAAACCTCTATCAATTAATGCTAAAGAAGGATTAAAATTAATACAATTAGAGCAAAAATATCCAGATACTAAAATATGTGTTTGCTTTCAAAATAGATTTAATGAAACATTTCAAACTTTAAAACAGATAGTACAAAGCAAAAAGTTTGGTGAAATCATTGGTATAAAAGGTATCGTTACTTGGTTCAGACCTGAATCATATTATACTGATAAACCATGGCGTGGAAAATTAGATACTGCTGGAGGTGGTGTATTAATCAATCAAGCCATACACACCTTGGATTTAATGCAATTACTTTGCGGCCCTGTTGATACAATTAAAGGCAATGTATCACAATTGTTAGATTATCAAATTGAAGTCGAAGATACCGCTTCTGCACATATTAAATTTAAAAATGGAGCGAATGGAATGTTTTTTGCCACTAATGCTAATTTTGGCAATTCAAGTATCGAACTTCAAGTCATTTTTGAAAATGAAAAATTCACAATTAAAGATAATATACTTACACGTGTTAATAAAGAAGGTTACAAAATTCATATTATTGAAGATAAAAAATTGCCAGGTACAAAATCATATTATGGACCAAGTCATGGGACACTCATAAATCAATTCTACGATTCCATTTATAATCACACTAAAAACTATATACACGTTAAAGATGCATTACCATCAATAGCAATCATAGATGCAATACAAAAATCTTCACAAACAAATGAGACAATTCATTTTACGAGTATTTAGCAAACAAATGAAATTTTGGTATTTTAATTTATTGTGGAACATAATCATAGCGATTAAAAGTAAACTCATTCAAGTTAATTAATGAACTGGGCAGAAATCCTTTTTATATCGATTTCTGTCCATTTTTATTATTCTTAGCTTTATTGTAAATAGTAATTTTATAAACTATAATGATAATAACCAAAATAAGGAGTAATCATGATGACCACAAATAAAATTATTTTAGATTTAGCGATTACATTGGATGGATATATAGAAGGGCCGAATGGAGAAGTTGATTGGTGCATCATGGACGAAGAAATGAACTTTAATCATTTTCTAGAACAAATTGATACTATTATATATGGTAGGAAAAGTTATGATTTATGGGGCGAATTTATGCCAAATTTAAAGGATGATCAATTTGGAGATAAAATGATGTGGGACCAAATTCATAGCAAGCAGAAATTTGTGTTTACTAACCAAAATTATAATGATAAAGCGCATACAAAGTTTATTAACGGTGATGATATCAGTAGCAAGGTTTTGAAAATCAAAAAACATAGCAACAAAGACATTTGGCTCTATGGCGGCTCAAATATTATCACAACTTTTATAAATCTTAACCTTATTGACGAATATAGACTTTCAATCCACCCAGTCATTTTAGGATCTGGAAAACCTCTTTTTGAACACAATCAAAATCGCGTCAACATCTCATTATGTAATACACATGTTTATAAAAGTGGTGTAGTGCAAATGATTTATCAAAAAATAGATTAAACATAGAAGCAAAAATATCTTATTTTTGCATAAACAACTTTAAATGGGAAGTGGGCTTTATCTTATTTGCATTAAAATTAACAAAATGTCAATTTCTATAATTTTTCAATAGAAATTGACATTTATATTATTTCACCAATAATATTAAAATCTTTGGCTAATTTAAAGCGCGTTATTTTAAGCAATAAATACAAAAAGCTCAATAATCGCTAAAATTAAAAACACTAGAAAAACAATGCCATAAATATTATTTTTCTTAATACTTTCTTTGCTTGCTTTTTGCTGTTTTGCTTTATTATTTATATTGGAAAAGAAAGTAATACCTGAATAAACTGCAATCAGTACTGTGACACCAAATAAAATCCATGTACCAAACATATATATAACCTCCTTAAATAACTAAAATAAATTTTTTCATACATATAAAATAATTATTCCTATTATATACCTATATTAATACATTTCTGCTAATCCTCCAATGTTTAAAATTTACAATTTTGTAAATACAATCACAATCAGATACTTCATCATACAAATAACATGTAAAATAAGTTATAATGTATTGAAAGAATATGAATAGAGGGGTTAATATAATGAATGGTCTTAGAAGTGTTACTACAGGGACAAATGATTTAAGTAAAACCAAAGAGTTATTCTCCAGTATACTTGGATTAAATGTGGCAGATAAAGGACAAGCTTTACGTTTTGGTGATGCTGAATTAAATTCAGGTACACGTATACATTTTGTAGAAGTACCAAACTATATTAACAATAACAACCATATTGAAAATATCGGTTTAAGAGTTCCAAGTGATGAAGGACTTGAAGAATATCAATCAATTTTAGAACAGCATCAAATTGCTTTCGGTGCGCCTACTGATTTAAACGGTCATAAATATTTCAATTTCCAAGATCAAAATGGGCAGACATTTAATATTTATTCCAATGAACATAATTCTGGTACACCACTCGGTATACCAACCTTCGAAAGTAATGTAAACCCGCTGCATCAAATTCAAGGCCTAGGTCCTGTTATCTTAAAAGTTAACGATATAGTACTTACACAATCTATTTTAACTAGGGTGTTTGGCCTAGAACATTTTGCAGAATATACTCCTAACGACCATGCTAATTTTAAAATACAAGTTTTTCGTATTGGTGATGGTGGTTTAGGCGGCGAGCTGCATGTTCACGCATCAGACGAAGAAATTTTAATGCCGGAACATGGTATATTAGAACAAATTGAATTTGGAATAGAATCTAAATCACAATTCCAAAAGACTATTGAAGAACTTGAATCCATTGGAATCCCTTATCAAACATTAGATCAAGAAGGCGAAAGATCACTAAGAATCACTGAAAAAAGTGGTATTACATTCATTTTAACCTTAGAAACTTCATAATAAAAAAGAGAGGATTTTTAGCTATGCTACATGAAACTTGGAAAGATCATACACCCATTAAAAAAGTAGAAGTTACACATACAGATGCACAAAAATTCACAGTGTCTGACATGTTAACTGTAGGACAACAATATGATGTAATAAATGAAACTGAAGAATATTATCAAATCATCGACAACTCTGGACTTGTCGGTGGCTACTTTAAAACCTATTTTAAAGAGGTATAATTTACAATATGAAACATGTGAAATAGAAAACGTGTAATATTAAATATAACTTAAATTAATAAGACTAGGGCTATATAATTTCAAACATTATCCAAGCCCCAGTCTATTTTTAATGATATGAATTTTATAAATTATTTTATTTTTAAAGGAGCAAGGAACAATGACGAATTCGCAATATATTAACAAAGATGAAACTGTGTTTGATGATGCAACATCAATGATGGCATTGAATAAAAATATTTTATTAAAAGGACCAACGGGCTCTGGAAAAACAAAGCTAGCTGAGACTTTGAGCGAAACAATAGATCGTCCAATGCACCAGGTCAATTGTTCAGTAGATTTAGACGCTGAAAGTTTATTAGGTTTTAAAACGATACAGACAAATGAAAATGGCACACAAGAGATTGTATTTATTGATGGACCAGTTATCAAAGCAATGAAAGAAGGCCATATACTTTATATCGACGAAATCAACATGGCAAAACCAGAAACTTTACCCATTTTAAATGGCGTATTAGATTACCGTAGAAAATTAACAAATCCGTTCACTGGTGAAATTATCAATGCTGCCCCTGGATTTAATGTAATCGCTGCAATAAACGAAGGATATATTGGTACATTGCCAATGAACGAAGCACTTAAAAACCGGTTTGTCGTTATTCAAGTAGATTATATTGATGGCGATATTTTAAGTGATGTAATTAAAAATCAAAGCCAATTATCAGATGATAAAACAATACAAAAAATCATTAATTTTAATGAAGATTTACGAACAATGACCAAACAAGGCCAAATTTCTGAAGAAGCAGCGAGTATACGTGCTTTAATTGATTTAAGTGATTTGGCTACCGTGATGCCTATAGAGCGTGCCATTAAACGTACAATTATCGATAAACTAGAAGACGAACGTGAACAGCAAGCCATATTAAATGCAGTAGAATTAAACTTTTAGTGAGGGATATTTATGAGCGATCGTTTTATATTATTTAATGACGAACAGTTAGATGCAAAGCAAGTAATGATGTTGCAAGATTTAGCTCGATTATTACTAAAAAATGAACAAACACAAGTTAAAATTCAAAAATTCCCATATTACGATCCAATCAATAATATGTTAATAACGAGTGCTTTTTGGTCGCATAGAAGAAATGACATTGAAACGACGGGGCTCAAGACTGATGTCATGCTTGCTGCTTATGGCTACAAATTGATGGATGAAACAGTTGTCAACGAAGTTATTCATAATAATACGTTTAAGCATCCAAAATTTTTCCAACAACTTTTTAAATTATTAGAAGATAAAAGAGTATTAAACGAAATAGTTAAACAACGGCCGTCTACTAAAGATGCCATTCACATGCGCAATGAAATTAGATTAAGTTATACTAGTACACAAATCAATGTATATAAAACCAAAAAGACGTTTACAGATTTACTCTTTTTATATTTGGAATCATCGTTTTTAAGTGAAAACTTTTACGACATACCCCAAATTGGTCCACAAATTGATGATATTCTGACAAATATGTATCAATATTTGCCTAATTTTTTCTATAATGATTCGTCCGAGGATAATATGTACTTAGCTGAACGGATTATGTTCCAAATTGATGATATCTTAAATGAAGATATGTTAAATGAATATTATCATTTACCTAAAAAAGTATATGAAGCCATTCACGAACTCAAATTTGAAGATATAAAACGAACGGATGCAAGTAATACTGATAAATCTTCAAACAATGACCATGACGAAGAAAGTGTTAGTGAAGATATAGAATCTAATCATCAAGATAGTGCTTCACAAGGTGGGGCATATTTAGAAATGGAACTACATGAAGGTGAAAATAGTGAGGTTGTTGGTGATAATGACACTGCTAGAGAAGGCGACAGCGGCGATGATATGACAGATATGCAAACTAAAAAAGGTAAAGGATCTACGAATCAAGTAGAAAGTGAAGAAGGTGGGGCAGTAGGCAATCATTCCGCTTTTGCATTAAAAGGGATAAACGCAAACGTAGACGTTAAATGGAACATACCTGAAATACTACCTGAATATCATAATGAATATCATGATGTTGAAAAAGAAGTCCAATTTGAAACAAAAGACTTGATACAAATTATCAAAAAAACAATAGATAGAGAATACCAAGATGAGCGTCGAAATCTAACAAAAGGACGATTACAAAAAAATCTATTAAATTGGTTTATTGATGATCAATATAAATTATTTTATAAAAAACAAGATTTAAGTCAATCGTTTGATGCAACCTTCACTTTATTAGTTGATGCTTCAGCAAGTATGCAAGATAAAATGTCTGAAACAATTAAAGGAGTCGTTTTATTTCATGAAACGTTAAAATCTTTAAACGTAAAACATGAGATACTAGCATTTAATGAAGATGCCTTTGATGCTGATGATACAAAACAACCTAATATTATTGATGAAATTATTGCTTATGATCAATCAACTATAAAACGAGAAGGACCTAGAATCATGGCATTACAACCACAAGATGATAATAGAGACGGTGTTGCGATAAGAATTGGCAGCGAACGCTTAATGCGTAGAGCGCATAATCAACGTTTTCTAATTGTGTTTTCTGACGGTGAGCCATCAGCTTATAATTATAGTCAAGATGGTATTCTTGATACTTATGAAGCTGTGGAAACAGCTCGTAAATTGGGTATTGAAGTTTTTAATGTATTTTTAAGTCAAGACCCAATTACAGAAGATATTGAAGAAACAATTCATAACATTTATGGCAACTATGCAATTTTCGTAGAAGGTGTAGAAAATCTACCAAGCCATCTTGCACCATTACTTAAAAAATTATTATTAAAATCTTTTTAGTACGTAATTTATTTATAAAATCACACATAAATTGAAATATTCAGAAATTTATATAGACGCATTCTTATAAATCGTGATAGAATAGTAAATATTATTTTATAGGCAAGAAGGAGAACGATTTATGAATAAAAATACATGGATTATAGGATTCACGCTGTTTGCTATGTTTTTCGGAGCCGGCAATCTTATATTTCCACCAAATTTAGGTTTAGATAGCGGCCAATTCTTTTGGCCTTCCATATTAGCATTTGCTTTAACTGGTATAGGATTGCCCTTATTAGGGGTAATCGTTGGTGCTTTAGATAAACAAGGTTATATTGGTTCTTTAAATAAAATTTCACCAAAATTTTCTGTGATATTCTTAATTGTCATATATTTAACAATTGGACCTCTTTTTGCAATACCACGTACTGCATCTACGTCATTTGAAATGACAATTACGCCAATTGCCCATACAAATAGTAGCTTAGCATTGTTTATATTTACAATCATTTACTTTTTAGTAGTTTTATATTTATGTATTAATCCAAATAAAATGGTAGATCGCATTGGGTCATTGTTAACACCATTATTATTAATTACTATTTTAGCGATGATTATCAAAGGGTTTGTTGATTATGGTGGTAATACACATAGTCAGGCAGCTGAAGCTTTTACTTCTAATTTTGCAGGTTTTTCACAAGGATTTACGAATGGTTATTTGACAATGGATGCGATTGCTGCCATTGCTTTTTCAATGATTGTGGTTAACGCGGTAAAAGCAACTGGCATCACGCACGCCAACAAAATTTTCAGACAAACACTATTAGCTGGAATTATTGCTGCAGTGGCACTTATGTTTATTTATATTTCCTTAGGATTTATTGGTAACCATATGGCTGTCCCGCAAGAGAAAGTTGCCAGTTTAATTGCTAACGATCAAAATATTGGTACATATTTACTAACGACAATGGCAAGCGCTGGATTTGGTGCTTTTGGAAAGTACTTGTTAGGTATCATCGTAGCTCTTGCTTGCTTAACAACTGCTTGTGGATTGATCGTATCTGTTTCAGAGTATTTTAATAGAATATTCCCAAGAATTTCATATAAAACTTACGTTATCATCTTCACGTTAGTGAGTTTTATTTTAGCAAATCAAGGATTAAACTCAGTGATTACAATGTCAGTTCCTGTTTTAAGTATTGTATATCCAGTAGCGATTACTTCGGTACTTTTAATATTACTAGCACGTTTTATTCCAACAAAACCAATTGCACAGCAAATTCCTGTAGCAGTAGTTTCTATTATTTCAATCCTTAGTGTGATTCACACACAAGGTTGGTTCAAGTTAAGTCTTATTGATAACTTACCACTGAAAGATTATTCATTAGAATGGTTCCCAATAGCAGTGATCACTACAATTATTGGTTATATTGTAGCACCGTTATTTAAGAAACAGAAAACTATCGTTTATGAAAAAGAATAATAAAATCAAATAACTCGTAGGGTATAAACATCCCTCATTTACGAAAAAACGTCAATTTCAATAGAAATTGACGTTTTTGTATATTAAGATTACTTGTTCTAGGTGAAAGGAGTACGTAACTGATGGACAGTAACAAGCTCATGATATAACAACCAAGACAAAATATACAATGAAAAAAGAGACCCGCAAATGAATCATTAAAAACATTCATTTGCGGGCTTAATATCTTATAATTTATTTCTGTATCCATTTTATTTTTGCTGTTTCATACCTAATAATTGATTTTTCATCTCTGTTTCTAATTGGTTTAATTCAGTTTCTGCTTGTTTACGTTTATTTCGACCCTGTTCCTGGATTTGGAGGGTCTGTTCAATCGTGTCTATGATATCTTGCTGTGTTGTTTTTAAGGTTTCAATATCGACAACACCACGTTCATTTTCAGTAGCTGTAGCAACAGCATTTTGCTTTAAAAGTTCTGAATTCTTGAGTAACAAATTATTTGTAGTATCTGTTACTGCTTTCTGTGCAGAAACTGCATTACGTTGTCTCATTAAAGTCAGTGCAATAGACATTTGGTTTTTCCATAAAGGAATGCTCGTTAAAATTGAACTTTGAATTTTTTCTGCTAATGCATGATTCACATTTTGAATCATTCTAATTTGTGGCGCAGTTTGTATAGCAATTTGTCTGGATAGTTGTAAATCATAAATGCGTTTATCTAATCTATCTATAAATTGTTCCATATCTGATACAGCTTGTACATCCATTTGATTACCTGTGGATTCAGCTTGAGCATTTAATTTCGGCATATCTTCTTGTTGTATCACTTGTTGCTTTCTTTTAGCTGCTTCTATATACAGTGTTAATTCATCAAAATACGTTTTATTTAAATGATACAATTCATCTAGCATTCCAATATCTTTATTTAAATTATTTTTATGTTTATCTAGTTCAATTGAAATGCGATCAATTTGAGATCCTACAGATTGCATTTTTGAAAAAATTTCATTAACTGAAGCTTTTGTTCTTCTAAAAATACGTTTTAATTTTGATTGATTTTCTGGGTTTAACTCATCTGGGTTTACAGATTTAAGTTTGCTCATCAATCCATTTAAAGATTCCCCAACAGGACCAACATCTGTGGTTTTCACCTCATTAAGAATACGATGTGAAAATTGAGACATATCAGATTGTGCAGAAGTACCATAATTTAATAAGCTATCATTATCCATTGGCTTTATTTGTTTAGTTAATTCATCAATCTTCTGTTCATCTTCTTTAGTATATTGTTTTGTGCTGTTAATAATTTCTGATTCATTTGCTGATTGTTCATCAATATATTTATCCAATGGGTGCGAATTTAAAAAGTCTTGTTCTCTTACCATTTAATTTCACTCCACTTCTTTATATAAGTTACTTTTGTCTTTTTTGTTCAATTTTATTTAATTCCATTTCTATATCTAATTGGCTATAATCTTCTTCATTAATTCTCTTTAAATCTGCTACTAAAGTTCGTTTAACTTCATCTAAAGTGATGCGAGTTTGTGCTAACTTTTGCTTTTCTTCTTCTGATTTTTTTGGTGATTTTGCTAATCTCGTATAAGATTCAATGAGATTTAATGCATTATCAATATGAGAGTAGAAAAAACTTTCTACTTTAAAAAACATTCTGGGTTGTTGCTTTACTGCATAGTATATTGCTCGAGATATTCTATATATTTCGTTTACTTGTCTAAAATCTTTGATTGATCTTACGTTAACAAAAGTTTTTAAAATTCTTCTTATCTTGTCTTGTGCATTATTTAATTGACTATTTACAAAATGATAATCTCTTCGTGTTAAACCAATCTCATTTAAATATTTTCTAGAAGTTAAACGCTGAGTAGGGAAGTAGAATGCTATAAACGCTACTGCAGAAATAAGAAAATCAAAAATAAAATTTAACTCTAATGCAAATACACTAGAAATCCACGCGATAACAGCTATTGGAAAAGCAATAATGGTCCCATAAATTCGCGAAATATTATATCTCAAACTTCATCTTCCTTTATATTGTACTAAAATTTTCCCATGATTCATTCGTTTCTATCTCTTCAATTTCATAATCTTCAACTTGAGAAGCAGGTGAAGCACCCTCAGTGATAGCATTAATAAATGATGTTAGTGATGATTCATCTCCTTGAGCATAAATCTCTACATAATCAGATATATTTTGAACAGTACCTACAACATTATATTTTTTTGCTATCTTCTCAGTATAATAGCGAAAACCAACGCCTTGTACTATACCAAATACTTTAATATGTTTGCATTGCATATAATCACCTCTTATTATCATTATACGAAATTTTATCATACAAAACTAATATTTTTGTCTGAATAACAAGTGTCTATCCGTCAAAAGTATGAAACAGATAACTTGATTTTATATATGATACAGTTAAAATATTACACATAGCTATTTAGCAATATCTTTTGCGTATGGATGAATAAATTTTTTAAAATACGTTACATAACATATAGACAATATATAAAATTATATACAAATAATTCAAAATAAACGTAATAAATCATGATTAATATAATGATGATCATTACAATGATTTATTTGATAAGAGCAAGTATGAAGTTGAAAGTGAAAGGGTGTAATTTACATGTGGACAGTTGCAAAAATTCGGGCTGATTACGAAGGCTGGTGGTTATTTAGTGACTGGACTGATCATATCGTGGAACAATATCATTTTGAAAACTATGAAAAGATGCTAAATTACTATCAATCTATCATTGAAAATAGTAAAAAGCACTATGACAATTTTCTGGTTGGTAAATACAATATTCATGCATTTTATAATAATTGCGAATTAGGATTTTGTGAAGATTGTGATGAAGATTTACAGATTTTTTATAGTTATATTGTTTTAAATAATAATGAAGTTTATTATAAATTACCGATTGTTTAAGAAATTGTTTTTTCACAATTGCATTGCATTTTCAGCTATTATGGCTTATAATATGAGTCAAGCAATTGTTTTATTCCATATTGCAAAGAATATTGTAAGACAGATTTACACTGTGAAATTGTATTTTTTGTAATATGCGAATAATGCATATTGAATGAATATTAGTCTTGGAGGTTTCACATTTATGAAACAAGGTACAGTAAAATGGTTTAACGCTGAAAAAGGATTTGGTTTTATCGAAGTAGAAGGAGAAAACGATGTATTCGTACACTTCTCAGCGATTAACCAAGAAGGTTACAAATCATTAGAAGAAGGTCAATCAGTTGAATTTGAAGTAGTTGAAGGCGACCGCGGTCCTCAAGCTGCAAACGTTGTAAAACTATAATATAGATTGCAATATTGACTATAAAAAGAACCTTGTTAAAGGTTCTTTTTTTAATATATAAATTTTAAAATGTAATTTAAAAAGCTCTTTTTAAAGTGAATACTCGTTAATCGAGTACTTTAAAAAGAGCTTTAATTATGATTGATTCTTTATATTATTAACAAGTTATTTTGTATCATTTATGATTAATTGTCGCAATGATTGTCTTTTTATAACTTCTCTAGCTTTACTATCTTTTAGAAAGAATACTGACGGTTTTTGCATTTGGTTGTAATTAGATGCCATGGAATAATGATAAGCACCTGTTGATAAAACAGCTAGATAATCACCGCGTTTAACGGTACTAGGTAACTTAGCATCCTTAATTATAATATCTCCAGACTCACAAAGTTTTCCAGCTATTGTTACAGTTTCATCATTTGGTTCATTTCTATTAACTAATAATGCTTCATACTGAGCATCATATAATGCAGTACGAATATGATCACTCATCCCACCATCAACTGATACATATTTGTTAACATTGGGAATCTCTTTGATTGTACCAACTTCATATAATGTTATACCAGCTTCTCCAACTATAGATCTACCAGGTTCTATTCCAATTTCTGGAAGAGGGTAGTTAAATTCAGTTGAAATTTCTTTTATCGCATCAGTAATTTCTGAAATTCCAGTTTCGATAGGGAAACTTACATCACCTTCAACATATCTAATACTGAAACCACCGCCTAAGTTAATCAGTTCAACCTCTATAGCATTTTCTTTTAACCATTGAATTACTATTTTTGCTGTTTCAATCATCGCTTCTGTGCCTTCAATTTGCGATCCTACATGAAAGTGAACACCTTTTAAATTTAAATGTTTCGTGTTTTTTACTTTTTCAACTGCTTGATTTGCCAATCCATGTTTAATTGACAAACCAAATTTACTATCTTCCTGACCAGTTTGAATAAATTCATGTGTATGGGCTTCAACACCAGGGTTTAAACGTAATACGACATTTACCGTTTCACTTGCATATTTATCGATGAGTTCTATTTCTTCTAATGCATCAATAACGATATAGCCAACTTTGCTTTCTAAAGCATACTGTAACTCATGCTTTGTCTTGTTGTTACCATGAAAATGTATATGCTGTGGGTCAAAACCGGCTTCCAATGCTGTATACAATTCTCCTTCAGATACTACATCAAGTTCAAGACCTTCTTCTTGTACTAATTTCACCATTTGTAGACAAGTAAATGCTTTAGAAGCATATGAAATGTTATAGTTTAATCCACTTTTCTGAAAAGCAGTGTGAAATCGTTGCATTTGTGATCTGATTTGATGTTCATCGTAAACAATAGTAGGGGTTCCGAAACTTTGAGCTATTGTTTTAAGACTTGTACCTCCCATTGTTAACTCGCCACGATCATTATATTCTACTACCATAATTTATCTATACTCCTTTATTAGTGAGTCGTGATTCATTGCACTTAATTGTTCAGAATTCGCGCCAACACCTTTAAATGTAAACTCGTCAACACGAATATCATTATTATATAATATTACTTCATCTTGTGCATGCACGTTGTTATCAACTTCAACAAACATATGGCTCATCATCAACGCACGAATAGGGTAACGCTTGCCGTTGATAAGTGCCTCATGTTTTGCTCTTGATTTAAGAATACCATCTCCATAGCCAATATCAACTACTGCTAATTTTGTGTGATTATGCGTAGCTTCGAATGCAAAACTATAGCCACAATAATCACCCTCATTTACTTCACGAACTTGGATAACATTACCTTTAACGGTCAGTGATTGTTCAATCTCATTTACATCAATCGTTTGATAAGGTCTAGAACCGTAAAGCGCAATGCCAACGCGCGCATGTGTATGGTTATCAAACACACCGTTTTCCCTATAATAACTTGCACTGTTTTGTGCATGTATCATTTCAAAGTGATAACCTTCGTCTAATAATGCGTCAACAATCTCTAACCAAGCTTTACGCTCTTTATGATATTCTGATACATCAAATTCATCTGCATATCCAAAGTGAGTCCATAAACCTGTAATACGCATTTTATCTTTACTTTCATCTTTCATATGATGGTGCAACACTTCTTTTATTTCATCTATACTCTTCAAACCTGAGCGATGCAGTAAATTTTCAAATTCTAAATGAACTTGAATACCTTGTAAATCTTTAATATGTTCATAATAGAAATTTAACGAGGGTAGGGTCATTTGAATTTGATAATCTCGCACTTTATCAAATTCATATACTGCATTCATTAAGAAAATCGTTGCATTAGGGGCTAATTGTCTTATGCGAATTGCTTCTCTTAAGGATGTCGTACTAAAAGTATTAATACCAGCTTCTAAAAATTGCTGTACTGCAAACTCCAACCCATAATGATAGGCATTATTTTTAACTACTGCCATAATTTGATTGTTTTGGATTACTTTAAGCACATTATTGTAAAATCGTTGAGTGTCAACAAACCAAACTGCGGTCATTGTGATTCCACCTCACTATAGGATTTTAAAATCGCTTCATAATAATCTGCAATTTTAATCAACATATGTTCATTAAAATTTAAAAGGGCAGTATGCAAACCTGTGACAAAACCTTTTGTCTCGTCTCGTACACCGACAAAAATAAAATAACTAGGTGCAAGTTGACTATAAAAGCTGAAATCCTCGCCAAATAAGTAAGGTGTAGGTTTATCAACTATTGTTAAGTTAGCAATGTTGAGACCATTTTCAATATGTTTACGTAATTCAGGTGAATTATATGTTGGTGGATAGCCTTCTTCAAATTTCACTTCACAATCAACGTCAAATAACAATTTTACACTTTCAGCAATTTTGTGCATTTGCAGTTTCACAGTTTCCAAATCATGGACATCATAAGTTCTAATAGTGCCTTCTAAATAGCCATTGCTTGGTACTGTGTTTATGGCTTCTCCGGCTTCAAAATGACCCATATGTACAATATTTCTCTTTAAGCCATTTAAATGGAATTGTTGTATCTGACCCACTTGACTTAAAACATGCTGCAGCGCTTCTCCAGCAGAATGTCCTTGTTCTTTATCCGCAACATGACTTGATAGACCAGTTAAATAAAAACGATACTCTGTAGCACTTGCTGTAATTTCTTCATCACGAATTACAACTCGACCTTCATCTTCAAAAGGCATCACGTGGATACCAAATATAGCTTCGATAGGGTATTTATCAAAAGCGCCTGCACGAATTAAACGGTTTGCGCCACCTCCTGTTTCTTCAGCTGGTTGAAAGATAAATACAATATTTTGAGGCAATGTGCCTTGATCAGCCATAGACTTACAACGTTTAACAAATAACATTAATGCAGTTGTATGCCCATCATGTCCACATGCGTGCATGACATGATCTGTTTTACTTCGATAAGAGACATCATTTTCTTCATAGATAGGCAAAGCATCTATGTCTGCGCGATAAGCAATCGTATGATTACCATTACCTGGTAGATAAGCAATCAAACCTGTTTCCAATGGACGATCGTATTGGACACCAAGTTCATCTAAAAATGTTGCAATATATTTAGTGGTTTCAAATTCATGGAGGCTTAATTCTGGATGTTGATGCAAATGACGTCTATGCGTTGTAACAAATTCTAACTCATTCATTAAAATCAAATCCTTTTAGTTATTATAATATGTATTAATATAAAAAATGCTTATTTATGTATAAAAAGGAGGTTAGACGATTTTATAGTTACAAATTAATATATACATTAAAATAAATGAATACATTAATAATAAAATGTTATATCGTCTAAAACCTCCTACAAATATTAAAATTTCAGTTTTTATGATCTATCTTCTTAATTCAGTATTAATCATTTAATTTTCTTAGTGCTGAAACGATTTCTCTTTTTGAATCTTCAACTTCACTTGTTTGCTTAATTACTTTTGCTGGTGTTCCAGCAACCACAGATCCGGCAGGGACATCTTGCGTAACGATTGCACCAGCTGCAACAATAGAGCCTTCACCAACGCGAACACCTTCAAGTATTACAGCATTTGCACCAATGAGTACGTCATCTTCAATGATCACAGGTGATGCACTAGGTGGTTCAATTACGCCAGCTAATACTGCACCAGCTCCAACGTGAACGTTTTTACCTGTAGTAGCACGACCACCAAGTGTTGCGTTCATGTCAACCATCGTTCCTTCGCCGACTACAGCACCAATATTGATCGTAGCACCCATCATAATCACTGCACCATCTTCAATCGTAGCTTGTTCACGAATAAATGCACCAGGTTCTATACGTGCATTCGTATTGGTTAAATCTTTTAATGGAATTGCTGAATTACGACGATCCATCTCAACTTCTAATTCATCAATCGCTGATTGATTTTTTTCATAAAATTGTTTCCAATCATCCGCTTCACAAAAGATTACTTTAGAGTCAGGTCCGCCAAATACTTTAAAGTTATCAGGAAATATTACTTTATCGAACTTACCATTCACATAAACTTTAAGAGGTGTAGATTTCTTCGCATCACTTATATATTGAATAATTTCTTCTGCCGTTAAATGTTGTACCATAATTTTTTCGCTCCTTAAAAGTTATAAATTATCAAATGTATAAAAATCATTTGATTTATTAATTAATTTTTCTGCTGCACCAATCGCTCCATTGGCAAAAATATCTTTTGATTGAGCACGATGGGTGATTTCTATTGTTTCATCAGTACCTGCAAATAACACATCATGTTCACCAACAATCGTACCACCACGAATTGAATGGATACCAATTTCATCTTGTGTACGTTTTTCATCTAACTCATGTCTGTCGTATACTGGCGTTGTTTTTTCACGTAATGACTCAATGACATCATAAAGCTTTACTAATGTACCACTAGGTGCGTCCACTTTTTTATTATGATGTGCTTCAGTTAGTTCAATGTCAAAATCTTGAAGTAGGGGAACCGCAGCTTCCAAAATTTTAGTTAAAGCATGAACTCCATAACTCATATTTGCACTGAAAAATACTGGCATTTTACTACTTAATTCTTTTAATTTTGCAATAATTTTTTCTTTTTCTCCAGTTGTTGCGATAACTAATGGCAAATTAAATTCATCATCTAATAGAGGCAACAATAACTCTGGATTTGAAAAATCAATTGCAACATCGGCATCTTTAACGTCTGAAATACGTTGGAACGTTGGATAAGGGTATGATTTAGATGAATTAGGTACAATCACACCTTCAATTTGATGTCCTTTTGCTTCAGCTAATCTTGCTACACGTTGATTCATGGCACCATAGCCTATTAAAACAATGTTCATGTATTGTCACCTGCTTTAAATTGTTCATATGCTTCTTCTAACGTTTGACGTTCTGCATCTTGCAGTTTCACTAGTGGAAGGCGTACTTCATAATTACCAAACCCTTCAACGGCTGTTAATGCTTTGATAGGAATAGGGTTAACATCAACAGCTAATGCATCTAATAGCGTTTGTATAGGTTGAAATTGTGAATTGATATCTTTTCCACTTTGTTTTGCATCGAATAATGACTGGAATGCATTAGGAATTACATTTGCAGCGACAGAAATGACACCGTTACCACCTTTTTCAAAATAATCTACCACATTATCATCATTACCGCTATACAAAGCAAAATGATTTAAATCTAAACGTTTTTTCAATTCATCCATATATTCAAAATCATTAGTAGCATCTTTTATCGCTACAATATATTCATTATCACTTAATGTTTCAACCGTTTCTGGATTAATAGTCATATTCGTACGTGAAGGTACATTATACAAAATGACAGGTAATTTTACTGCATTAGCTATGGTTGTAAAGTGTTCAATCAATCCACGTTGATTTGTTTTATTGTAGTAAGGCGTGATTAACATAATACCATCTGCGCCAATTTCTCTCGCACGTACTGAAGCTTGAATAGATTTTTGAGTATTATTCGTACCTGTGCCAGCAATCACTGGTACTTTGCCATCTACATAATTAACAACCGTCTCTAATACTTGATCTTTTTCTTCATCAGTTAATGTAGGGTTTTCGGCTGTTGTACCATTAACCACGATACATTTCGCATTATTTTCTAATAAATATTTTACATGTCTTCTAAGGGCATTTAAATCAACTTCGTTGTGTGTGAAAGGTGTTGTCAAAGCAACGCCTACACCTTCAAAAATATGTCCCATTTTATCTTACTCCTTTCAAACTCATTACTTGTTCTAAAACTTGTACTGCATTTAAAGCTGCACCTTTTAGTAAGTTATCTGAAGTACACCAAACATGGAAAGTATTATCTAACGAATCATCTCGACGAATTCTACCAACAAATATTTCATCCTTACCAGTTGCATTTATCGCTAGTGGATATTCATTTTGTTCTGGATTATCAATCAGTACGACACGTCCGTCATTGTCAAAAAGCTGCTGAATTGCTTGTACTGAACTTTCGCTTTCAAGCGTAACGCTCATATGCACACTGTGACTATCTTGAACAGGCACACGCACACAAGTTGCTGTTACTTTCAAATCTTCATCTTTTAAAATTTTTCTTGTCTCATCAATCATTTTTTGCTCTTCTTTTGTATACCCATTTTCTAAAAAACTATCGATATGTGGTAAAACATTATTATAAATAGGATGTGGATATGCTTCAGGTGCTTTACCATTCGCACCTTCAGATAAATCTTGTCTGCCTTTTACACCAGACCCTGAAACAGCTTGATATGTTGTATAAGCTACACGTTCTAATCCAAATGCTTCTTGCAATACTTTTAAAGGTACAACCGATTGAATAGTAGAGCAATTTGGATTAGCGATGATTTTTCTTTTTAATACAGGTTCATTCACTTCAGGTACAATTAAATCAATGTCATCTGCCATTCTCCATTGACTAGAATTATCAATAACAATGGCACCAGCTTGTTCAAAAATAGGGGAGAAATGGGCGCTGGTACTTCCACCGGCACTCATTAAAACATAGTCATAATGTTCACTTGCAGCTTCTTCAGTTAATTCTTTAACCGTATATGTTTTGCCTTGAAATTCAATTTTTTCTCCTGCTGAACGTGCTGAAGAAAACAATACTAATTCATCAAATGATATGTTTTTACGATCTACTGTTTCTAACATTTTTCTTCCAACTAAACCAGTTGCGCCTGCTATTGCTAATTTTGTCATATATTATACACTCCATTTTCATTTTAATAAGTTTGCTAAAATTAATTATATTTAGAAAATTCAGATATCAAAAGTTTGATACAAGGCATGAACTGCGCGTTCACCATTTTCAGAATCTATTACACATGAAATACTTATTTCGGATGTGGTGGTTTGATAAAATGCAATATCATTTTCAATCAATGTTATAAATGCTTTTGAAGCAACACCAGACATATCTCTCATACCAGAACCAATTAATGAAAGTTTAACGTATCCCTCATTTATCTTGAAGTCTAACTAACTCATTTATCTTGAAGTCTAACTCATTTATCTTGAAGTCTAACTAACTCATTTATCTTGAAGTCTAACTCATTTATCTTGAAGTCTAACTAACTAACTAACTAACTCATTTATCTTGAAGTCTAACTCATTTATCTTGAAGTCTAAAGCATTAAACCTTTCTTTTAAGTCATCTAAGATGTTTGTTATTTGAACAGCATCTGTATCTTTTATCGTGAAAGACATTTGTAACCCTTCCAAATTAACGATTTGAGAAATCATATCGACATTGACTGATCCTTCTTCTAAATGGTTGAATAAATCTGTCAGTAATCTATTATCCGGTAGGGGATAACTAATTGTAACATGTTGCATATGTTTATCTAATGCAACACCAGTAACTGCTTTTTTTTCTAATAATTCTGCCTGTGACATAATCCATGTTCCTTTCACATTTGATAAAGTTCTTCCTAAATACAAGGGGATGTTATAATTTTTCGCTAATTCAACGCTTCTCGTTTCAAGTACGCCTGCACCTAAAGCGCTCATTTCCATCATTTCTTCATACGAAACATACGACAGACGTTTCGCATCTTTGTAAACCCGTGGGTCAGTCGCATATACACCATCTACATCAGTGTATATCTCACAAGTCGTTTGGTTACTTGCTGCTAAAGCTACAGCAGTGGTATCTGAGCCACCACGACCTAAGGTAGTTACTTCTAATTCATCATTTACCCCTTGAAATCCTGCTACCACTAGTACATCGTTACTTTCAAAAGCTTGTTCAAATGTACTTGGGTCGATTTCAGCAATTTTACTTTTTAAATGATGACCAACCGTTTTGATTCCTGCTTGATATCCAGTCATCGCTTTTGCATTTATACCGATGTCATTTAATACCATCGATAAATAGGAAACGGTCTGTTGTTCACCAGTTGTTAATAACAGGGCCAATTCTTGATCTTTTGGTGTCGTAGTAAGTGTTGAAACATTAGCCATCAGCTCATCTGTTGTTTTACCCATTGCACTTACAACAACGATAAGTTGCTCACCTTCATCAACTCTTGTTTTTAACATGCCTGCTATATTTTTAATTTTAGTAAAATCACTTACTGAAGAACCTCCAAATTTCAAAACACTTCTTTCCAATTCCATATCCTCCTCATTTGATAGGGGAGAATCACAGTGATATAAAAAAGAACAAGTCCGGAATGCGAACCTGTTCTATAATTTATATACAAGTGATGCACTCCATTATTTTAAAATAATGACAGACTCTTAGCTCTTAACCATAAAGTCCAACTTGTTATAAGCTGCTATTATAACTGTTTCGGCATCTCACCCTTTCAAAATTAGCTGCTAGCAGACAGGTTCTTCTAAAATTTACTAATGATTGATGCGCCTCATCAAAACTTATTTAATTTTTGTTTATGAATCATATTATACATATGCTTATATGTACTGTAAACCGCTTTTACAAAGTTTTTTAAATTTACTGAAAAATTAAACGTTTTTATAAACGTTTTGCTAATTAAGTGTAATTTATATACTTTTAAAAAGAACTAAAATATTAAACTTTTAAAATTTATGAGCTTTCTCTTTAAAATTCTTCATATATGGCTGGATCTTGGTCTTTACGTCTACCATCTACACGTGTTAATGCGTTGATTTTCTCAATGTCATTATTATCAAGGGAAAAGTCAAAAATATCAATATTTTGTAATTGTCTTGATACTGTTGTAGATTTCGGAATAGGTACAACACCATTTTGAACATGCCATTTTAATATAACTTGAGGAATAGTTTTATTATGTTTTGTGGCAATTTCCACAAGGTTTTCATCATTGATAACACTAGAAGCACGACCTAATGGACTCCAAGCTTGAGTAATAATTCCTTTAGAAGTATTGTACTGAACCAATGCTTCTTGATTGAAGTATGGATGTAACTCAATTTGGTTCACAACTGGCAAAACGCCAGTTTCTTGTTGTAGTGTATCGATATGTTCTGGTAAAAAGTTACATACACCAATTGATTTTATTAAGCCAGCTTTTTGTGCTGCAATCATTGCTCGCCAAGCTTCAACATACTTTCCTTGTTTGGGATTAGGCCAGTGAATTAAATATAAATCAAGATAATCTACACCTAGACGATAAATTGATTCCTGAATTGCAGTCAGTGCATCGTCGTAAGTTTGATAACGACCAGGTAATTTTGAAGTAATCATAATTTGTTCGCGTGAAACTCCACTCATCTCGATTGCTTTACCTACAGTACCTTCATTCTCATAATTATAGGCAGTATCTAACAAACGATAACCTTGTTCTAAGGCATTCACAATCGTATGTGTGCCATGCGCGCCATTTAACTTATATGTACCAAAACCAATTTGAGGAATTACTTGTCCATCTAACATATTTAACTGTTTCATTTGCATACCTCCATAACGAAATATGTATTTGATTATATTATGCTTAACCATTTATGCCTAATATTTAGACTCGTAGGGAGGAAGTTACTATAAACAAAAAAGCTAAGATATGTTAATATCTCAGCTTTTAACGTATGATTTCAATCATTGATAATATTTTGCATTTATTTTTAATAACGCGATTTACAATCTGAATTTTTGAAATATACAATACGTATCATCAATTCAATATGATACTTTATATATCGCTTTGTATTTTTAAAGGGTTATTTACTTAATACACCAGTTTCTTGTAAATAAGCTTCATAAGATATTTCTTTTGATAAACCACCAGTAGGGTTTAAGTCAATTACTCGGTTTGCAATTGTATTGATAAATTCAAAGTCATAAGATGTGAAAATCATAGAACCTTTGAAATTTTTCAAACCATCGTTTACTGCAGTAATACTTTCTAAGTCTAAGTGGTTTGTTGGTTCATCTAGCAATAGAACATTCGCGCTAGATAACATCATTTTACTTAACATACAGCGTACTTTCTCTCCACCAGATAAAACACTAGCTTTTTTCTTAACTTCTTCGCCACTAAATAACATACGACCTAAGAAACCTCTTAAGAATGTTTCAGTTTGTTCATCTTCAGGTGCATATTGACGTAACCAATCAACTAAATTCATATCTACACCTTCAAAGTAGTCAGAGTTATCTTTAGGGAAGTAACTGCGGGAAGTTGTGACACCCCATTTTACTGATCCTTCGTCTGGATCCATTTCACCTGCAAGTATTTTAAGTAAAGTAGTTTTCGCAATTTCACTATCTCCAATTAAAACCGCTTTATCATTAGGGTTCATTGTGAATGAAATGTTGTCTAACACTTTATTACCATCAATCGTTTTTGATACATTTTCCACAAATAGCAAGTCATTACCAATTTCACGTTCTGGCGTGAATTTTACGTACGGATAACGGCGTGAAGAAGGTTGAATATCGTCTAATTCAATTTTTTCTAGTTGTTTTTTACGACTTGTTGCTTGTTTAGATTTAGATGCATTTGCAGAGAAACGAGCAACGAAATCTTGCAATTCTTTAATTTTTTCTTCTTTTTTCTTATTTTGCTCTTGTGCCATTTTCATTGCTAATTGACTTGATTGATACCAGAAATCATAGTTACCAACATAAACTTTTATTTTTCCATAATCTAAGTCTGCAATATGTGTACATACATTATTTAAAAAGTGTCGGTCATGTGATACCACAATTACTGTATTTTCAAAGTTAATTAAGAAATCTTCTAACCAGCTTATCGCAGGTATATCTAAACCGTTGGTCGGTTCATCAAGTAGGAGTACATCGGGCTTGCCGAATAAACTTTGAGCTAATAATACTTTTACTTTTTGATTATTTTCTAATTCAGCCATTTTTTTATCTTGTAAATCAGCAGATATACCCAATCCAGATAATAAAGAACCTGCATCTGCTTCGGCATTCCAACCGTCCATTTCAGCAAATTCGCCTTCTAATTCTGCAGCCCTGATTCCATCTTCATCACTGAAATCTGGTTTCATATAAATCTCATCTTTTTCTTTCATTACTTCATATAAACGTTCATGACCTTTAATCACAACATCTATCACACGTTCATCTTCATAAGCAAAGTGATCCTGTTTTAAGATTGCTAAACGTTCGTCTTTTCCCATAGATACATGACCTGATTGTGCATCCAACTCACCAGATAAAATCTTTAAAAATGTTGATTTTCCAGCACCGTTGGCTCCAATCAAACCATAACAATTTCCTTCTGTAAATTTAATATTTACATCCTCGAATAATTTACGATCACCAAACCGTAAACTTACATCAGTAACTTGTAACATGCATTTGCTCCTTTACGTTAATCTACCGGACAAATTATAACACACTTAAGAAGGAGTTTCGACCATTCACAATGAGGTGATGCTTGTTTCTTTATAGCATGTTATAATAGTTAAGAATAAATTTAAGTACGAAGGAGAACAGTATGGCCCAAGAAGAGAAAAATATTGTAGGTTCCATTGAATTTCTTGAAGTCGTTGGATTAGAAGGATCTACTTACAAGTTACAAGGACCAAACGGAGAAGAAGTTAAACTCAATCAATCAGAAGTTAATGAAGAAGACGAGTTAACGATAGGCGAGGAATATAGTTTCTTCATTTATCCTAATAGATCAGGTGCATTGTTTGCGACACAAAACATGCCAGACATTACTACTAGCAAATATGATTTTGTGAAAGTATTAAAAACCGACCGAGATGGTGCACATGTCGATGTAGGTCTTCCAAGAGAAGTTTTAATTCCATGGATAGATTTACCAAAAGTCAAAGATGTATGGCCGACACAAGGTGATGAATTATTAGTTACTTTGCGTATTGATAGTGAGAATAATATGTATGCTCGACTAGCAACTGAAACAATTGTTGATTCAATGTACACGCCAGTACACGATGATACATTACAAAATAAAGTTATTGAAGCAAGACCATACAGAGTTTTAAGAGTCGGAAGCTTTATGCTATCCAAAGATGGCCATAAAATATTCGTACATGAATCTGAACGTAAATCTGAACCTCGTTTAGGTGAAAAACTAGAAGTTCGTATCATCGGACATAATGAAAAAGGGGAGCTTAACGGTTCATTTTTACCATTTGCACATGAAAGACTTGACGAAGATGGTCAACATATTTTTAATTTACTCGTAGAATATGATGGTGAGCTTCCATTTTGGGATAAATCAAGTCCTGAAGCGATTAAAGAAGTATTCAATATGAGTAAGGGTGCATTTAAGCGCGCAATTGGCCATTTATATAAAAACAAAATTATAACTATTGAAACTGGTAAAATTGCATTAACTAATAAAGGTTGGAGTAGAGTCGAAGATTAGTTTCTACTATATAAAATAGTGTTTAGATACTTATAAATTTATCCTGTACTACATAAATCGTTGTGTAGTACAGGATTTTTTTGTTTTTATATTACAAAACAAACGTGTTTTGTAATATTTATATTTTTACAAATACCGTCATATCAACATTTCAAAAATCATAGCATACATAGAATCTCTTATTGTGAATTTTGTAAATGAGGTCAATAAATACTTAACAAAAGATTTACATTATCTATATTTGTATTTAATAAAAGGTGTGTAGTATAGGAACTGTAAGAAATACATATAACTTTTGGGTTATTCACTTATTAGGAGGATGTTTCAATGAAAAAATGGCAATTATTTGGTACTACTGTAATCGGCGCTTCACTTTTATTAGGAGCTTGTGGCGGTGGAAATAGCGATTCTGGTAAAGGAAGTGGAGAAGTTAAAGGTGATGGTTCATCTACTGTAGGTCCAATCATTGAAAAATTAAATGAAAAATTCGCAAAAGATAATTCAGATGTAACTGTATCTAATGGTACAGCTGGAACTGGTGGCGGTTTTGAGAAATTCATTTCAGGCAGCACTGATTTCTCAAATGCATCTAGACCTATAAAAGACGAAGAAAAGAAAAAATTAGATGATAAAGGTATTAAATATGATGAGTTTAAAGTTGCTCAAGATGGTGTGACAATTACTGTAAATAAAGATAACGACTTTGTAGATGAACTTACTAAAGAACAATTAAATGAAATCTACTCAGGCAAAGCAAAAACATGGAAAGACGTTAATTCAAAATGGCCAGACAAAGAAATCAAAGCATTTTCTCCTGACCAATCTCACGGTACTTACGATTTCTTCTCTGAAGAAATTATGGACAAAAAAGATATTAAAGCAGAGAAAAATGCTGATACAAATACAATTGTTCAGTCAGTAGAGAAAAATAAAGATAGTGTCGGCTATTTTGGTTATAACTTCTATAAACAAAATAAAGACAAGCTAAAAGAAGTTAAAATCAAAGATGAAAATGGTCAATTAACTGAACCAACTAAGAAAACAATTCAAGATGGTTCTTACGCATTAAGTAGACCACTTTATATCTACACTAACGAGAAAAAATTAAAAGATAATGAAGGATTCCAAGACTTCATGAAATTTGTCATGAAGGATAAAGGAAAATCAGCTGAAGACGCAGGATTTGTTGCCTTACCTGAAAAAGATTACACTGAACAACAAAGCAAATTAAAAGACATCATTGGTAAAGATAGCGACAAAAAAGACAGCAAAAAAGAAGATAAATAAACATAATAGCAATTTTAAAGTTGGGATTCAGGAAGTAGATAGACAAATAGCATGATTAAGTTATCTATCTACTTCCAAGTTCAATTTATCTAGCGTTTAACAATATAGTGAAAATCGCTATGTTGCTCAACACTAGATGATGAACAATCCCGACTTTTATTTTAAATATTGGGAGTCTATAAGAAAGAAGGGTATTTACATGGCTAATCAGAATACTTCTGTTAGTGAAATGATTGCTAAAAACAATGCTAAGAAAAAAGGTATTAGCGATAAAATTGTACCGATCATTCTGGGAATCATTGCAATTTGCTCAATTTTAGCAACAGTAGGGATAATCGTTACATTATTAACAGAGACCATTACATTTTTTACACGTGTTCCAATTACTGAGTTTTTATTCTCCAAAGATTGGAATCCATTCTCATCAACACCACAATATGGCATTTGGGCATTGATCTTAGGTACGCTTAAAATAACAGTTATTGCAACAATTGTTGCTGTTCCTTTAGGATTAGGCGCTGCTTTATATTTAAGTGAATATGCTTCTACAAGAGTGAGAAAAATAATAAAACCGATTTTAGAAATATTATCTGGGATACCAACAATTGTTTTCGGCTTTTTCGCTTTAACATTTGTTACCCCTGTACTCCGTGCAATATTTCCTGAATTAGGTAGTTTCAATTCAATTAGTCCAGGTATTGTCGTAGGCGTTATGATTATTCCACTAATTTCGAGCATGAGTGAAGACGCGATGTCATCTGTGCCAAATAAAATGCGTGAAGGTGCACTTGGTTTAGGCGCAACAAAATTTGAAGTTGCCACAAAAGTGATATTACCAGCTGCTACTTCAGGTATTATGGCATCTATCGTATTAGCTGTCTCACGTGCAATCGGGGAAACGATGATTGTATCACTTGCAGCAGGTAGTACTCCAAGTTCTTCATTAGATTTAACCGGATCTATCCAAACGATGACTGGATATATTGTACAAGTTGCAACAGGAGATGCGACATTTGGCTCTGATATCTATTACAGTATCTATGCTGTTGGTTTCACACTATTCTTATTCACACTTGTGATGAATTTAATTTCACAATGGATTACGAAACGCTTTAGAGAGGAGTATTAAAATGGCAGAGACAAATACTAAAGCGCTTGTTAATCAACAAAAAGTTGAGAAAAAACTTTCCAGTAGGTTAGCAACAAATAAATTCAATAAATGGGCATTTTTCACATGTACTTTAGTAGCCTTACTTTTTTTAGCTGCTTTAATTATAGATACACTCATTAAAGGTGCAGGGCATTTAACACCGTCGTTCTTCACCAATTTCTCATCTTCTACGCCTTCAATGGCCGGTGTGAAAGGCGGTTTAATCGGTACAATTTGGTTAATGATTACTATTATTCCAATTTCAATTATATTGGGTGTAGGTACAGCAATTTATTTAGAAGAATATGCTAAAGATAATGCATTAACAAGTTTTATTAAAGTTAGTATTTCAAACTTAGCTGGTGTACCTTCAGTCGTTTTTGGTTTACTTGGTCTCACTATTTTTGTAAGAGGTATGGGTATAGAAGCGCTTGCTTTAAGTAACTCTGTACTTGCTGCGGCTTTAACTATGTCGTTACTTATCTTACCAGTCATTATCGTTGCAAGCCAAGAAGCCATCAGATCGGTACCAAGCTCTGTTAGAGAAGCTTCATATGGCTTAGGTGGAAACAAATGGCAAACGATTCGTCGCGTTGTATTACCAGCAGCGATTCCTGGTATATTAACAGGCTTCATTCTAGCATTATCTCGTGCATTAGGTGAAACTGCACCACTCATACTCATTGGTATACCAACCGTATTATTAAGTTTACCTTCAAGTGTATTCGACCAATTCCAAGCGTTGCCAATGTCGATTTACAATTGGGCAAAACTACCACAAGATGAATTCCAAAATGTTGCGTCGGCCGGTATCATTGTCTTGCTAGTGATTTTACTGCTAATGAACGCAATCGCAATATTCTTAAGAAACAAATACAGTAAAAAATATTAATGTTATTTCAAAATCAAATTTAATTAAGCGGTTATTTTGGGGAAAATTATAACTTTATAGTTTATAACATAATCGCAAAAGGAGTTTTAATTATGACTAAAGATACAATTAAAGAAGAAAAATCAAAAATCGCAGAACATACAAATCAAGATTCTGCACCAATTGCATCGATTGATAGAGAAACAAATAAAAATGACAATAAAATTCCTGATAGTGAGAAAAAAATAGTCTATTCTACAAAAAATTTAGATTTATGGTATGGCGATAATCATGCTTTAAAAAACATCAATCTAGATATTTTAGAAAATAATGTCACTGCAATCATAGGACCATCAGGTTGTGGTAAATCTACTTATATTAAAACATTAAATAGAATGGTAGAACTTGTGCCATCTGTTAAAACAGCAGGTAAAATCATTTACCGTGATCAGAATATTTTTGATGAAAAATATTCTGTTGAAAAATTAAGAACAAATGTCGGAATGGTTTTCCAACAACCGAACCCATTCCCAAAATCTATATATGATAACATCACTTACGGACCTAAAATACATGGTATTAAAAATAAAAAGATTCTTGACGAAATTGTCGAAAAATCTTTACGTGGCGCTGCAATATGGGATGAGTTAAAAGACCGCTTAGATACAAATGCATATAGCTTATCAGGTGGTCAACAACAACGTGTTTGTATCGCACGTACATTAGCAATTGAACCAGATGTTATTTTAATGGATGAACCAACATCTGCGTTGGATCCAATTTCAACATTGAAAGTAGAAGAACTCGTACAAGAGTTAAAAGAAAAATATTCAATTATTATTGTTACACATAATATGCAACAAGCTGCGCGTGTTTCTGATAAAACAGCATTTTTCCTTAACGGCTATGTAAATGAATACGACGACACTGATAAAATCTTCTCTAATCCTTCAGACAAACAAACAGAAGATTATATCTCTGGTCGCTTCGGTTAATATATGGTTATTAGAGAAAAATATGAAGGCCAATTAGACGAATTAATGAAAGATTTACGTCGACTTGGCCTTCACGTATATTATAATATTGAATATGCATTAAGATCGTTAAGTGAAGAGGATAGAAATTATGCGCGCCAAACGATTGCGAACGATAAGGATATTAATGCCTTAGAAACAGAAATAAATGAAAAAGTGATTATGTTAATCACCAAACAACAGCCTATTGCTACTGATTTAAGATTAATGATGGCTGCACTAAAAATCGCTTCTGATTTCGAAAGAATAGGTGATAATGCCGCAAATATTGCTGAAATTAGATTACGCGCTAAAATCACCGATGAATATGTGCTTACAAGATTGAATACTATGGGTAAACTCGCATTATTAATGTTAAAAGATTTAGATGATGCAGTAAAAAGAGATGATGTCACTTTAATTAAGGAAATTATCGAACGTGACGAAGATATAGATGATTTATATAAAAATATCGTTAACACAACTTATTTAATAGATAACGACCCTTTTGTTGCAGGACAAGCACATCTAGCAGCTAGACATTTAGAACGTATTGGTGACCACATTAGCAATGTTGCAGAAAGCATTTTTTACTTTGTTACAGGTGAACGTTACGAATCATATGATTAAATACAAATAGCACGATGTCGAATATTAGCTACATCCAGTTGGAAATCCGGATTTGCTTATTTTATCGGCATCGTGCTTTATATTTAAGATAAATTTTTGTTTATATTATAGTTATTGATCTTCAGCCTCGATTTCATCTGTAAGTTGTTCTAACTCATCTACCAAGTTACCTATATATGCAATTGTCGCTTTTAGTGGTTGATCCGTGCTAATATCAATACCAGCTAATTGAGCTAATTCGGCAGGTGATTGGCTACCTCCTGCTTTCAATGTAGTTAACCAATCATTCACAGCAGGTTGTCCCTCTTGCTGAATACGTTGTGACATTACCGTACCAATTGTTAAACCAGCAGAATACGTATACGAATATAATCCCATATAATAATGTGGTTGTCTCATCCATGTAAGTTCTGCACCTTTTGTGAATTTAACACTTTCTCCAAAAAATTGAGAATAAACATCCAACATAATTCGATTCAATAACGGTGCAGTCAATGATTCACCATCATCAACTTTTTTATATACCTCGCGTTGATACGCTGCTTCTAGTAAGTGCGTTACCATATTGTGATAATAAGTTCTAGAAACGATAGAACCAATTACCCAGCGCTTAAATTGAGCATCACTACTGTTTTTAAATAAATAATTTGCCATTAGCATTTCATTCATTGTCGATGGTGCTTCTACAAAATACATGGAGGGTTCTGATTCTAAATAATTTTGATGACTTTGTGCTAAGGTAAAATGGCCAGCATGACCTAATTCATGTGCTAAAACAAAGGTTTCAGTCATTTTTCCAGTCCAAGAAATAAATATATATGAATGTGTAGCATATGGACTTGCACAATACGCACCAGTATCTTTACCTTTATTTTGAGCAAAATCTATCCATCTATCTTGATAGGCCGTTTCAACCATATTTAAATAATCTTTACCTAAAACATTTAATGCACCATAAATATACTTTTTAGAATCATCAATAGAGATATCGGGTTCGTAATTAGGATCTATAGATATTTTTAAATCTTCAAAATGCATGACTTCTAAGCCATGAACACGTTTAATCAATTTTGCATATTTTTGCATAATAGGTGCTAAATCACTCATAATAACATCAATTTGGCGATCAAACATATCTCGATTAATTTCTTGATCTTGTAGTAGGTAATCTATTACAGAATCATAACCGCGTAGATCTGCTTCAATTTTTTCTTGTTGTACTTGCATATTATATGTCGCAGCAGTTGTATGTTGATACTTATTTAATGCATCGCTAAACTTTTTGAAACTAATTCTTCTAAATGCTTCTTCTGGATGATCTTCATATTCATTTTCAAAAGTAGCATAATCTAAAGAGTATGTTTTGCCTTTATATTCAAATGGATCAAACTCTATATCTAACATCTTAGTGATACCATATAATTCAAAAGGGCGTTCAAACACTGATGATAAACTTGCTAATGTTTTTTCAACTTCAGGACTAAGTTGATAAGTTTTGCGTGCCTTTAATTTTTCCAAAAAATGTGGGTATTTAGATGTTGAGATAAAACGCTTGAATGTTTCATCTGAAAGTGCCAATATTTCGGACTCAACAAATGATAATTCACTGGCAATTTTCCCATAAGTATTTGAAAATTTAGCACTTAATGTTTGTGCTTGTTCATTTGTTGTATCTACACTTAATCTCAACTCTGCATAGTTTGCCATTTTATCTAATTCTATCAGTATATCAGAGTATATAGCCAATGCCTTTTCAATCATAGTAGGATTATCCAATTGATGAACATAGTTTTCATTAAATGTTTTAGCAGTAGCTGTTGTATTTTCTAAATTTTGATAAAATGCTTCATCGGAAGAAAACAGAGCTGAAATGTCCCAAGTTATTTCTTCAGAAACTTCATTTCTAAGTGGTAAAGTATCCGCCATTTAATCACTCCTAGTCATGTATAATAAATTCAATTTTAATTATACATGAAATCAACTAGTAAGATACAATTGTGCGTTTATATGCTAAATTCGCATCAGAAAACAAACTTTCTAATTGAACAAAATAAATGTTCATTGACGTGATTGAAGCAATATTTTAATATATTATTATACGACTCAAGATGGATATGATATATAATTTCGTTTAGTATAATAATATTGTTATAATGACAAATATGTCGATTTTTATAAGGAGCGCTATAAATGACTATTTTTGATTTACCCAATTTTTTATGGATTACAGTGGTAGCTGTTATAATAGTTACATTATTCTGTACACTTGTTTTAAATAAATGGTTTACATCAGCTATTTTAACATTTGTAATTTTAGCTATTGCTGCATTCTTAATACCTAATTTCGAAAATATTACTTACGAGCCATTATTAGGTTTTGCTGCATTTATGGCGGTACTAAGTTTAATCATGAGCTTTTTAATTTGGTATTTCACACGTGACTTTAGACGTAAACGTCGAGAAAAAAAGGCGCTTAAAGAAATGCGAAAACGTGGTATCTCACCTGAAGACGAAGCACATGAGTTTAAAAGAAGAAAATAATTATTTAAATATAACATAGAAAATTAATCCCATAATAATTGCGTCAACTAATATGGTTAAAAGTCCCAGACATATTTTGTCTCAGGGACTTTTTTTATACTGCTATAAATTATGTAAAAAGTTATTATTGACCCTAACGTTCCGTTAAAGATTATAGTTATTATATAAGGAGGTAAATTAAATGCAAATGACAGTTAAACAGATTGCAGATTTAGTAGGTATCAGTGTGCGTACGTTACATTATTATGATGAAATTCATTTATTAAATCCTACCAAACTGTCTAAATCAGGGTATCGGCTATATTCAGAAGCAGACTTAGATAAACTACAACAAATATTATTTTTTAGAGAGCTAGATTTTCCTCTTAAAAAAATTAAATCAATCATTGCTAGCCCATCCTTTGATAGACAAGAAGCCTTAAAAATGCACAAACAATTGCTTATAGATCGAAAAAATCGAACCGATCAAATGATTCAAACAATCGATCAAACGTTACGCTATATGAGGGGAGAAATAACTATGACAAATGAAGAAAAATTCAAGGGTTTTAATTTTGATAATTTACCCAAAAGCTATGATGAAGAAGCACGTAAAAAGTGGGGCGATTCTACCGTTACGAAAGCGAACGAGCATATCAACTCATGGTCAGATAAAGAAAAAGATGTAAAAACTAAAGAAATGAATGATATCTTTTCAACTTTTGCCAATTTAAAAAGTCAATCGCCAGAATCTGTTGAAGTCCAATCAAATGTGCAAAAATGGTATGATTATTTAAATTCAAACATAGATTTTGATTACACACTAGATATCTTTGAACGTTTAGGTCATTTGTATGTCGAAGACGAACGATTCAAAGTAAATATTGATAAATTTGGAACCGGCACCGCTCAATTCATTAAAGACTCAATTGAAGTTTATGTAAAGAACAATCAATAATAATATTGCCTTTATTAAATCAAAAAAATTACGATTTGATAAAGGCATATATTTTATATGACATTATCTGTTAATTACGTTAAATAACTACGTCAAAATCAACAATAATAAATTATAGATTTACAGCAAATATTTAACATACAATCTAACTTACTGGCTATAAAAACACATGGTCGTTTGATATTTACAGTCATGAATACAGTATTAATATAACTCATAATCTAATTTAAACAGAAACTAAAATATAAATTAATGCAAAATAGGTGCCCTATATCAAAATATACATAACTTCCTATAATATATATTATGTAAACTAAAATATTAACTGAAATATGTATGCCGATTTTCGTCTTATTTAAAAGATATTTATCACTTACTTTAATAAAGTTCAAGTATTACTTAATCTAGGTTTGATAAATCATCAAAAACTTTACGTTTAAAATGAATTGAAAACATACATTAACAACAATTTCAATTTAAATATGTCTATGTTAGTCATCATCACTATATGTATTTAGTTTCATTCATTTGCTTTTAATTTTTCAACAGCAATGCTCAATATATAATCTTACTGTAGAGATCTAAATACCGATAACAAATTTATAAACAAATTATTGTTCGCTCATTTGCAACAATGTCTACATTGATACACAAAAACGAAGTTCAACGTTCAAAAATCAACTTCTCAGCGTTTCAAAATGATATAGCTTTATTAAAATAATTACAATTTTTAAAAATATAAGCGAGAATGCTATCAAACATTACTCGCAATAATCTTTAACTGTATGGTTTTTAATTAAACCTATAATATTTATAGTTTACATAACATAAATAAAGTAAACTATAAATGCCAATTACTTTAAGTACTATATAAATATAAATGGTGTTAAAACAGAAAATTAAGTTTCAACACCATTTATCAAAATTTTTGTATTAATTATCACAGTATAAATAATCTCTTGTCATTGGAAGTTCATTATTAACACCTTTTGTGATTAAAAATTGATGCAAATCGGAAACACCACATGTGAAGTTTGCCGCACATGCATTTAAATACAAACGCCACATTCTTATAAATCGCTCATCAAATTGTTCGCGTACTTTATCTATATTTGCTTCAAAATTTTCTGCCCAGTTACGTAAAGTTAAAGTGTAATGCCTTCTTAAGCTTTCTACATCTACAATTTTCAAGTTATTCTGTGACATATTGTCAACTAATGCTCTTATTGAAGGAATTGCACCTCCGGGGAAAATATATTTAGTGAGAAAGTCGTTACCTTCTACTTCAACAAGTCCAGTAATACAATGTAACAATGCCACACCGCCATCGTTCAATAACTTATGTGTATTTTCCATGAATATAGGAATATGATCATGCCCAACATGTTCTAACATGCCTACACTTACAATTCGATCAAAAGTTCTTTTTTCATTAATAAGTTCTCTATAATCCATTAACTTAACATCCACCTGGCCAATCAAACCTTCAGCTTTTATGCGTTCTTTTGTTTTGATATATTGTTCTTCACTTAATGTAATACCTAATGTTTGAACATTATATTGTTTTGCAGCTTCAATAATAAGATGTCCCCATCCAGATCCAATATCCAATAAACTCTGGCCAGACTGTAAATTTAACTTTTTTAATATATGGTTAATCTTGTTAACTTGAGCGGTATATAACGAATCTGCTTTCGTTTTAAAATATGCACATGAATAATTCATCGTTTTATCTAACCATAAGCGATAAAAATCATTGCCTAAGTCATAATGAAATGAAGCATTTTCTTTAGCATTTTTTTTAGTATTTTTATATTTTTTTCGAGAATGCACATGCTTTTGCTTAGGTTTATTTATAAAACTTCTTTGTTGTGAAAAAATGGATTCCATAATATATTCTAAATCCCCATCGACTTCAATATCTTTATCCATATAGCCTTCAGCTAATGCAATCATGGGATTTGTTTTTAGAAGTTTTTTATTTAACGGTTTGTTAAAAATTAAATGGAATTTAGCAACTCCATCGTTATAATTTACCACTGAACCATCCCAAAACGTTACACTAAACGGTTCAGTAGCTAAATTTTTTAGTATCTTTTTATAAATTGATTTTTGAATCGAAATACCCATTAATCAAACACTCCCTAACGTAAAATGAATATTTATTTTAAAACCCTATATCTTATACATTGGACCTAAATATTGATTAAATCAAACAAAACAGATTACTTTGCTATTCGTTTTTGTTAACATAACATTATTATGATTTACCAAAGTGTTGAATTCTTTCATTACGGGTAAATGTTATTAAGATTGGAGTGTAAAACATGCAACAAAAAACGGGAATTAGATGGTCCAGTTTATTAATTGGTGTTTTCTTCTTGATTATAGGTGTTTTTATCATTAGTTTTCCTGAAGAAAATTTATTTGCTATTACTTGGCTAATAGGTATTTTATTCGTTATTAACGGTTTCATTGAAATTTTTGTGAGACGCATTATGAAACAAGCTACGCAAAAGGGTTCAAATTTGCTGATTGTCTTAGGTATTATCAACATCATCATCGGCATGCTTATATTATTTAATGTAGTAACAAGTACGACATTTATTGTTTACTTATTTGCTATATGGTTTATTATTAATGCAGTTTTAAATATGTTTACAATTACACCCGCAGAAGGTTCAAACAAACGATTTCATATGGTATCTATCTTATTAAATATTATAGAAATTATATTGGGTGTAATATTATTATTTAATCCATTGATCGCTGCTGTTATTATCGCTGTATTTATGAGCGCAGTTTTCTTTATTATTGGAATAACTTATCTCATAGACGCCTTACGTTAATTTATTCTTTTAAAAATGCATTTAAAATGTAAATGTATAGTAAGCACATTTTAAAATTATAATAAATTAATAATATATTATAGGAATTTACTATTTCAATTATAGAATAAAATAATATTGCGTTTCTTATGAGTGAGTTATATACTAAAAATGTGGAAACAACCAGAATAGACATCGCATGATTATCCACATAAAAGGAGTGGGCAGAAATCTAATTTTCAGCCGCGGCAAAAATGACTAGAATTGAAAAATTATTAGGGTTTATCAGAGCTTCAGTTCAGTCATCTATTGCCAAAATAAAATGAGGTTCGGCGAATACATTATGTCGCTGCCTTTTTTGAACATAAGAAAGCATACTGGCTTAGGGCTTATATACCAGTATGCTTTCTTTTTTATTTTTTATTTTTTAATTTTTTTCCTAATATTGTTAAGCGTATTGAATAACTTATATTTTGTTTTTTTGATTGGTTTATAAAAATCACCAATTAATTCTTCGATTTGTACACCGAAACCACGCTTAAATCGGTAAACACCATAGTCTTCACTATTTTCAGTGAAGTCACCAGATAAGCCATAGAAATTATAACGACCATATCCGTGATCAAAACAATAATTAATCATAAACCAATGCATCATATATGGCCCCATATATTGATTGTATTTCTCAGATGACCCACCTGAGAAGTAATTCACTTCATATGCATTAGCAAAATATACGCCTGCTGCAAGATTTAAGATTGAGCCATCTGTCTGTCTTAATTCACTCGCATGTAATAATTCTTTTTTATCATGTTCAATTTGTTTATCGATTTCAGCAATTTTTTTCAATTGCTTGTCAGATTTATTCTCATTTTGCATCATTTGATCTCTACGTGCTTCTTTTTCATTAATACTTTCTTGTGTATGCGTAACATATTCATCTAAATCTAAATAAGCTAGAGGAATCAAAGCTTTATCCCCATAATTATCTATGAAATTATAGAAATATTCATCCGTTTTGGATACAAAACCAGCACGTTTTTCAGTTTCACGATAAAGTGATAAAAAGATATCAAATTCTTCTCTTTCTAAAAATCTTACTCTCACGCCGAAATTAATTGCTTTATTTATATTTCGTTTTCTTTGACTATCAAACTGTTTTTTTAATGACGCAGGTGTTTTACCATCTAAATTAAGTACACCCATCCATCTAACCTGACTTGATGTATCATATTCTGTTGTAAACCCATGATGCGTATATCCATGAGATTTAAATAAATTAACAAGCGCATCATTTTCTTGATGATCAGCCATTGGATGAATATCTTTATCATAAATTTGGTATATCCAATAAGGATCCATTTTTACATATAAGCAATTTTGTTTTTGAAGATAAGTATCTAATTCACGTAAATAGAAATCAACTAAACCTAAATCTTTATAATCCATGACTGGACCACGGTTTGAATAATAAACATAGCTTCCCATAGTTGGGATTTTAGAGAAAAGACTAGCTGCGATAACTTGATTATCATCATCTTTTAAGCCTAATAAAACAACTTGAAAACCATCTTCTTCTCTAGTAGCTATATTTTCTTTTACTTGAAAGTAATGACTCTCTAATGCTGGATTTTGTACAAAATTGTCAAATTCTTTGACAGTTAACTCTGTAAATTTCATTATAGCTAGTTCCTTTCTAAATATAATACATATTACTTTTTATCTTTTAATCCCTTTAACATTGTATAAATTTTGTACATTGGCTTATTGATTGGTTTTATAAAATCACCAACATATTCAACTACATCAGCGTTGAATCCCTTTTTAAACTTCACAACACCTGCATCTTCTGCTTCTTCCGAAAAATCACCACTAATGCCATAGAAGTTATATCTATCGATATTATTATCGATTGCATAATTAATCATTTTCCATTGTATTGCATAGCTTCCTGCAAAATGTCTAAACTCGTTAGATGTTCCTCCCGCATAATACACTACTTCGTATGGATTGACGATAAAGAATGCTGCTGAAATTGGTAATTCATTACCGTGTTGTTCTTGTAATGATTTAGCTTCATCAATCTTTTGTTGATTTGCAATAAGTTGTTTTTCTAAATTTTCTTTTTTATTATATGCTTTTTTATTTTCTGGACGTTTTTCTATATCTTTAAGCGCTTTGTTAATATCTTTACTTAACACTTCACGCTCTGACTTGAGTTCATCGATGTATGCTTCAAAATCCATATAGGCTAATGGCACTAATACACGATTCTTATAATACTTCAGTCTATTGTAATAGAAGCTGTCTTCTCTATCATCAAAATCTTTCGATTCTGAAGTATCTTCCATAAACGAACGGAAAATTGGTAATTCATCTTCGCCTAAGAATCTGACTTTCACACCATTTTTTTGAACTTTTTTTGTATTACGTTTACGCAAACTATCCATATCATTTAGGACATCTTTTGCTGTCTTATCTTTTAAATCTAAAACAGAGTGGAATCTTATTTGAATAATTGGATCAAAACCAGTTAAAAACCCTTGATGTTTATATCCAAGTTGCTTCATTTTATCGAAAATCCAATCATGACCAGCATTTTCTAATACATCTCCATCATGATTTCGATATTGATATGCAAGGTATGGATCTACTCTTAAATACAATGCATTATGTTTTTTCACATATTTAGCTAATTCATTGAAAAAATAATGGACAAGTTCTTTATTTTCGAAATCAATCACCGGTCCACGATTTGTATAAAAATATTTGAATATTTTCATAACCGGTACAGCAGTTAATAAGCAGGCTGCTATAACTTCATTTTCATTATTTTTCACGCCTACCAAATGCGTTTCTGTACCTTCTGCAATTTTCAACTCATAATTCCCTACCATTTGTGTAAAATGACTGTTGGGCATATGGTCAACAAATGCACCAAACTCTTTTGCAGTTAAATTCGTAAATTTCATTTTATATACTCCTATTTGTCTATAGTACTTTATTTCGAGTTTAAACTTTAATCTTAATTATTATACAATATTCAATTATAAAACTAAATCGATACCCTAGTTAGAATTACTAAATGCTACAATTTACTTATAATTTATGTGTTGCTTTATTATAGCATTACTTTTATTTTAACAAAGAATAACTATTTAAACACAAATCTTAATTAAATTATGAAAAAATAAAAACTACTAACAAGTTTTATACTTGTTAGCAGTTTAGGTTATCTAAAATCACCTGGTTTTTAAAGACTAGCTATTTTAAGGCATCTTTTAGTGCTTCACCGATTGCTACACTAGATTGAGGATTTTGGCCAGTGATGAATTGGTTATCTGTTTCAACATGTTCTGTGAAGTTATCTTTTGGAACAAATTTAGCGCCTTGTTGCTCTAACTCTGTTTGCGTTAAAAATGGTACTTTATTTTCTAGTCCCATCGTACGCTCTTCATTATCTGTAAAGGATGTTAAAGTAACACCTTCTACAAGATATTTACCATTTTTGTCTTTTGCACCGACAAATGCACTTGGACCATGACATACAGAACTGATAAATTTGCCTTCATCTTTAAAATCAGACAATATATTCGTTAATTTTTGATTATGCGCGAAATCAAATACTGTACCGTGACCTCCTGGTAGGTATACTGCATCATATTCTGAAACATTAATATGATCTATATTTGGCACATCACTAATTTTTTCTACAAATTGTGCGTATTTCGTTAATTCATCATTTTGAGTTGAATTTGGATCTAAAGGAATTTCTCCACCCTCAATTGAAACGATATCTACGTCGATACCTGCTTCCGTTAAAATATGATGCGGTTCACTTGCTTCCTCTAACCATAATCCTGTTGGTGTACCGTCTTCATATTGTGCTCTACTTGTTATAATGAATAAAACTTTTTTATTCACGATTGTCACCTCTTCATTTATTTAGGTTTTTATCTGCTTGAACTCAGTTAGAATTCAATTCTGTGTTTCGATATTGACTATCTATTTCAAACAATACCCACCTAAAATAAACTTTACACATCAACCGTTAATTTATACATCATCTAACGCTGTTCTAATAGATTTTAGATATGCGATTGTTGATGCATTTTGATCTTGTTCAAACCGTTTAACAATTTCACTACCGATGACTACACCATCAGCTACTTCGCTAATATCATTAACATGAGCTTTAGTTCGGATACCAAAACCTGCTACTACAGGTACATGCGCTTTGTTTTTAATTTTTTCAATTTTTCGTTTCAACTCTGGATGGAACTTTCCATTTTCTCCTGTTGTCGCATTCATTGTAACTGTGTAGATAAACCCTTCCGCATTTTCAGCAATTTGATTGATGCGTTCATCAGATGTTGTCATAGCAACTAATGAAATAATATTAACTTTACGGTGAGGATGTCTATTTTTTAATTGTTGGACAAGTTCATGTGGCAAATCAGGTATTATTAAGCCATATACACCAGCTTTCTCACATGCGTCAAAAAAAGCGTCTTCTCCATAATGATTAATGATATTGATATACGTCATAAGTACGTATTGACTGTTTATAGCATCACGATGTGCAGTCAGTTCATCAAAAATATATGTGATATTCACACCTTGTTGTATGGCTTTATTACCGGCTTCCATAATCACTGGTCCATCAGCTACTGGATCTGAAAATGGAACCCCTATTTCAATAATATCCGCGCCTGATTCACCTAATATTTTCATGTTTTCAATAAAATTTTTGTTCCCCATGATATAGGGAATAAATAATTTATGCATTACTTTCGCCACCTTGTCTCATGTAATTTCTAATTGTTTCCATATCTTTATCACCGCGCCCTGACACAGTAACAACAATGATTTGATCTTTATCCATAGATGGTGCTAACGCTTCTACAAAACTTAGTGCGTGTGCACTTTCTATCGCAGGTATAATACCTTCTGCCTGAGTGAATTTCACTAAGGCATCCATAGCTTGTTTATCGCTAGCAGTTGCATATTTAACTCTACCTATATCATGATAATATGAATGTTCCGGTCCTACACCCGGATAATCTAACCCAGCTGAAATTGAATGTGCTAATTCTATCTGTCCATTTTCATCTTGTATTAAATACATTTTCGTACCATGTAAAATACCTTCTTGTCCTTTATTTATTGCGAGTGCATGTTTGTCACTGTCAATGCCCTCACCTGCTGCTTCAACACCATATAGCGCCACATCATCTTGAATAAATGGGTAAAATGTACCAATTGCATTTGAACCTCCACCTACGCATGCAACCATCGCGTCTGGTAAACGTCCTTCCTTAACTTTGATTTGATCTTTGATTTCATTACCTATAACTTTTTGGAAATCTCTCACGATAGTTGGAAATGGATCTGGACCTAAAGCAGACCCTAATAAATAATGTGTATCGTCTACATGACTCACCCAATATTGTAGCGCCTTATTAACTGCATCAGATAACGTCCCCTGACCTTCCGTTACGGGTTCAACTTTTGCACCAAGTAATTCCATTCTAAATACATTTAATTCTTGTCTTTTGATATCTTCTTCACCCATAAACACTACGAGCTCCATATCAAACAATGCCGCTGCTGTCGCACTAGCAACACCATGCTGTCCTGCACCTGTTTCTGCAACTAATTTATTTTTGCCCATTCTTTTAGCTAAAAGTGCTTGACCCAAGGCGTTATTAATTTTGTGAGCACCGGTATGATTTAAATCTTCTCTTTTTAAATATATTTTTGCGCCACCTAGCGCTTTTGTATATGATGCTGCATATGTTAACGGTGTCTCTCTTCCTACATAATCTTTTAAATAATTATTCAGTTCATTCTGAAACTCAGGATCTATTTTAGCTTCTCCATAAGCTTGTTTAAGTTCTTGAATTGCTGGCATTAACGTTTCAGGGACATATTGACCACCAAAATCACCAAAAAATCCAAATTCATCTGCTTCTGTCTGTATGTTTTTAACCATATTTAATTAACTCCTTTTACAAGTTCTATGATTGCTTGCATTTTATTGCTATCTTTTATACCATTTGTTTCGATACCACTTGCAATATCATAACCATTGTGATTTAAATTAAGTTTATTTATACTTTGAATATTTTTATAATTCATTCCGCCAGCTATTAAAAAATCTACATCTTTTATATCTTTTAAGATTTCCCAATCATAGGATTGGCCAGTACCACCGTAAGCAATTGAAGGTGTATCAATTATAAATTGGTCTACAAAATCTTTATAATATCGAATGTCTTTTGCTAATGTATTTGCATTTTTTGCAGGCAAAGCTTTAATAATTTTTATATTACTTTTTTTCTGACGTATAAAATGAATAGTTTCTAATTTTTCTGTTCCATGTAATTGAATGGTATTAATATTTGTATTATCTATGAGATGACTGATTGTTTGATGATCTGGATTTACTACAATTACTACTTTGTCTTTATCTTTTGGTATTAAATTTGCAAATGCCTGTATCTTATCAATTTCCACATAACGTTTACTATTGGGATAATGAATAAAACCTATTGCATCAATATTTAAATCTTTTGCCTTATTTACATCTTCAAGTGTTTTAAAACCACAAAATTTCAATTTCATCCTTTCACCTTATCTAACTTAAGACTTGGTAAAAACTGACTTAAATCATCACATTTCATTAAAGATTCACCAATAAGCAAACCATCAATACCTGCGTTTACAATGTTTAATACATCTTGTTGATTACGTATGCCACTCTCAGAAATATAATAATAACCTGCTTTTTTATTTTCTAAAATTTCATTGGTATGCAAAACATCTGTTACAAATCGTTTTAAATCTCTATTGTTTACACCAATAATTTTGGGATTCAACTTGTAAGCACGTGCCAACTCTTCTTTATCATGAACTTCTACTAAAACTTCTAAATTTTTTGAAGTCGCGTAATCATATAATTCTTTCAACTGCTTGTCGGTTAATACATTTACAATGAGTAAAATGATAGACGCTCCTGCTTTTTTGGCAACATCAATTTGAATAGGATCAACTACAAAATCTTTACACAATACTGGTAAATCTGTGACCTGTGTCAATGTTTGTAATCGTTCGTAACTTCCGCCAAAATAATGTTCGTCTGTTAAAATTGAAACTGCATTAGCACCAAATGCTTCATACGCCCTAACCTGTTGTGTTAAATCTCTTCCTGGAAGTTCAGATAATGTCGGACTTTTTGATTTTATCTCAGCAATTACTGATAATTGATCAGCTTGTGATAACTGTGATTCAAACGTTTGTTTATGCGTGATGTCTATTTCCTTAAGGTCAGATAATTTTTTTGTATAATAATCGCTTTGTAACAATTCCTTTTTATAAGCTACGATTTCATCCAATATAGTCATACGTTTTGCCTCCCATTTTGTTGTATTGTTTGAGCGCATCTCCATTTTTAATCAGCATCTTTGCTTTATGAACACCTTCTTGAATGGTGGCAGCTTTTTCAGAAACATATAAGGCAATGCCTGCGTTCAATAGCACCACATCTCTTTTCGCACTTTGATCTTTACCATTTAATATTTGTTTTGTGATTTCTAAATTTTCCTGGGGAGTTCCTCCTATTAAATCTGAATTTGGGGCATAATCTAATCCTACATCTGTCGCATTAATAGTATAAGATTTAATATATTTATCTTTCGTTACTTCATATAGTGTGTTTTCCCCGGATAATGTAGCTTCATCCATACCATTGGCTCCATGTAAGACGATTGCTCTCTTTCTACCTAAATCAGCTAATGTTTGAGCAATTTTATTTAACTGTGAAGATTCATAGACACCCATCACTTGATAATCTAATTTGAACGGATTAATGAGTGGTCCAGTAACGTTAAAAATAGTTGGATTACTAATGGCTTTCCTTAACGGTTGGATATGTTTCATAATTGGATATGTTTCAGTCGCATTTAAAAAAACAAGCCCTTGTGCTTTTAAATGCGTTTCTGTTTCCTCAACATTTCGCGTTGGAATACACATTGCATTTAATAAATCGGTACTCCCTGAAGCTGACGTAACACTTCTATTACCATGTTTAATCACTGGAACACCTGCACTAGCCAATACAAAAGATACTGTTGTTGAAATATTAAAGCTATTAGATTTATCTCCACCAGTCCCACAAACGCACATACTATTAGGATAAGTTGGTTGTTCAGGGTACATAGACCCTATTAAACTTTTCGACATATATGTTAATTCTGCTTGACTCGGTTCTCTCTCTGAAAAGGCTTCTAACAGTTCTCTTTTAGTATCGATTTCTAATTGATCCGTGATCAATAATTCTATAAATTCATTCATTTGTGCTTGATCAAGTGGTTTATACTGTTTTATATGATTTTGTAGACTCAATATAATTGGCCTCCTCTACTATATTTAAAAAGTTACTTATGATTGCTTCCCCATATTCTGTCGCAAAAGATTCTGGGTGATATTGAATACCAAAATGTAAATAATTAATATGTTCAAATGATTGAATACTATCTTTTGTTTGAGCAGTTATTTTTAGTGTATCTGGTAACGTTTTTGGGTCACTAATCAATGAGTGGTACCTCATTATTTCAGAATATTCTGTAATATTCCGGTATAGTTTAGACTCACTTACAATCTGCATTGTATCTTTTTTTCCGTGACATATTTTTTTACTTTGGATAACATCTCCGCCGTGGTAACATGTCAATGCTTGTGATCCCAGACATACACCTAATATCGGTTTATATTTATAATGTTCAATAATATTGACTAAATGGTTAGTATCTAGCGGATGTCCAGGGCCAGGTGATATAACCAAACCATCTATTTCTAAATCAAATATATCTGCATCGTCTGGATATTTAATAATTACATCAGAAGTCTTTCCTACAATATCGACTAAGTTATACGTAAAAGAATCGTAATTATCCACTACTAATATCATGGTGTAACCTCCAATAAACTTTTGGCTTTTAATTTTGTTTCTTCTAATTCTTTTTCAGGTATTGAATCATAGACGACACCACATCCTGCTTCTACATTGATATACGTTTCATCAATCATCATTGTACGAATCGCTAAGGCAAAATCTAGGTCATGATTACAGTTGATATATCCTATACCACCACTGTATACACCTCTTTTTTGAGGTTGTGCTTCATATATTCTTTGTATCGCTCTTAATTTAGGTGCGCCGGACACGGTACCCGTTGGTAATAAACTTGCGATTACAGTCATCGGTGAATAATTTGATTTCAGCTTTCCTGTTACCTCACTCACAATATGCATCACATGTTCATAGCGTTCTATTGACATTAATTTTTCAATTTTAGAACTAGCAATTTCACTTACTCTATGAATATCATTTCTACCTAAATCAACAAGCATGCTATGTTCGCTTATCTCTTTTTCATCGCTGATTAACTGTTTTTCATTTTCAAGATCTTCTTTGTCAGTCGCGCCCCGTTTTATTGTTCCAGCTATTGGGTTTGTTACTACATTTTGTCCTTTCACTTTGACAAAACTTTCAGGCGAACTACCTACAATAATTGGTTCATCAAAATTCAAATAATACATATAAGGACTTGGGTTTTGTCTCTTTAAATTTTGATAAAGCTGATAAGATAATTGTTGTAAATTCATTCCAAAATCATGTTTGTACTTATATATAATTGAAGGTACAACTTGAAACATATCTCCTTGTTGTATCAGCGATTTCATTTCGCTAACAGTTTTTTTAAATTGATCAGGAGCAATATTTGACTCAATTGCTTTTGCTTTTGTGTCATTTTTTATAGGTGCAGGATATATATTTACGTCTTGTAACTCATCAACATGACGTTTGACACGGCGTGCTAATTGTTCTTCACTTTCATTTGAAAACAAGTTTGTGGATATAACATATAGATGCTCTTTGTAATGATCAAATACATATACATCCTCTACCATGTAAAATTTAGCATCGTGTTGTTTATGGTCAGCTAAATCGATTTGCTTTAATACAGGAAATTCATGTCTTACTAAGTCAAAACTACACGATCCAACAAATCCCGATACAAACGGTAATTGTGCTAAATCTTCATCTTCTATTTCTGCTTTATATTGATCTATAAAAGCTTTCAACTTTTCATATGGTGCTTCGTTTTCTATTTCATTTTGCCTATCATTGTATTGAATGACCATATTTTCATTATCTAAAGTCACGGCGCCGTACACATCAAATATTACAATTGAATAGCGTCCTTTTACTTTAGATTGTTCTGTACTTTCCAATACTATTTTTCGTTTTTTCAATCTTGCCAATGCTTCTGGTGTTACTTCAGCATTTATCCTTTGATATTGTACTTTCATTTTTATTCCTCCTCATAAAAAAATCAGCATCCTTAAATATTAATTAAGGACGCTGATGCGCGGTACCACCTAAATTAGTAGACATTATCAGTTTCATCTACTCACTCATTTAATTATGCAATTTTAATCCAACAAAACCCAATTTCAGTATGTGTAGGTGTTAGTTTTCATCTACCACTAACTTTCTGCTTGCTACCATTCACAACTTACTACATTTTGTTTTTTTATAAAAAAACACCACACTAACGCATGCTGTAAGGACGCGTTACCGTGGTGCCACCTTAGTTAACAATTTCATTGCTCACTTTAAATGCTATTATATTATCCTCACGTTTAAAAGCCCAATTCACAATATATGTTGTGCTAATTTTCATCTGCCATTAGCTTTCTACTTGCTACAAATCATATACGTTACTTTATCTTTCAAACGGCAACTATCGTTGCAAAATGAATTAACTAGAATAATACAAGTATCATTTAATTTTGTCAACTCTTATTTTAAATTTCTTCAGTTTATTTAAAGTTAATTAGTGACTAACCTTTTTAAATATATAGCCTTTGTTTTAGTTAAATCGTTTCGAATCAAAAGTGTTTTAAAATCGTGTCCTTATATGTTAATTCTGTTTATGAAATAGAAATTGAAACACGTATTGCGAATTAACTTCACCTACTATACAATGTTACTATTCTGAAAATTTTGATAGAGGTGGTCAGCAAAATGAAACAAATACTTTTTGTAGGTTTAGGCTTAATTGGTGGTAGTCTGGCCAGTAATTTAAGATATTATCACAATGACATTGAAATTACTGCATATGATGCAGATCGCTCTCAACTAGAAAAGGCTTTATCTATTGGAATTATTGATTATCAATCTAGTGATTATAAAGCCTGTGTAGAAAATGCAGATATTATTATTTATGCCACGCCTGTGCAACAAACAATCAAATATTTACAAGCACTACCAAACTATCAAACGAAGCCTAATGTCATCGTTACTGATACTGGCAGTACTAAATTGACAATTTTGCAATATGAGCAATATCTTTTAAATCACAATATCCACTTAATTGGTGGTCACCCAATGGCAGGTAGCCATAAGTCCGGTGTGCTCAATGCAAAGAAACATTTATTTGAAAATGCTTTTTATGTTTTAGTTCACGATGAACCTGCAAATGATAAAGCTTTTGATGAAATACGTTTATTACTTAGTACAACAAATGCTAAATTTATTGCTACCAATCCAAAAGAACATGATTTTGTAACAGGCATTGTTAGTCATGTCCCTCATATCATTGCATCGAGTCTCGTGCATTTAAATGCAAACCATGCGTCTCACTCTTCACTTGTTAAGACACTTGCTGCTGGAGGTTTTAGAGATATTACAAGAATTGCAAGTGGCAGTCCAATTATGTGGCGTGATATTACCATTGAAAATAAAAATACCATCGTTGATATATTAAAGGAATGGAAATCACAAATGGAAGATGTCATCACGCTCGTTGAAGAAAATAAACCGGAGGCGTTATATGATTTTTATAATGACGCAAAAGTATATAGAGATGAATTGCCACTTAAATCACAAGGAGCACTGTCTATAGAGTATGATCTTTATGTAGATATTCCTGACAAACCAGGTATGATCAGCCAAGTAACACACATCTTAAGTTTACATAATATTTCTATAAGCAACTTAAGAATATTAGAAGTTCGTGAAGATATTTATGGTGCATTAAGAATTAGCTTTAAAAATCCTGAAGACCGAAAAAAAGGCGCTGAAGCATTAAGCGACTTTGATACTTATATTGAATAGACTTTATCTTATCTTTATAATTTAATAACTTCATTGTGATTGTGTTAAGTAATTGCTTAATTTAATTTTTCTTTCCACAAATGCAAAACTTGAAAAAACATTTAAGTCAGTTACTTATTTAGAAGCTGTTAAATATTAATTAGTTCAATGTCAAAATAAAAACGTTTTAGTATATGACCAAATATGAGCCTAGCGCAAGTTTNNAAACTTGCGCTAGGCTCATATCATTTAGTTCTTTTGTCGATTGCATTTGAATTAAAACTATCCAATATATCAAACGCTGTGCTACATATTTAATTTATCAATTTCCCTTCTTCTTCTTGTATCATCTCTATAATTTCATTATCTTCATTCATAAGTGCAACTTTTGGACTATGATTTAATGCTTCTTCTGCTGTAACTTGTACATAAGACATGATAATAATAATATCATTTACTTGAACAAGCCTAGCAGCTGCACCATTTAGGCATATTTTTCCACTATTACGTTCCCCTTCAATCACATAGGTTTCTAATCTTTCTCCATTGTTATTATTCACAATTGCAACTTTCTCATTAGGTAATATATCTACCGCATCTAAAATATTGCGATCTATCGTGATACTTCCTACATAATTAAGATTAGCTTCTGTTACACGTGCACGATGTATTTTTCCATTCATCATAGTTTTTATCATTTGTTTTATACTCCTGTTCAAAAAATTAATTTTACATTTTTAGTTGATTAACACTTTATTATTTATTACTATCATAAGCATATCTATTATAATTTTATTTTCTAAATAAACGGAGGTCAACTATAAATGAAAAAAATAGGTATTATTGGTCCTGGCGCTGTCGGTAGTTGTATCACAGTTCAACTTTTAGCAACAGAACATAAAGTCTATTTAATTGGTAGACGTAATGCGTGCATTACCTATCAAGATCCTTCGAAAAATGTAAATATGACACTTAATGTTGTTACAGCATCGGACATTACCGAACCATTAGATATTATATTCATCGCTGTTAAAATCCCACACTTAGATGGATTATATAAACAAATTAACCATTTAACTCAAGATACTACTATTGTTATATTAGCTCAAAATGGATATGGACAACACTTTAATCTCCCCTTCCCAAATATGTATCAAGCTGTAACTTATATTAGTGGTCAAAAGACTGATCAACACGTGATTCACTTTAGAGATGAGATACTTCACTTACAACGAGATGATAACACAGAGTCATTGAAAAAAACATTAGCTTCAAGTGGACTTTCACTTGTGTTACATAAAAACATTGAAGTGGAAATATGGTATAAACTATTAGTAAATCTAGCAATCAATACAGTTACTGCGCTTGGAATACAGCCTGCTTCTATACTCAAACAACCTCATATTTATTCGCTATGTGTATCACTATTAAAAGAAGGTTATATAATAGCTAAACACTCTGGTATTAATTTTTCTGAGGATGTTATTGATGAAATATTGACAATTTATCAAGGTTATCCAGATGATATGGGAACAAGCATGTATTATGATGTACTTGCAAATACTCCATTAGAAATCGATGGAATACAAGGTTTTCTATATCGACAAGCGCGAAAGTATAAATTAACGACACCGCACCTAGATACGATTTATGCTTTATTATTATCTAGACATCATGTTTTTTCAAATAATTCATAGTAAGCATGTGCACCCTATTATTTTATACATGCTTCTTATGCTGATATTATATTTACAGTTTGGTGGGTGTGTGTTTATTTTATCCTTACGTAGTATAGACAAGACAATTCGTTAATGATGTTATAGATATATGATTTAAATTGTGTCGTTAAACGCTCACTCAATTTGATTTAATAATTATTTTTGGAACGGGCCGCCCCATATAAGCTTATTTAAAATGATACCCGTTCCACATATTGATAATGAAGTTAATTTATAACTACTTTAAATCTTTAGTTTATCATTATTCCTTTTCACATTTTATGGCCGGCCATAAGCCCTAAACGCCCATGTTTTGTACCTGCGTCTGTATAAGAGATTGCTTTAGATACGATACCCTTACCAAATTTTTGATGTAACGCGTCAATCGTTTTGGCCAATTTTTCATTTCTTTTTCTTTCGTATTCATCTATAAATAAATTCAATTGTGTATTTCGCTCATCTATAAACTGTGTGAGTGAAATACTCACTGTTCTATATAGCATTGTTGAATCACATAATTTGTCAGCTAAAGATTCTACCACCTTGAAAATCGTACCTTCTAAATTAGTTGGATCCTCTAATGTGTATTGCTTATGCACCCCTCCATGATCACTATAACCAAATGAAAAATGTATCGTCTTAGCTAATTTATTTCTTGCTCTAACACGACTCGCTACATCCTCAATTAACTCCTGCATCACTACTTTAGCTTCCTCATAACGATAATCACGCATCAATATTTGACTTTTACAAATCGAGGGATTAACTACACTATACTTGTCTCTTATTCTACTTTGATCAATACCATTCGCATGCAAGTGTAAATCCACACCTACTGTACCAAAATCCCTTTTTAAATATTGATATGGATAATGCGCTAGATCTCCTATAGTAAAAATACCGCGTTTATTCATTTTTGCTTCTGTTTTTTTACTAATTCCCCAAAATTTACTCAATGGTGAAACAGGCCAAAGTTTGTGTGGCACATCTTGATATCTCCATTCAGCAATGAAACTATTAGTATGTTTTGCTTCTATATCCATTGCAACTTTACTCAATAACATATTTGAACCAATTCCTATTGAACAATGTATACCTGTTTCTTCTAGAATTTCATATTGTAGCTTTTTGCAAAAAGACTGAATTGTACTACTAAATCTGTGATAACTATTTGTTACATCCATAAAGAATTCATCAATGCTATATTGATGTAAGTCTTCCGGAGCGACATAGCGTAAAGCAATTTTAGAGATTGCTACTGAAACTTCCAAATATTTTCTCATGCTTGGATTGATAATATATATATCATTTCTATGAGGAATTTCGAATAATCTCGATCCTGTTTTTATACCTATAGCTTTTAGTGGACCCGTAGCAGCTAATACAACTGATCCCTGTCTCTTAGTATCTGCAACAACTGCTAACTTTTCTTTCATTGGATCTAGACCTTTTTGTATACAAGAAACACTTGCAAAAAAACTTTTCTGATCAATACACAATATATCTCTTTCCTCTAGCAGATTGTAATCATAAAATTCATACATATGACATTCCTCCCCTAATCACTTATATTATACAAGAACAAATGTTCTATTTCAACTTAAATAAGAACGTTTGTTCTTGTTGTTATTTTTATAATTTTGTGAATTTTCATGCTATAATATATAAAAATAGATTAAGGTGGGATTTAAATGCCAATAGTAAATGTAAAATTGTTAGAAGGTCGCTCTGATGAACAACTAAAAAATTTAGTCACAGAAGTTACTAATGCAGTAGAGAAAACAACAGGCGCAAACAAAGAAGCTATACAAGTTGTAATAGAAGAAATGAAAACTTCTCATTATGGCGTTGCAGGAATTAGAAAATCAGATCAACAATAATTTACATACGAACATAAACATCAATATCTATTGCATCATATAGATATTGATGTTTTTTTACTTTTGCCAAATCTAACTATACATGAATGGTATGCTTAGAGAAACGTATCATGTGTAGGCATATAAAAATGTTTCAACTACATCACTTAAAGCAATTGGGTAATTTGCTGACACCCGAGGAAACTAATATGCAAAAGAGGCTATGGACACGAATCATATTCCTAGGCAAACTGCACAATCAAAATCGCAACATTCAAATAAATAAGGACTAATCCATTGGCATGAACTGCACCCTGTCAAG
>NZ_JAESLN010000059.1:0-1986 GCF_017892645.1 Staphylococcus sp. GDY8P54P | reverse complement strand
ACGGCTACAGTGATAACATCCTTGTTAAATTGTTTATATCTGAAATAGTCCATACAGAAGACTCCTTTTTGTTAAAATTATACTCTAAATTCAACTTTGCAACAGAACCCTCTTTTTAATATCCCCGACTGGCAATGCCGGGATAGACTGTAACATTCTCACGCATAAAATCCCCTTTCATTTTCTAATGTAAATCTATTACCTTATTATTAATTCAATTCGCTCATAATTAATCCTTTTTCTTATTACGCAAAATGGCCCGATTTAAGCACACCCTTTATTCCGTTAATGCGCCATGACAGCCATGATAATTACTAATACTAGGAGAAGTTAATAAATACGTAACCAACATGATTAACAATTATTAGAGGTCATCGTTCAAAATGGTATGCGTTTTGACACATCCACTATATATCCGTGTCGTTCTGTCCACTCCTGAATCCCATTCCAGAAATTCTCTAGCGATTCCAGAAGTTTCTCAGAGTCGGAAAGTTGACCAGACATTACGAACTGGCACAGATGGTCATAACCTGAAGGAAGATCTGATTGCTTAACTGCTTCAGTTAAGACCGAAGCGCTCGTCGTATAACAGATGCGATGATGCAGACCAATCAACATGGCACCTGCCATTGCTACCTGTACAGTCAAGGATGGTAGAAATGTTGTCGGTCCTTGCACACGAATATTACGCCATTTGCCTGCATATTCAAACAGCTCTTCTACGATAAGGGCACAAATCGCATCGTGGAACGTTTGGGCTTCTACCGATTTAGCAGTTTGATACACTTTCTCTAAGTATCCACCTGAATCATAAATCGGCAAAATAGAGAAAAATTGACCATGTGTAAGCGGCCAATCTGATTCCACCTGAGATGCATAATCTAGTAGAATCTCTTCGCTATCAAAATTCACTTCCACCTTCCACTCACCGGTTGTCCATTCATGGCTGAACTCTGCTTCCTCTGTTGACATGACACACATCATCTCAATATCCGAATAGGGCCCATCAGTCTGACGACCAAGAGAGCCATAAACACCAATAGCCTTAACATCATCCCCATATTTATCCAATATTCGTTCCTTAATTTCATGAACAATCTTCATTCTTTCTTCTCTAGTCATTATTATTGGTCCATTCACTATTCTCATTCCCTTTTCAGATAATTTTAGATTTGCTTTTCTAAATAAGAATATTTGGAGAGCACCGTTCTTATTCAGCTATTAATAACTCGTCTTCCTAAGCATCCTTCAATCCTTTTAATAACAATTATAGCATATAATCTTCAACAAACTGGCCCGTTTGTTGAACTACTCTTTAATAAAATAATTTTTCCGTTCCCAATTCCACATTGCAATAATAGAAAATCCATCTTCATCGGCTTTTTCGTCATCATCTGTATGAATCAAATCGCCTTCTTCTGTGTCATCAAGGTTTAATTTTTTATGTATTTCTTTTAACAAACCACCATAGGAGATTAACCTTTTACGGTGTAAACCTTCCTCCAAATCAGACAAACGTTTCAAATTCTTTTCTTCATCATCGGTCATAAAATCCGTATCCTTTACAGGATATTTTGCAGTTTCGTCAATTGCCGATTGTATATCCGATTTATATTTATTTTTCGGTCGAATCATTTGAACTTTTACATTTGGATCATAGTCTAATTTCATTGCCTTTTTCCAAAATTGAATCCATTGTTTTTGATTCACGTAGTTTTCTGTATTCTTAAAATAAGTTGGTTCCACACATACCAATACATGCATGTGCTGATTATAAGAATTATCTTTATTATTTATTGTCACTTCCGTTGCACGCATAAAACCAACAAGATTTTTATGGTTCTGTTGCAAAGTTGAATTTAAAGTATAATTTTAACAAAAAGGAGTCATCTGAATGGACAATTACAGATATAAACAATTTAACAAGGATGTTATCACTGTAGCCGATAGCTACTATCTAAGATATGCATTGAGTTATCGTGATAT
>NZ_JAESLN010000058.1:0-1131 GCF_017892645.1 Staphylococcus sp. GDY8P54P | reverse complement strand
CAATTATACGGACTTTATCTGTTCGAGTAGTTTACCTGGTGCTGATAGAACTATTTGCAATGTATTAATTGATGAAATGAAAAATATTATACATGTTTATGATGATTTAAGACACTGTTCAACGTCCATTTTCAAAGAAATAGACCAAACATTAATTATAGAACTGATGTCACTTCTAGGGGTTGAATATGGCCGATATAGAATTGTACTTTATTATGCACCAATAGTTAAAAAACCGTTTATAAGAGAATATGAATTAAAAAGTGAAAAATTAATAAGTGTTAATATTGAAGACCTTAACGAATTATTTTATAGAAAGGCTTTGAATAATGAAAGTTTAGAAAAATAGATGTTTGTAAGCATAAAAATAGCCCTGCATAAGCAGGGCTTTAAGTTTGTTTAGCTTATGAGAAAACCAACAAACTAAATAAAAAGGTAATTACATTATAACACAATCCGCTTCAAGTCACTATTATAAATACCGCTTCAATATATATAGTCTATAAGGGGTTCACGGTTTCATCTAATTTAGAACATCAACTTTTAAAATCGGGCTAAAAATAGCAACGCACAATTAACATCGTGCTTTTACTAATTTTTAGCCCAATTTTAAAGCTTCTTTATCTAAATTAGATGAAACCGTGAACCCCTTTTTTAAAAAAATTACACTTTAGAAAGTGATTACTTGTCAAAGTGTAATGAATTTGATATAATGTATTTAACGAAAGGAGGAAACCAACTGAAATTGTTGTAAATAATCGCAATACAACAACTAAATAAAAAGGGAGATTTACAAATATGAAAAAGGAACAGTACATTTTAAAAGTTTTAGATTTAGTTCAAGATTATCAAGTTATGGAAGATGAAAGGTTTCAAATATCACAACCAAGCGACGTTGTTAAGCTATTAAAAAAAGAAATAGGAAGCTTCACAAGAGAACACTTTGTTATGATTGGCTTAAATACTAAAAATGAAGTTACAACGCTTTATACAGTGCATATAGGTACGTTAGATATGTCAATCATACACCCTAGAGATAGTTTTCAAGTTGCAATCTTAAATAATTGTAAATCAGTTATTTTTGCACATAACCACCCAAGCCAAGACATCTTAAACATAGTATCCTAAACT
>NZ_JAESLN010000057.1:0-8571 GCF_017892645.1 Staphylococcus sp. GDY8P54P | reverse complement strand
TTAAAAACATTGTACCGTAAAAGGACTGTTATATGGCCTTTTTACTTTTAGACAATTATACGGACTTTATCCAAATTCTTTGTGCTTTCTTTACAAATAACTAATTATTTTCTATTTATTAAGTTTATGTAAAAATACTTTTAAGTATGTTATTTTTATTAAAATTTACGTTATAATTAATTTGTAATCATAAATTTGGAGGTATACTATGTCACAAAAAGTACTTGTAGTAGATGATGAGCAATCAATTGTAACCTTGTTAAAATATAATTTAGAGCAAGCTGGATATATCGTGGATGTTGCCTATGATGGTGAAGAAGCATTAGAAAAAGTGAATGCTGTAAATCCAGAATTGGTTGTATTAGATGTTATGCTTCCTAAAAAAGATGGAATCGAAGTTTGTAAAACGATCCGATCTGATAAAAATTTAGTGCCAATTTTAATGTTAACTGCTAAAGATGATGAATTTGATCGTGTGTTAGGTCTAGAACTTGGTGCAGACGATTATATGACTAAGCCATTTTCACCGAGAGAAGTGGTAGCTAGAGTTAAAGCCATTTTAAGACGATCTGCCATGATCAATGAAGCAGTACCAGTTGAAAATGATGAAGATGATATTTTAATTGGTTCTATCAGAATTAGACCAGAATATTTTGAGGTTTACCGTGGTGATGAATTATTAGAACTCACACCTAAGGAATTTGAACTGTTACTATATCTTATTGAAAGACAAGGCAGAGTAATTACACGTGAGCATATGCTAAACTCTGTTTGGAATTACGAATTTGCAGGTGACTCAAGAATTGTGGATGTACATATAAGTCATTTAAGAGATAAATTGGAAGAGAACCCTAAGCAGCCTAAATTGATCAAAACAGTTAGAGGTTTAGGCTATAAATTGGAAAGACCTAAAGTCTAATGTTGAAGTTTCACCAAAGACTCTTATTTTTATTATGTACCATCGTTATCATTAGTTTTGTTGCATTAGGTGCAATAATTACACATGTCATTTACAATACAGTCATATCAAGCCAACAAGGTGACTTAGAACACCAAGCACAACATTTAGTCAGTTTATACAATCATGATAAAACAGATGAAATCAAAGATATTGCAAAAAACGAAAATTTTACTTTGATACTTACTGAAGGTAACGATGAAGTATTTTCCACAAAATCAGGGACCCCATTTAATAATGATATTAATAATGAAGCGAATCCTTCCAAAATAATTTACGATAAAATAGGGGATGACCGTAGATATACTTTTAAAACTTCGATTAGAGATAAAGATGTGATTATCAGTGGTGTTAATAATCAAATACTAGAACTACAAATAGGTATATGGAAATATGTAGGTTTAATTGGATTATTTGTATTGGTTATTATTTTCTTTGTCGTGAGAAGCATTAATAGAACTTACATTAGACCGATAAATGAAGTTACATATGCAACAAACCTATTAGCCGAAGGTTATTATCATGTAAGGGTTCCAGAAAGTAATGTTAAAGAAACGAGAGAATTATTCGTCACCACTAATGAGCTAGCCAGAAGATTACAACGATTAAATCATAAACAAAAGTTACAATCTAATCGATTGAAAACAACGATAGAAAATATTCCTAGTTCAATTTTAATGATAGATAAATATGGTGAGATTGTAATTGCAAACAAATCATATTATGATGTGTTTAATCCTGAGAATGTTGTAGAACATAAAAGCTATATCGACTTTATAGATCCAGAGATTCAAAAGTTAATCGCCGAAGCATTTAAAGTTGAAAAATCAACTTATGATCAAATAGAGTTGACAATTGACCAAGTCCACCAAAAATACTTTGACACAGCATGTATTCCAATTTTATCTAAAAGTAAAAAGAATCTTTACGGTATGGTAGTCGTGCTACATGATATTACAAATTTGAAAAAATTAGAAAATTTAAGACGTGAATTCGTAGCTAATGTATCACATGAATTGAAAACACCTATCACTTCTATAAAAGGCTTCGCCGAAACACTTTTAGATGGTGCTAAAAATGATGAACAAACATTAAATGACTTTTTAAACATCATTTCTAAAGAATCGAATCGTATTGAAACATTAGTATATGACTTATTAGATTTGTCTCATGTTGAGCAACAAACACAATTAGAAACAGAACCAACAAGTTTATCTGAAATTGCTGAGTCAACAATGAAGCATATGCAAAATATCGCAGAAAGTAAAAATATAACAATAGTTAATGAGATTGAACCAGATATTATTATTGAGGCAAATAAAGATAAAGTTTCGCAAGTAGCACTTAATTTACTTTCGAACGCAATAAGTTATTCTAAAGTTTCTAGTCAAGTCATTGTGCGTGTTTTCAAAGAAGGTAATAAGCGTGTGCTTGAAGTTCAAGATTTTGGTATTGGTATTAGTAAGCAAGATCAAAAACATATCTTTGAACGCTTTTATCGTGTAGATAAAGCCCGCAGTAGAGATTCAGGAGGCACAGGTTTAGGCTTATCTATTACAAAGCATATTATGGAAGCCCATCAAGGTAGAATTAATGTGTTTAGTGAACCAGAAAAGGGTTCTACTTTTAGAGTCACATTTTTTGATTAAAATAATAACTACGACCGATTTAACCATAACCATCATAGGCCAAGGTTAATCGGTCGTTTTATTTTGTGTTAGTAAAAATAGAGTAAGAAAAACTCAAATTTATTAGAAATCATTGTTTTGTCCTATACAAAGAGAAAAGTGCTTGTGATTGAATAGGTTGGAAAGCTGCCTGTGATAGAGACGATAAACATGTGCATAGTGATGCTTAATCATTAAACTATAATATGTGGATTAACAGTGACTGACAATAACATGGAGATTAATTGAAATAATTATTTTATCTCAACCTCATCGAATGAATACGGATTGACCTATAATTTATGATAAAATGGAAAGTAAATATGTGTTGGAGGTTAAAATATTGAATAAATTAATTTTAATTGATGGAAACAGTTTGAGCTTTAGAGCTTTTTATGCGTTACCATTATTACAAAATAAAGCTGGTATTCATACGAACGCCGTTTATGGTTTTGCAATGTTGTTGGAAAAAATTATAAAAGAAGAACAACCCACACATTTTTTAGTTGCTTTTGATGCTGGGAAAACAACATTTAGACATGCGCAATATAGTGAATATAAAGGTGGACGACAATCCACTCCTCCAGAACTTAGTGAGCAATTTCCATACGTTAGACAATTATTGGATGCATACCGTATCAAACGTTACGAATTAGAAAACTATGAAGCAGATGACATTATAGGTACTTTAAGCAAACAAGCTAATCATGAAAACTTCCAAACAATAATCATTACTGGTGATCGTGACTTAACACAATTAGCTACTGACGATGTTACAATCTATTACACTAAAAAGGGTGTTACAGATGTCGACCATTATACTCCAGAATTTATAGCTGAAAAATATAATGGTTTATCGCCGAAACAAATTATTGATATGAAAGGTCTAATGGGGGATAGTTCTGATAATATTCCTGGTGTGGCAGGCGTTGGAGAAAAAACAGCCATTAAACTATTAAACCAATTTTCCACAGTAGAAAATGTATACGAACATATAGATGAAGTTTCGGGTAAAAAATTGAAAGAAAAGCTTGAAAATAGTAAAGATGATGCTTTAATGAGTAAAACGTTGGCGACTATCAATTGTGATAGTCCAATTGAAGTATCATTAGAAGATACTAAATTGCCTGATCAATCAGATACTGATGACAAAATTGAACTATTTAAAAAATTAGAATTTAATCAACTCTTAGACCAGATGGATGCTTCAATTAATGACTCTGACGTTCAAGAGATGGATATTGAACTAGAAGATGATTTTACAAAAATTGATTTCAACTCATTAAAAACAGCAATCATCCATTTCGAGTTAGATGGTGCCAATTACTTAAAAGACAATATTTTGAAATTTGGCTTCTTCGATGGTCAACATTATGTCGTAGTCAATGCCGAACAACTTTCACAAAATCAGTCACTGGTTGCTTGGCTTGAAAATGAGAAGACTGAAAAAATCGTCTACGATGCCAAAAAGTCTTATATCGTAGCACATCGACTTGGTATTAATATTAAGCATATTGTGTTTGATGTGATGCTAGCTAGTTACATTATTGATCCTTCACGCACAATAGATGATGTGAATTCTGTGGTAGCAAACTATGGTCAGCATTATGTTCAATCAAGTGTAGCAATATATGGAAAAGGCAAGAAAAAACAAATTCCATCAGATGACGTATTAAATCCTTATGTGGGAACTATTGTCAACGCCATTAACCAAGTTAAACCAAAAATTCAACAACAATTGGATGACTATAATCAAACTGATTTATTACATGATTTAGAATTACCGTTGGCTCGTATTTTAAGTGAAATGGAAGAGACAGGTATTTATACTGAACTTAGTGAACTACAACAAATGGAAGTAGAAATTCAAAGTAAATTAGATGTCTTAATTGACAATATCTATGATGCTGCAGGTGAAAAGTTTAATATTAACTCACCAAAACAATTAGGTGTTGTATTATTTGAAACATTAAAATTACCTGTCATTAAAAAGACAAAGACAGGATACTCTACAGCGGTTGATGTATTAGAACAGTTACAAGGAGAACATCCAATCATAGAATATATTTTAGAATATAGGCAATTAGCTAAATTACAATCAACGTATGTTGAAGGCTTACAAAAAGTGATTGCTGAAGATAATCGTATCCATACTCGATTTAATCAAACATTGGCTCAAACTGGACGTCTATCATCAATCGATCCAAACCTTCAAAATATACCAGTACGTTTAGAAGAAGGTCGAAAAATTAGAAAAGCATTTAAGTCAAGTGATAAAAATAATGTTATCTTTTCAGCCGATTATTCACAAATTGAATTAAGAGTACTGGCACATATTACACAAGATGAAAGTTTGAAACAGGCGTTCATCAATGATGAAGATATTCACACAGCCACAGCAGTGAAAGTTTTTGACGTAGAACCTGAAAATGTTGATAGTTTAATGCGGAGACAAGCAAAAGCTGTGAATTTTGGTATTGTTTATGGTATAAGTGACTATGGATTAAGCCAAAGCTTGGGAATAACTAGAAAACAAGCCAAAAAATTTATAGATGATTATCTGGACAGTTTCCCTGGTGTTAAACAATATATGGAAGACATAGTTAAAGATTGTAAAGCGCAAGGTTATGTAGAGACACTGCTTCATAGAAGACGCTATATTCCAGATATTACAAGTAGAAATTTTAATTTAAGAAGTTTTGCTGAAAGAACAGCAATGAATACACCTATACAAGGAAGCGCAGCAGATATCATCAAACTTGCGATGGTTCATTTTGCTAACGAGGTTAAACATACAGATTTTCATGCTCAACTATTACTACAAGTACACGATGAGTTAATTTTTGAATTGCCAGAAGAAGAAGTAGAAGACTTTGAAAAATTTATTGAAAAGATAATGGATAATGCATTGAAATTAGATGTTCCATTGAAAGTAGAATCTAGTTATGGACAAACATGGTATGGCGCGAAATAGAAAGAGGGGAATATGGTGCCTGAACTACCTGAAGTTGAACATGTTACAAGAGGGATAAGGCCTTTTGTAAAAGGGCAAAAAATTGAGGATATTATGTTCTCTGATAAAGTGATAGAAGGAAAAAATAATAATAAAGAAACGATTATTAAAGGGTTATCTTTAGATACATTTAAACATTATACTAAAGGCTACACGATTCATAATATTGAAAGACGTAGCAAATATATTGTTTTTTATATTGAAAATAGTTCGACACAAAGAATAATTATTAGCCATTTAGGTATGGCAGGTGGTTTTTTTGTCGTAGATCATTTAGAAGATATCAGTGCTCCCAATTATCGTAAACATTGGCATGTTATTTTTAAATTAGATAATGACAAACTCTTAGTTTACTCAGATATTCGGAGATTTGGTGAGATTAGAAATGTTGCTTCATTTGAAGGATATCCATCATTTTTAAAAATCGCACCGGAACCTTTTGAGAAAGAAGCATTACCACATTTTATGTCATGGTTTGATAAAAAATTATATCAAAATAAACCAATCAAACAAATGATATTAGACCATAGAGTAGTTTCAGGTTGTGGTAATATCTATGCCTGTGAAGCATTATATAGAGCAGGTATCCATCCAGCACGTATATCTAAAGATTTAAATTATCAAGAAAAAGAAATGTTATTTTATTATGTTCGAGAAGTGTTAGAAGCGGGTATTAAATATGGAGGTACCAGTATTTCAGATTATCTCCATGCAGATGGAAGTACAGGTACGATGCAACAACATTTAAATGTATATAAACAAAAGACATGTAAAGTGTGCGGAAATGATATTGAGACACAAATCATTGCAACACGTAATAGTCATTTCTGTCCTGTATGTCAAAAATGAAGGAAGAGTGAAATTATGCCTAAAGTTATTGGATTAACTGGTGGTATCGCATCAGGAAAATCAACTGTTTCAGAATTGTTAACAGCACATGGTTTTAAAATTGTTGATGCAGATATTGCATCACGTAAAGCTGTTGAAAAAGGTTCTGAAGGACTAGAGCAGGTGCGTTCAACATTCGGAGAAGAAGCAATCGATGAAGATGGTAATATGAACCGAGAATATGTAGGAGATATTATTTTCAACTATCCAGAAAAAAGATTAGAATTAAATGAAATCGTACATCCAATTGTTAGAACCATTATGGAACAAGAAAAAGAAGCATTTCTAAAAGATGGATATAATGTAATAATGGATATCCCATTACTTTATGAAAATGAACTACAAGATACAGTCGATGAAGTATGGCTTGTCTATACTTCTGAAAGTATCCAAATTGATAGATTAATGCAACGTAATGATATTTCTATGGAGGATGCAAAGGCACGTGTTTATAGTCAAATATCCATAGATAAAAAACGCAGAATGGCAGACCATGTTATCGATAATCGAGATTCTAAATTAGATTTAAAACAAAACTTAGAACAATTATTAACTGATGAAGGTTATATCGAAAGTGAAACAGGTCATTCGCAAGAAATTTAAATAACAATGTTTTTAAAATCATACTTATTTGATTCCTTCAAAGTGGACATTTAACAAATGAAAACTTTGGAGGGATTTTTTGTATATCAATAATAATAAGGATAAAGATTTTTCTAAAATTAATCGTTTAGAAAACTACAATTTTAATTATTTTAAGTTTTTTAAATTTTTCTTTAAGAAAACGCTTTCGCATTCATCGATTTATGTTATACTAATTCCATAAAGTATAACACTAAAACGAGGGGTGCTTCGAATGACGACAAATATTGCAATTAATGGAATGGGTAGAATAGGTAGAATGGTATTAAGAATAGCGCTAAAAAATGAAAATATGAATGTAGTCGCGATTAATGCTAGCTATCCACCAGAAACAATTGCTCACCTAATCAATTATGATACAACACATGGTAATTTCGATTTAAAGGTAGAACCTATTGAGAATGGTATAAAAGTCGATGACCGCGAAATAAAACTTGTTGCTGACAGAAATCCAGAAAATTTACCATGGGGCGAACTTGATGTAGATATTGTAATTGAAGCTACTGGTAAATTTAATCACGGTGATAAAGCAGTCGCTCATATTTCGGCTGGTGCTAAAAAAGTGTTGTTAACAGGACCATCTAAAGGTGGAGATGTACAAATGATTGTTAAAGGTGTGAATAATGATCAATTAGACATTGAAAAATATGATATCTTTAGTAATGCTTCTTGTACAACGAATTGCATTGGGCCTGTGGCAAAAGTACTTAATGACCAATTCGGTATTCAAAATGGTTTAATGACAACAGTGCATGCTATTACTAATGATCAAAATAATATTGATAATCCACATAAAGACTTAAGACGTGCGCGTTCATGTAATGAAAGTATTATTCCTACTTCGACTGGAGCGGCTAAAGCACTTAAAGAAGTTTTACCTGAACTAGAAGGCAAACTACATGGCATGGCTTTAAGAGTGCCGACTAAAAATGTATCATTAGTTGATTTAGTGGTTGATTTAGATACTAACGTCACAGTAGAACAAGTTAATGAAGCTTTCAGAAATAACACATTAGAAGATGTGATTGCGACTGAAGATGCACCGCTTGTATCTATGGACTTTAACACAAATCCACATTCAGCCATTATTGATACACAAAGTACAATGATTATGGGTGAAAATAAAGTGAAAGTTATAGCTTGGTATGATAATGAATGGGGTTATTCAAATAGAGTTGTTGATGTTGCCGAAGAAATTGGTCAATTATTAAAAAATAATGTATCAACTGTTGTTAATTAATAGCCTAATTACTGTAAATATTTAATGTGGTTACTGCTTTGTAATTGCGTATCCAAGAAAATTAATTTATTGTTAACTTATATCTTTACCTCTCTTTAAAGTGAATGTGCATTTTCACTTTAAAGAGAGGTTTTATTGGATAAAAAAACCATACGCTATGCGT
>NZ_JAESLN010000056.1:0-800 GCF_017892645.1 Staphylococcus sp. GDY8P54P | reverse complement strand
GAAGCCATATTCAGTGATGACCAACAACATCGCTATCTACTTAAGAAAACATGGGACAGTGAAAAACAAACACTTACAATCATTACAATGTATCCAAATTTTATGGGCCTTCTTAGTATAGACTTAACAACTCAGCTCATTATGAACAAAGTTTCAGAAATGGATGCATTTGGCTCAATCAATTTTGTGAATCTATATTCCAATATTACAACACCCCTCAATCTCAAACATCTAGAAAACGCCTATGATAATCATACCGATATTCAAATTATGAAGGCAGTGAAAGAATCGGATGAAGTAATATTAGCCTGGGGTGCTTACGCTAAAAAGCCCGTTGTTGAAGCACGTGTCAATGAAGTATTAGAGATGTTGAAACCACATAAGACGAAAGTGAAACAACTCATGAACCCAGTAACCAATGAAATTATGCACCCCCTTAATCCAAAAGCAAGACAGAAATGGACTTTGAAAGCATAACCCATATATGGAGGTAAACGATGTAAGAAATCAATATTGTTTCACTACAAATGATAAAAACAGATACATTAAATTACCTAAAAAATCGTATTTCAAACCCTGGGGATGCGACAGAAATTATGCGTTCATTCATTGGAAACAGTGATCGAGAACATCTCATACTTATATGTATGAATAGTAAAAACGAAACTACACATATTCAAACACTATCGATAGGTTCTATTAACTAAACAGTGATTCACCCCAGAGAAACATTCAAAACAGCGATGCTCAGTAACGCCAACAGTATTATGCTAGGACATAACCATCCAAGTGGAGATGTA
>NZ_JAESLN010000055.1:0-9279 GCF_017892645.1 Staphylococcus sp. GDY8P54P | reverse complement strand
GACATGAGCAGTTCTAGCTAATCAGCGATTTGTTTATAAATTCATATAAGTTTATTGTTAGGTATCAGTAATTGTTAATCGTGAAATATAATCTTTAGATGTTTAATGGTATCTTTTTGAAGACTCAATAAATGAGATTTAAAAGAAAAATTAGTGAAGAAGAAGTGCTTATTTATTATTTTTCATGTAAAATGATTAAGTATATGATTAATATTTTTGATTTAGGAGATAACTGAAATGGTAACGCAAGCAGAAGAAATAATTAAATTTGATCACGTATCTTTTAAATATAATAGCGATGAACCACTTGCGTTAAATGATGTATCATTTAGCATACCAAGAGGTAAATGGACTTCTATAGTAGGCCACAATGGTTCAGGTAAATCAACGATAGCAAAACTGATGATAGGCATTCAAAAACCTTTTGAAGGCCAAATTTATTTGAACGGTATAAGTATCAATGATGATAACTTAAATGAGTTAAGACAACATATAGGAATTGTATTTCAAAATCCAGAAAATCAATTTGTAGGGTCTACTGTAGAATTTGATGTAGCTTTTGGTTTAGAAAATAATGCGATAACTTACGAAAAGATGCACGAAATTGTACCCAAAGCATTAGCGGATGTAGATATGTTGGATAGAGCCACATATGAGCCGCAATCACTTTCAGGTGGTCAAAAACAGCGTGTCGCAATCGCAGGTGTCTTAGCATTAAATACGGATATCATTATATTAGATGAAGCGACGTCTATGTTAGATCCAGAAGGCAGAACAGAATTAATTTCATTAATTCACCGTTTAAAAGAAGAAAAAGATGTGACAATCATTTCCATCACTCATGATTTATCAGAAGCTATAGATGCGGACCATTTAGTTGTTTTAAACCAAGGTTCCTTATATCAAGCAGGTTTGCCTCAAGTTATTTTTAATAAAGGAGCGGCACTGACACAAATTGGTTTAGATTTACCGTTTGCAATGAGAATGAGCCAACAACTCTTAGGTGTTACTGACTATATTTCTTACGAAAGGTTGGTAAGCAAATTATGACTGTTAAATTTGATCAAGTATCTTATGTTTATCAAAAAGGAACACCTTATGAGCATCTTGCATTGAAAGACATTGTAACCACTTTTGAACAAGGGAAGTATTATGCAGTAATTGGTCAAACAGGCTCAGGCAAGTCTACATTAATTCAGCATATTAATGGACTACTCAAACCTTCACATGGCTCTTTAGAGGTCAATGATGTCCAAATTACACATAAAACTAAAGATAAGTATTTAAAACAAGTACGAAAACGTGTGGGGGTAGTATTCCAGTTTCCAGAATCACAACTTTTTGAAGACTCAGTAGAACGAGAAATATTATTTGGACCTAAAAATTTTAATATGCCACTTGAAGAAGTAAAAGTACGGGCATTTCAATTATTAATCGAATTCGGTTTTAATAGAGATATACTTGAACAATCGCCTTTCCAAATGTCGGGAGGCCAAATGAGAAAAATAGCAATTACTTCTATCTTAGCTATGGATCCAGATATTGTCATATTAGATGAACCCACTGCAGGTCTTGATCCTAAAAGTAGAAATCAAATCATGGAAATGTTAAAGAAACTTCAAGTTGAACAACATAAAACAATCATATTAGTCACGCATGAAATGAATGACGTTGCAAAATATGTTGATGAAGTAAAAATTATTAAGCAGGGCAAATTAGTTGAAAGCTGTTCTCCAAGAAAATTGTTTAATGCAAATGACTATGTTAAAGACATGCACTTGGATGTTCCAGATATCGTCAAATTACAGAGAGACATTGAAGCAAAACATCAAATTAAATTTGACCGTATTGCATTAACCGAATCAGAATTCACTGAGATGTATAAGGAGTGGCAAAAAAATGAGAGATAAGTTTATTATAGGACGTTATCTTCCATTAGACACTTTTGTACATCGTCGTGATCCACGTGCAAAATTAATTTTTGTCTTTTTATTTATTATATTAATATTTTTTGCACATTCATTTTTTACTTATTTATGGTTATTTATAATCATTGTAACCATGATGAAAACTGCTCATATAAAAGCTTGGTTTTTAATTAAGGGGTTAACCCCAATATGGATTTTTCTGATTTTCACCTTTTTAATGCATTTATTTTTAACTAAAGGTGGTATACGGATATTTGAATTCGGTTTTATTTCAATTGATACACATGGTATTTTAGAAGGTATTTATATTGTCTTGAGGTTAATGTTTATCATTATGGTGTCTACAATTATGACTTTAACGACAAGTCCTTTAGATCTTACTGATGCATTTGAAAGGTTATTATACCCATTAAAGTTGATAAAAATACCTGTACATTTACTGAGTATGATGATGTCAATTGCTTTACGTTTTATTCCAACTTTAATGAATGAACTGGATAAAATTATCTTAGCACAGAAATCAAGAGGTTCTGAAATCAGTTCAGGGGGATTAATCAATAGAGTGAGCGCGTTTATACCTTTGTTAATTCCTTTATTTATCTCAGCTTTCCAAAGAGCTGAAGATTTAGCAATTGCAATGGAAGTACGTGGTTATGATACAAACAAACAGCGAACGAGTTTTCGTCAATTAAACTGGCAAAAGTCTGATAGCTTGTTATTGATATCAATAATACCAATAGCAATAATATTATTTGTGTTAAAGTATATGGGAGTGTAAAGGATGGTTCGTGTTTTAGTAAATATTTCGTATCAAGGTAGTCAATTCTTAGGTTTTCAAATTCAAAATAATGGTAGAACGGTACAACAGCAATTTGAAAAAATACTTAAGCGCATGCACAAGCGACATGTTAGAATTCATCCTAGTAGCCGAACTGATCGTGGTGTGCATGCAATAGAGCAATATTTTCATTTTGATTCAGAGCTTAACATTTTACCCGATCAATGGCAGTATGCAATGAATCGGGCATTACCTGATGATATTTTTGTGAAACATGTTTCATTTGTAGATGCGTCATTCCACTGTAGATATGATTGTGTGGGTAAAACTTACCGCTATAAAGTTTATCAATCACCTAATAAAAATCCATTTGAATGTGGTTTGAAAGCACACGTACCTGAAAGTTTAGACTTTGAAAAGATGTCTCAGGCTGCCAGTTTATTTATGGGTACACATGACTTTACTGGTTTTTGTTCTCAAAAAACAGAAGTTGAAAGTAAAGTACGTACTCTATATGAAAGTAGAATCGAAAAAACAGAATATGGTTTTGATTATGTAGTTACTGGTTCAGGGTTTTTATATAATATGGTACGTGTGTTAGTTGCATTTTTAATTGGTGTGGGTAAAGAGAAATTTCAGCCTGAGTCAGTTCCACAATTATTAAAAGCGAAAGATCGCAATAAAGTTCCGTTTACTGCACCAGCAGAAGGATTATATTTGGAACATATATACTTGTCTCCCGAAGCACTCATAAGTGATTTTGGTGAAGACATAAAAATATATCAAAAAAAATCCACACAAAATAGGTAAATTACATTGACAAAACACCATAAAAATTATACGATAACTAACGGTATTGTTTTATATCACCCCACGATAAGCCCCGGAATCTTATTGTGTAACAAGATATAGAAGCACGTAGAAATTATAAATTAACAAAATAAATGCATTTAAGTTTAAATATCATTTCAATTAGACAAGAAACATTTATTTATTCTAGGAGGACAATTATATGCGTCAAACATTTATGGCTAATGAAGCAAACATTGAGCGCAAATGGTATGTTATTGATGCTGAAGGTCAAACACTTGGTCGTTTATCATCAGAAGTAGCTGCTATTCTACGCGGTAAAAATAAAGTAACTTATACACCACACGTTGATTCAGGTGATTATGTAATTATCATCAACGCTGCTAAAATTCAATTCACTGGTAATAAAGAACAAGACAAAATGTATTACCGTCACAGTAACCACCCAGGCGGAATCAAATCAATCTCTGCTGGTGAGTTAAAAGCTAAAAACCCAGAACGTTTACTTGAAAACTCAATTAAAGGTATGTTACCAAGCACACGTCTAGGTGAAAAACAAGGCAAAAAATTATTTGTATATGGTGGCGCTGAACATCCACACGCTGCACAACAACCAGAAAACTACGAGTTACGTGGTTAATTAAAAGGAGGAAATTACATTGGCACAAGTTGAATATAAAGGCACAGGCCGTCGTAAAAACTCAGTAGCACGTGTACGTTTAGTACCTGGCGAAGGTAACATCACTGTTAACCACACTGATGTACGTAGCTACTTACCATTCGAATCATTAATCTTAGACTTAAACCAACCATTTGATGTTACAGAAACTAAAGGTAACTATGATGTATTAGTTAACGTTCACGGTGGTGGTTTCACTGGACAAGCACAAGCTATCCGTCACGGTATCGCACGTGCTTTATTAGAAGCAGATCCTGAATATAGAGGTTCATTAAAACGCGCTGGATTACTTACACGTGACCCACGTATGAAAGAACGTAAAAAACCAGGTCTTAAAAAAGCTCGTCGTTCACCACAATTCTCAAAACGTTAATATATCAAATACTGTGGCGAATACGCTTCACCTACAGATTTGTACAATAATTGCTTAAGTAATTGTTGTTTATATAGCAACGATATTTCTAACTTCCCATATTTGTATGGGAAGTTTTTTTTGATTTATAAAATATTAAAAAAACAAACTTTGCTACTTTTAAAATTCAAAGCATTTGGTTTACTTTAGTAAGTTCAGTTAGTATGAAGTATAATAAAGTAAAAATGGTATTAGAGGTTATACATATGGCATTCAATAAATTAAAACATCTCTTGAAGCAATTGGTTTTCGTGTTAATATTTATTTTTTTAGCTAGTATTGTCGTTTTGACTTTAAATCAACTGTTTAACAAAACTCACATTAAAAACATGTCTAACGAGACATCGATTCCTACATTTTATTTGCATGGTTTTGCCGGTACAGCTAATTCAGAAAAATACATGGTTAATTCAGCAGTTCAAAATAATATTACAAATGACGTTGTTGAGGCCAAAGTTTCATCAAATGGAAAGGTGACATTTAATAAAAATATAGTTAACAATATGAAACGTCCGATTATAAAAATCATTTTTGAAGATAATGAAGAAAAAGATTTAGAAAAAGATGCGCAATGGATTAAAAATGTTATGATTGCTTTTAATGCAAAATATCATTTTAAAAAATTCAATTTTGTAGCTCATTCTATGGGAAATCAATCATTTAGTTACTATATGTTAAAGTATGGTGATGATAGTGCCTTACCTAAGTTAAATAAGCAAGTGAGTTTAGCTGGAAACTTTAACGGGGAAGTGGATATCAATGGTTTGGACTTAAATATATATTTAGATAAAAATGGCAAACCTAACAGGATGTTAAAAGCATATAGAAATTTATTATCTATGCAAGCGCACTATCCTAAAAATGCTGAAGTGCTTAATATTTATGGAGATTTAAAAGACGGAACCCATTCTGATGGTAGAGTTACAAATGTATCTTCAGAATCGTTAAGGTATCTCTTGTCAAATCACGTTAAAACTTATAAAACATACAAAGTATATGGACCAAAAGCAGAACATAGTGAGCTCCATGATAATAAAAAAGTTACAGATCAAATGAATGCATTTCTTTGGGGCTTATAAATGAAAAAGATAACTCTATGATTTTAGAATTATCTTTTGTACAGTTTTGAATCCATGTTATTTACTCATTCTAAAAGGCTTAAAATGTATTATTTTCAGCTGCTAATAATTGTAGTAAGTTTTTGCGATTTGCTTCACCATATACATGTGGCTGTATCATCATTTCATCTGCATTATATTGATTTGCGATAGCTTTAAGTTGAGTGAAAACTTCATTTGGCAAACCACTGATAACACGTGCTTTATTTTGATGCATTTTTTCTATTTCTCTAGTGGATGGCTGTCTTTGTTGCGCAAATGTAATTGATGGATAATGACTAGGTTGTTTTAAATAATTAATGCGTAATAGCCATAGATGAAAAGCTTGTTCTAACTCTTTGATTTTTTGAATGTCATTTGCTGTGATGACAAAAGTTGAAATAATAACATAAGGTGTTCGGTTTGGATGAAGTTCTGAAAATAGCTTACGATAAACAGCGATAGATTGTTTAACTTTATTTTTATTTTTCCCCATTAAAGCGGTGACAAAAGGTAAGCCGTGTTGTGCGGCGAGTTCAGCGCTATTTTGACTTGTGCCTAATAAATGCATATTAGGTTGCGTTGGGATTAAAGGCGTGGCGTATAATCCAGGAAATCTTTGCTTTTGAATGTCATCATTAAAATAGTTTGTTAGATCCACAATTTGTGTTTCAAAATCAATGTTAGCTGTTTTGTTTTCATTTAACGCTTGATTTACATTTTTAAAACTGAAAGAGCGGCCAATGCCTAAATCTACTCTACGAGGGTGACGTCCTTCTAATATTTTAAAGACTTCTGCTATTTTATAAGCACTATAGTGGGGAAGCATAACGCCACCACTGCCAATGCGTATCGAAGTAGTATTTTCTAACAAAGCCATCATAATCATTTCTGGAGCACTAGAAGCAACTGACAATACTTTGTGATGTTCAGCAACCCAAAATCGATAAAAATCTAATGATTCAGCAAGTTGAGCTAATTCAACAGAATGATTTATCGCTTGAGTGGTGTTACTACCTTCAAATATTGGGACATAGTCTAGTATACTTAATCGCATGTTTACATTCTCCTTCATTACAATCATTTAAGTGCTCTATTCTGTTTATCATAACATGTGGAAAAAATATCAAATAAGCGATTTGATTGATTGCATCACCTCATCACTATAAAATAGAAGAAAAGATGAAATGGAGGCAAAATAATGAAAACAGAAAGCATTGTATTAGCAAAACGTCCAGAAGGTATACCTTCAGATGATGTATTTAGATACGAAACTGTTGAAATAGATGAGCCTAGTAAAGATGAGATTCAAATTGAAGCGATATATATTTCGGTAGATCCATATATGCGTGGCAGAATGGATGATAGTAAATCTTATATTCAACCATTTCAATTGGATAAACCATTGGCAGGACATATTGTTGGAAAAGTAATACAATCCAATGCTGATGGTTTTGAACAAGGCGATTATGTTGTAGGTATGCTACCTTGGCAAAAACACACAAATGTATCAGCACAAAGTGTTACGAAAATTACCCAGCGAGACATTCCACTATACTTATATCTTAGCGTACTAGGTATGACTGGCCAAACAGCATATCACGGATTGCTAAAAATTGGACAACCAAAAGAAGGGGAAACAGTTGTTGTATCTGCAGCTTCAGGAGCTGTGGGTTCAGTAGTAGGTCAAATTGCTAAACTCAAAGGTGCTCGTGTAGTTGGTATTGCAGGTGGAACAAGTAAAACAGAATATTTAACTGATCAATTAGGATTTGATGCTAGCGTAGATTATAAAGCTGATAACTTCTCAGAAAAATTAGCTCAAGCGGTGCCTGATGGTGTAGATGTTTATTTTGAAAATGTTGGTGGACACATTGCAGATGAAGTTATGAAACACTTAAATCAATTTGCTAGAATTCCAGTATGTGGAGCGATTTCTGGTTATAATGATAAGGGTATTGAGCATGGTCCACGGATTCAACCAATTTTAATAAAATCACAAGCACTTATGAAAGGGTTTGTTGTGGCTAATTATGCAGACGACTTTAAACAAGCTAGTCAGCATCTTGCACAGTGGGTAAATGAAGACAAAATAAAAACAAAAACTTCAATCGTAGAAGGATTTGAAAACGTGCCTAATGCATTTAGAAATTTATTTACTGGAGACAATTTTGGTAAACAAGTGGTTCAAGTATCAGATAATTTATAACTAAAGGAGATGCACATATGAAAGCAATTGGTGCAGACAAACCGTTTACATTAGATGAGGGTAATCAATTTTATGAAATGGATATAGAGACGCCAAAACCTCAGCAGCGTGAGTTATTAGTACGTTTAACAGCTATTAGCGTTAATCCAGTAGATACGAAAATTAGACAATCGTCTATAAATGAGTCGCCAAGAATTCTAGGTTATGATGCTGTAGGCATTGTAGAAGATTTGGGTGAAGATGTTAAACAATTTAAAATTGGAGATGAAGTTTATTACTCAGGCTCACCATCATATCAAGGCTCAAATCAGACCTATCAACTTGTTGATGAACGCTTAGTAGCATTAAAGCCAAGTAATATTAGTGATACAGAAGCGGCAAGTTTACCATTAACTGGCTTAACAGCATCAGAGACACTTTTTGATGTTTTTAATATTTCTAAAAATCCTGAAGAAAATAAAGGTAAATCCTTATTAATAATTAATGGGGCAGGTGGCGTAGGCAGTATCGCGACACAGATAGCAAAATATTACGGATTACATGTCATCACCACTGCATCACGTGATGAAACGTATAATTGGTCAAAATCATTAGGTGCGGACATCGTGTTGAATCATAAAAATAATTTGACAGATGAATTTAAAAAATATGAAATTAGTGAAGTAGATTATATTTTTTGTACTTTTGATACGGACTTATATTATGAAAAAATGATTGAACTTGTAAAACCACGTGGTAAAATTGCGACAATTGTTGCTTTCAATCATGAGCAAGATTTGAATTTACTAAAGCGTAAAAGCATAACCTTTACTCATGAATATATGTATTCAAGACCTTTGAATCAAACAGAAGATATGGCTATTCACGGTACGTATCTAAAAGACATCACTGATAAAGTAGAATCTGGTGATTATCAACCAACAGCAAATGAAGTGTTAAAAGGATTAACAGCAGATAATATTTTTGAGGCGCATAGAAAAATGGAAAATCATAGAATGGTCGGTAAATTGGTTATTTCAATTTAACAAAAGTGAAAAGTATTCTTAACGAAAACACTGTTAGTTATATATAAATTATTGTTAAATCATATGTGATATGCCAAAGCGATTTGATTAAATAAAGAGCTTTCAAGGAGCAAATGCAGTCAAGTTATTATATTTGATTGTTATTTTGCTCCTTTATTTTTTCAACATAACCGTCTATCACATGTTCGGTATCATCATTTTCACTTTTGAATATATGTGTGTCTTAAAATAAAAGTTATATATAAATTAAAATGTTAAATGCAATTAAATTCATAAATTACGCATATTAGCACGATGTAAGGGTATATGTGACACATAAAGTGATAAAGTCCGTATAATTG
>NZ_JAESLN010000054.1:0-4169 GCF_017892645.1 Staphylococcus sp. GDY8P54P | reverse complement strand
TTTACTTTGCAACAGAACCAAAATTATTTTATTAAAGAGTAGTTCAACAAACGGGCCATATTGTTGTATAAGTGATGAAATACTGAATTTAAAACTTAGTTTATATGTGGTAAAATGTTTTAATCAAGTTTAGGAGGAATTAATTATGAAGTGTAATGAATGTAACAGGGTTCAATTAAAAGAGGGAAGCGTATCATTAACCCTATAAACTACGTCTGCCCTCATTATTGGAGGGTGAAATGTGAATACATCCTATTCACAATCGAATTTACGACACAACCAAATTTTAATTTGGCTTTGCATTTTATCTTTTTTTAGCGTATTAAATGAAATGGTTTTGAACGTCTCATTACCTGATATTGCAAATGATTTTAATAAACCACCTGCGAGTACAAACTGGGTGAACACAGCCTTTATGTTAACCTTTTCCATTGGAACAGCTGTATATGGAAAGCTATCTGATCAATTAGGCATCAAAAGGTTACTCCTATTTGGAATTATAATAAATTGTTTCGGGTCGGTAATTGGGTTTGTTGGCCATTCTTTCTTTTCCTTACTTATTATGGCTCGTTTTATTCAAGGGGCTGGTGCAGCTGCATTTCCAGCACTCGTAATGGTTGTAGTTGCGCGCTATATTCCAAAGGAAAATAGGGGTAAAGCATTTGGTCTTATTGGATCGATAGTAGCCATGGGAGAAGGAGTCGGTCCAGCGATTGGTGGAATGATAGCCCATTATATTCATTGGTCCTATCTTCTACTCATTCCTATGATAACAATTATCACTGTTCCGTTTCTTATGAAATTATTAAAGAAAGAAGTAAGGATAAAAGGTCATTTTGATATCAAAGGAATTATACTAATGTCTGTAGGCATTGTATTTTTTATGTTGTTTACAACATCATATAGCATTTCTTTTCTTATCGTTAGCGTGCTGTCATTCCTGATATTTGTAAAACATATCAGGAAAGTAACAGATCCTTTTGTTGATCCCGGATTAGGGAAAAATATACCTTTTATGATTGGAGTTCTTTGTGGGGGAATTATATTTGGAACAGTAGCAGGGTTTGTCTCTATGGTTCCTTATATGATGAAAGATGTTCACCAGCTAAGTACTGCCGAAATCGGAAGTGTAATTATTTTCCCTGGAACAATGAGTGTCATTATTTTCGGCTACATTGGTGGGATACTTGTTGATAGAAGAGGTCCTTTATACGTGTTAAACATCGGAGTTACATTTCTTTCTGTTAGCTTTTTAACTGCTTCCTTTCTTTTAGAAACAACATCATGGTTCATGACAATTATAATCGTATTTGTTTTAGGTGGGCTTTCGTTCACCAAAACAGTTATATCAACAATTGTTTCAAGTAGCTTGAAACAGCAGGAAGCTGGTGCTGGAATGAGTTTGCTTAACTTTACCAGCTTTTTATCAGAGGGAACAGGTATTGCAATTGTAGGTGGTTTATTATCCATACCCTTACTTGATCAAAGGTTGTTACCTATGGAAGTTGATCAGTCAACTTATCTGTATAGTAATTTGTTATTACTTTTTTCAGGAATCATTGTCATTAGTTGGCTGGTTACCTTGAATGTATATAAACATTCTCAAAGGGATTTCTAAATCGTTAAGGGATCAACTTTGGGAGAGAGTTCAAAATTGATCCTTTTTTTATAACAGGAATTCAAATCTTTTTGTTCCATTAAAGGGCGCGATTGCTGAATAAAAGATACGAGAGACCTCTCTTGTATCTTTTTTATTTTGAGTGGTTTTGTCCGTTACACTAGAAAACCGAAAGACAATAAAAATTTTATTCTTGCTGAGTCTGGCTTTCGGTAAGCTAGACAAAACGGACAAAATAAAAATTGGCAAGGGTTTAAAGGTGGAGATTTTTTGAGTGATCTTCTCAAAAAATACTACCTGTCCCTTGCTGATTTTTAAACGAGCACGAGAGCAAAACCCCCCTTTGCTGAGGTGGCAGAGGGCAGGTTTTTTTGTTTCTTTTTTCTCGTAAAAAAAAGAAAGGTCTTAAAGGTTTTATGGTTTTGGTCGGCACTGCCGACAGCCTCGCAGAGCACACACTTTATGAATATAAAGTATAGTGTGTTATACTTTACTTGGAAGTGGTTGCCGGAAAGAGCGAAAATGCCTCACATTTGTGCCACCTAAAAAGGAGCGATTTACATATGAGTTATGCAGTTTGTAGAATGCAAAAAGTGAAATCAGCTGGACTAAAAGGCATGCAATTTCATAATCAAAGAGAGCGAAAAAGTAGAACGAATGATGATATTGACCATGAGCGAACACGTGAAAATTATGATTTGAAAAATGATAAAAATATTGATTACAACGAACGTGTCAAAGAAATTATTGAATCACAAAAAACAGGTACAAGAAAAACGAGGAAAGATGCTGTTCTTGTAAATGAGTTGCTAGTAACATCTGACCGAGATTTTTTTGAGCAACTGGATCCAGGAGAACAAAAACGATTTTTTGAGGAAAGTTATAAATTATTTTCCGAACGATATGGCAAGCAAAATATTGCTTATGCAACAGTTCATAATGATGAGCAAACCCCTCACATGCATTTAGGTGTTGTGCCTATGCGTGATGGAAAACTGCAAGGAAAAAATGTGTTTAATCGTCAAGAACTGTTATGGCTACAAGATAAATTCCCCGAGCATATGAAAAAACAGGGTTTTGAGTTGAAGCGTGGTGAACGTGGCTCTGACCGTAAACATATTGAGACAGCTAAATTTAAAAAACAAACTTTGGAAAAAGAGATTGATTTTCTAGAAAAAAATTTAGCAGTTAAAAAAGATGAATGGACTGCTTATAGCGATAAAGTTAAATCAGATTTAGAAGTACCAGCGAAACGACACATGAAAAGTGTTGAAGTGCCAACGGGTGAAAAGTCCATGTTTGGTTTGGGAAAAGAAATAATGAAAACAGAAAAGAAACCAACCAAAAATGTTGTTATATCGGAGCGTGATTATAAAAACTTAGTGACTGCTGCGAGAGATAACGATAGGTTAAAACAGCATGTTAGAAATCTCATGAGTACTGATATGGCGAGAGAATATAAAAAATTAAGTAAAGAACATGGGCAAGTTAAAGAAAAATATAGTGGTCTTGTAGAGCGATTTAATGAAAATGTAAATGATTATAATGAGTTGCTTGAAGAAAACAAGTCTTTAAAGTCTAAAATAAGCGATTTAAAGCGTGATGTGAGTTTAATCTATGAAAGCACTAAGGAATTCCTTAAGGAACGTACAGACGGCTTAAAAGCCTTTAAAAACGTTTTTAAGGGGTTTGTAGACAAGGTAAAGGATAAAACAGCACAATTCCAAGAAAAACACGATTTAGAACCTAAAAAGAACGAATTTGAACTAACTCATAACCGAGAGGTAAAAAAAGAACGAAGTCGAGATCAGGGAATGAGTTTATAAAATAAAAAAAGCACCTGAAAAGGTGTCTTTTTTTGATGGTTTTGAACTTGTTCTTTCTTATCTTGATACATATAGAAATAACGTCATTTTTATTTTAGTTGCTGAAAGGTGCGTTGAAGTGTTGGTATGTATGTGTTTTAAAGTATTGAAAACCCTTAAAATTGGTTGCACAGAAAAACCCCATCTGTTAAAGTTATAAGTGACCAAACAAATAACTAAATAGATGGGGGTTTCTTTTAATATTATGTGTCCTAATAGTAGCATTTATTCAGATGAAAAATCAAGGGTTTTAGTGGACAAGACAAAAAGTGGAAAAGTGAGACCATGGAGAGAAAAGAAAATCGCTAATGTTGATTACTTTGAACTTCTGCATATTCTTGAATTTAAAAAGGCTGAAAGAGTAAAAGATTGTGCTGAAATATTAGAGTATAAACAAAATCGTGAAACAGGCGAAAGAAAGTTGTATCGAGTGTGGTTTTGTAAATCCAGGCTTTGTCCAATGTGCAACTGGAGGAGAGCAATGAAACATGGCATTCAGTCACAAAAGGTTGTTGCTGAAGTTATTAAACAAAAGCCAACAGTTCGTTGGTTGTTTCTCACATTAACAGTTAAAAATGTTTATGATGGCGAAGAATTAAATAAGAGTTTGTCAGATATGGCTCAAGGATTTCGCCGAATGATGCAATATAAAAAAATTAATAAAAATGGTTCTGTTGCAAAGTAAA
>NZ_JAESLN010000053.1:0-31160 GCF_017892645.1 Staphylococcus sp. GDY8P54P | reverse complement strand
AGTAGGACGTTGCCAGGCAATCAAGACCCGAAAGGGTCTTTTTTTTACGTAAAAGGAGCTTAACTTCCAGTTCGAAGAACTGTAAACTGACAAAAGAAAGCGTTTGAAGCTGACGAAGTAAACGAGAGACGAAATGAGCTTACAAGCGGTAAGTGAGTGAGGAAAGCGTGAAACTGAGGAAAGATGCGAGCGCTTGTCTGAAGTCAGGAAAGCTGCTTAGCGCCGAAGGTAGCTGACTTATGTTCCGCAAGAGTAGGTAAAGAGGAATACATGAGCTAAAGCTCATGTATAAGTCACACTATTCCAATAACATATAAATTTATAAGATATATAAGTGTGAAACGTAAAAATTAAAATTAAGAAGTGTGACTTTACAGGCAATCAAGACCCGGAAGGGTCTTTTTTATTTACGTAAAAGGAGCTTAACTTCCAGTTCGAAGAACTGTAAGTGGTACTTTATATAAAATAAAAGTCTAGCATAAGCTAGACTTTTAAATTAATAGTGAATAAAGCATTTTGTTTTCGTTAATATAGATATTGGAAGGATCGAATTCATTGACATTCGACTTTAAGTTATCTAAATCTTGATGGTTATTTAATTGTATGCCGATGATGACAGTTCCTGTATTTTGAGAACTTTTCTTAAGGTACTCAAATTTAGTAATATCATCCTTTGGTCCAAGTACGTCATTTACAAATTCTCTTAATGCGCCAGGTCTTTGTGGGAAGTTGAGAATGAAGTAATGTTTCATTTCTTCAAATAATAAAGAACGTTCTTCGATTTCTTTCATACGGTTGATATCATTGTTGCCGCCACTTACAACACAAACAACTGTCTTACCTTTAATTTCTGAACGATATTGTTCTAATGCTGAAACACTTAAAGCACCAGCAGGTTCCGCAATAATTGCTTGTTTAGAATACATGTCCAAGATCGTTGAACAAACAGCGCCTTCATGTACTTGAATATAGTCATCTACTACATTTTTGGCAATATCATATGTGATTTCACCGACTTTTGCTACAGATGCACCATCCACAAATTTATCAATTTCAGGTAACGTTACTATTTGATTTTCTAGTACAACAGAGGCATACATACTACTCGCACCGGCAGGTTCTACGCCAATGATAGAAGTTTGTGGTGAATGTTCTTTGAAGTAAGTGCCTACCCCTGAAATTAACCCACCACCGCCTATAGCTGCGAATAAATAATCAAATTGAATGTTATCCTCTTTAGATTGTTTTAAAATTTCTTTAGCTAACGTACCTTGGCCAGCGATTGTATAAATGTTATTAAATGGATCGATGAAATTCATTTTATTATCTTGAGTATACGTAAGTGCCTCTTTTAGACAATCATCAAATGTATCGCCGGTAAGCACAACTTCAGCGTTACTACCACCAAAAAATTTCACCTGATTTATCTTTTGAAGAGGTGTAGTTACTGGCATAAATATAACAGCATTTAAATTAAGTTTGTTGGCAGTGTAAGCAACACCTTGTGCATGATTACCTGCACTTGCACATGTAATTCCGTTTTGTCTATCATTTTCATTTAACGCTATAATTGCGTTATAAGCACCTCTTAATTTAAAAGATCGAACCCATTGTAAGTCTTCTCTTTTTAAATAGACATCACAATCGTATTTAAGCGATAAGTAATGATCCTTTTGCAAAGGAGTTTCTTTAACAACATCTTTCAATTGTAAGAAAGCTTCATCTATATCTTTTGAAGAAACAGTTGTTTTGACAGCCATAAATTTCACACCTTTATTTAAGTTTCGTTAAAAAGCTTTTGACGTTTCATATGCTTGAATTTCATTTTCGAATTGTAGTGTTACAGCAATGTCATCAAGTCCATTAACAAGTTTATTTTTCCACGTTTCATCAATATCAAAGTGAAATGTTTTATCATTCGCAGTCACAGTTTGATTAGGTAAATCAACAGTGACTTTACCTGCTTTGGCAATGTATTGACGTTCTTCTTCATTTAATACGATAGGTAACATCGCATTTTTAGTACAGTTCATATAAAAGATATCACTATAACTACCAGCAATAATAATATCAAAACCATAATCCTTAATTGCCCAAGCTGCATGTTCACGGCTCGAACCACAACCAAAATTATCCCCAGTTACTAAAATCGTGGCATCTTGGTATTCTGGCTTATTTGGATTGAAATCTGGATTGTCGGATCCATCCTCTAAGTAGCGCCATTCATCAAAAGCAAAAGGTCCAAAACCAGATTTAGAAATTCGTTTTAAATGTACTTTTGGTATGATTTGGTCAGTATCAATATTATCATGAAATAATGGAACAACTTTACCAGTATAGGTTGTGATAGGTTGGATTTCCATATTATACAACCACCTTTCTTACGTCTACAAACTTCCCGTTAATGGCTGCAGCAGCTGCCATAGCAGGGGAGACTAAGTGTGTTCGAGCCCCTTTGCCTTGGCGTCCTTCAAAGTTACGATTACTTGTTGATGCACAATGCACTCCAGCAGGTACTTGGTCAGGGTTCATACCAAGACACATTGAACAACCAGGTTCTCTCCATTCAAATCCAGCATTTTTAAACACTTTATCAAGACCTAATTTTTCTGCTTCTATCTTTACTGTTCTAGAACCAGGAACGACGATTGCTGTAATATTAGGATGCACTTGATTTCCTTTTACAATATGGCTTGCTTCTATTAGATCAGATAGTCGAGCATTCGTACAAGAACCTAAAAATACATAACCTAAATCAATATCTTCTGCTTTTTGGCCAGGTTTTAGTCCCATATAGTTATAGGCCCGTTCATCATTAACATCATTAATTTCAGGAAATGGTGTATTAAAGCTAACACCCATTTCAGGGCTAGTACCCCAGGTAACTTGTGGTTCTAAATCAGAAACATCAAGTCGTATGATTTTATCAAAATTTGCATCATCATCAGTGTAAAGTTCACGCCATTCATCTACATCATATGCAAAGTTTGTTGCATAAGGTCTTCCTTTTACATATTCAAATGTAGTTTCATCAGGCGCCATCATCCCATACTTTGCACCAGCTTCGATCGCCATATTACAAATCGTCATTCTTGCTTCCATTGATAGACTACGAATAGTTTCACCTGAAAACTCAAGTGCATATCCAGTACCAAAATCAACACCATATTGGTTAATAAGATGTAAAATAATATCTTTTGCATATACGCCTGTAGGTAGTTTACCAGTAACATCAATTTTTAAATTTTTTGGCTTTGTTTGCCATAGTGTTTGTGTTGCAAAAACATGTTCGACTTCACTAGTTCCAATACCAAATGCAATAGCACCAAAAGCACCATGTGTAGCTGTATGAGAGTCTCCGCATACGATTGTTTTTCCAGGTTGTGTCAGTCCAGTTTCAGGACCAACCATATGCACGATACCTTGTTCGTCAGAACCCATATCAAAAATATGCACATCAAATTCTTTGGCATTTTTTTGAAGCGTTGTTATTTGTTTATTAGCAATTTCATCTTTAATATTAAAAATATCAACTGTTGGAACGTTATGGTCCAGCGTCGCATAGGTTAAATCAGGTCTGCGCAGCTTTCTATTTTGTAGTCTAAGTCCTTCAAAAGCTTGAGGAGATGTGACTTCGTGTATAAGATGTAGGTCTATATATAATAATTGTGGGTCACCTTCTTTACCGGTTAAGACATGCTTATTCCAAACTTTGTCAAATAGTGTTTTACCCATATGACATCTCCTCCTTTTTAAAGATTTTGTTTAATGAATTTAAAAATATCAGTTGTTTTATACTTACCATTGAGATCTTGAGTTGTTTTTTCATCTTCGATAAGTTGATAAATAACTGATTCTAATCTATGAGCAGCCTCTGGTGCATTAAGACTTTCTCTTAAACACATAACCACTGATAAAAGCATACCGAATGGATTTGCTATATCTTTATTTGCAATATCAGGTGCAGAACCATGAATGGGTTCATAAAGTCTTGGTCCTTTTTCACTAAAACTAGCTGATGGTGAAAGACCAAGCGAGCCAGGAATTACAGATGCCTCATCACTTAATATATCTCCAAATAAATTTTCTGTTACAATGACGTCAAATTGAGAAGGATTTGTAATGATGTGCATTGCACAAGCATCTACAAGTAAATGATTAACTTCAACATCTGGATAGTCTTTAGATACATCATTTATTACATTTCTCCATAATTTACTGGAAGAAAGTACATTTTCCTTATCTACAGAAGTTAATTTTTTGCGACGATTTTGAGCTAAATCAAAAGCAACTCTTGCAATTCGTTCTATTTCTGTACGTGTATAAGTTAAGGAATCTAAAGCTTTATCCTCATTCCAATGTTTTGGTTCACCAAAGTAAATACCACCTGTTAACTCTCTTACTAAAATAAAATCTGTACCAGCTACACGCTCTTTTTTAATAGGTGATAAGTGACTGGTACCACTCGTTACTGTAGTGGGGCGAATATTAGCAAATAGACCTAAAGCTTTTCGAATACCAAGCAGACCTTGTTCAGGTCTATTATTAGGGTCTATCCATCTTGGACCACCGACAGCACCCAATAGAATTGCGTCTGCTTGTTTACAAGCACTTAGCGTCGTATCAGGTAGTGGCGTACCATGATTATCTATAGCAATACCTCCGAAATCATGCGTTTCTATTTCATAGTTGAAATTATAGATATTACTCAGTTGTGAAAGAATTTCTAGTGAACCATTTAAAATTTCCGGTCCAATCCCATCCCCGGGAAGTGCTACAATCTTATAACTCATGAGTGAATACCTTCTTTCACTTCTGAATTAGAAACGTATTTAGCATGTGCTTCAACATATGATTTACATGATGCTAATAAGATGTCATGATCAATACCTACACCAGTAACGATTTGATCTCCAATTTTAATTTGGACATGTACTTCTGCTTGTGCATCAGTACCTTCAGTTACAGATTCAATACGATAGTCTATAAGTTCAGTTTTGCGATTGAAAATTCGATCTACTGCATTATATACAGAAACAATTGATCCAGTACCAATACTTGAATCTTGATACGTATTTCCATCTTTATCTTGAATTACTACGACAGCACTTTGTAGTCCATTTGAGACGAATTGTAGTTGCAGAGCTTCAACTTTATAGATGGCATTTTGTTCATGTTCAGTTCCTTGAATTAAAGCGTGTATATCCCTGTCAGTAACAGACTTTTTCTTATCAGCAATTGTTTTAAATTGCTTAAATAGTTCTTTTTGTTCTTCAGCATCCACATCATACCCCAATGCAACTAATTTTTCTGAAAAAGCGTGTTTACCAGATAATTTACCGAGCGGTAGTTCAGTTGTTTTGACGCCTACTAATTGTGGTGTCATTATCTCATAAGTTTCAGGGTTTTTAAGAACACCATCTTGATGAATACCTGATTCGTGACTAAAAGCGTTTTGTCCGACAATAGCTTTATTTCTTGGGACTCGAATACCTGCATATCGTGCTATTAAATCAGATGTATTTTTAGTTTCTTCGAGATTTATTTGTGTTTGATTACCATAATGATCTTGTCGAACGTATAGGCCAAGTGCAACTTCCTCAAGGGCTGTGTTACCTGCACGTTCACCAATACCATTTAAAGTACCTTCAATGCGTTTTGCACCATTTTCAATTGCAGACATACTATTTGCAACAGCTAAGCCTAAGTCATCGTGACAGTGTGCACTATAAATAACTTCATGATTTGTTTTAATGCTTTCTTGGAGTGTTTTAAAAATTTTGCCATATTCTGTAGGATAGCTGAATCCAACTGTATCAGGTATATTGATGACCCTTGCTCCCGCATCAACTGCAGTTTGAACACATTCGATTAAGAAAGGTAGTTCCGTTCTTGTAGCATCTTCTGGTGAAAATTGAACGACGTCAAAATATTCTGTAGCATAAGCAACATGCTCTTTGATTGATGCTAACACTTCTTCTTTGGACATCATGAGTTTTGAGTCACGGTGAATAGGGCTAGTTGCTAAGAACACATGTATTCTAGGTTTTACTGCCTCTTTTGTTGATTGATACACTGCATCAATATCTTTTTTGACACAACGTGCTAAGCCACAAACAGCAGTGGTTGTTAATGTTTTAGAAATCGCTTCTACGGATTTAAAACTACCTGAACTTGAAGCAGGGAAACCAGCTTCGATGATATCAACACCCCATTTTTCAAGTTGTTTAGCAATTTTTAAGCGTTCATCGAAGGAAAAGTTTACGCCTGGCGTTTGTTCTCCGTCTCTTAGTGTCGTATCAAAAATTTGAATATGGCTAGTCATTTTAAACATCTCCTAATAAATAGATTTTAGTTCAATATGATGAATGAGCCGAAGAATCTAAAATTGTCTTAAAAATTAAAGTAGGGGACTTCTCTTGATTCTTCAGGCATCACCATAAAACTAATTATTTTTCAATACTCTTGGATTTAATAAATGGCATCATCTCACGTAGGTCTCTACCAACCGCTTCAATTTGATGTCCATGTTGTTCTTCACGTAGTTTATGGAATTCTTCAAAATTATTTTCGTTATCTTTGATGAAACGATCGCTGAAGTTTCCTTGTTGAATATCGTTAAGTACTGCTTTCATATTATCTTTAACATCTGGAGTGATTACGCGTGGTCCTGATACATAGTCTCCAAATTCAGCTGTATTTGAGATTGAATAGCGCATGTTTTCCATGCCACCTTCATACATTAAATCAACAATTAATTTCATTTCATGTAAAACTTCAAAGTAAGCAATTTCTGGTTGATAACCAGCTTCAACTAATGTTTCAAAACCAGATTGAATTAGTTTTGTTGTACCACCACAAAGTACTGCTTGTTCACCGAATAAATCTGTCTCGGTTTCTTCTTTAAATGATGTTTCTAAAACCCCAGCACGAGTTGCACCAATACCTTTTGCGTAACTTAGTGCTAAATCAGTTGCTTCACCACTTGCATCTTGTTCAACTGCAAATAGGGCGGGTACGGCGCTACCTTCTGTGAAAGTACGTCTAACTAAATGTCCAGGCCCTTTTGGTGCTACTAAAAATACATCTACTGTTTCAGGTGGTTGAATAACATTAAAGTGAATATTAAAGCCATGTGCGAAAACAAGTGCATTATTTGGCTCTAAATTAGGTTCAATTTCTTCATTATATACTTGTCCTTGAATTTCATCTGGTAATAATACCATGATGACATCAGCCTGTTTTGCTGCCTCATTTACAGGATATACTTCGAAACCATCATCTTTTGCTTTGTCAAATGAACGACCTGGTCTGATGCCAATAATCACGTCATAGCCGTTATCTTTTAGGTTTTGCGCATGTGCATGTCCTTGTGAACCATAGCCGATGATGGCTACTTTTTTACCTTGTAATGCATCTTTCGTTACTGATTGGTCATAATAAACTGTTGTCATAATAAAATCCTCCATGTTTTAAATATAGTTTGATGAATTGTGTTTTAAACTAAACCGGCTGAACCAGTTCTTGAAACTTGTTCAATGTTATATGATGATAGATCATCTAATAAATTATCCATTGTATATTGTGGACCTGAGGCTTGAAGATAGGTGTAAGGATCCTCATTTTTTAAAATAGAGACTAGCGCATCATAAGGTTTAATTACTTTTTGTAAATCTTGATGGTTACTTGGTGTTTCTAATTTCACAAGCACTAATTCTCTGTTGTAAGTGTTTGTATCAGTGATGTCTTCTACATCAATAATATTTATTTGTTTTTCCAATTGGCTAATTAAGTTTCTTAAAACATCTGAATCTGGGACTTCCGCTACAAATGTGATATTAGAAACGCCATCTTCTCTCGTTGGAGTAACTGATAACGTGACAATGTTAAATTGCCTGCGAACAAAGATACTCGTTAATCTATTTAAAGTACCAGCTTTATCTAAAACTTTTGTTCTAAATGTGCGTCTCATAATAATCCCTCCATCTCATAATTAGCTTTACCGCTAGGCACCATTGGATTAACAGGTTCGATAGGTGAGATACGAACATCAATGAGAGCAGGCCCTTTGTGTTCAAAAGCAGCGTCTAGTTGTTCTTCTAAATGTGTTGGATCATCGATAAGGAAACCTTTCACATTGTATGCTTCTCCCAATTTTAAGAAATCAGGTTGTCCATTAAATACGGAATGAGAGAAACGTTTGTTAAAGAATTTATCTTGCCATTGTTTAACCATACCTAACGTGCCGTTATTTATAATTACAACTTTTATGTCTAAATCGTATTCTTCTAGTATTGCTAACTCTTGATTGGTCATTTGGAAACCACCGTCGCCAACAAAAGCTACGACTGTTTTATCAGGTTCAGCTAATTTTGCCCCTATTGCTGCAGGTATGCCAAAGCCCATTGTTCCTAAGCCACCACTCGTAACTAATTGACCGTGATTTTTAAATGGATAATATTGGGCAACCCACATTTGATGTTGACCGACATCAGTTGTAACAACTGCGTCACCTTTAGTAATTTCTCCTATATATTCAATAGTACGCTGTGGTTTTGAAAATGTACCATCTGGATCTTCTTTGTATGCAAAAGGTTGCTCTGCTTTATTGTTAAAGCATGTTTCTAACCAGTCATCATGGTTGATTGAATAGCTGTCGAATTCAAGTAATGCTTCTAAAGTTGCTTTACAATCTGCAACAATACCTAAATCAACTTTGATTATTTTATTTATTTCTGATGGATCAATGTCGATATGAACAATTTTTGCATTAGGTGCAAATTCATCTGGTTTACTTGCAAGTCTGTCATCAAAACGACTGCCAAAGTTTATAAGCAAATCACAATCTGTTAATGCCATATTGCTTGCGTATGATCCGTGCATTCCCCCCATACCTAAAAATAGGGGATTTTCATATGGTATGGCACCTAACCCCAATAAAGTACTAACTACAGGCAATTGATGTCGTGTAACAAATTCAGTGAAAACTTCATTAGCCTTAGCGTGATTTACACCAGCTCCTGATAAAACCACAGGTTTTTTAGAAGATTTTAAATAATCACGTAATTTTTGAATTTCTGTTTTGTCTGGTTGATTAGGAACTGAATAACCAGGTAGGTTCAATTCGTTTGAAACTTCTGCGTTAGTAGATAAGATTCCCATATCTTTTGGGAAGTCAATAACGACTGGTCCTTTTCTTCCTGAGTTTGCTACGTGAAATGCCTCATGGATTATTTTAGGTATTTCATTTACATTTTTAATCTGATAATTATGTTTAGTTATCGGTGTAGTCATTGAAAGCAAGTCTGCTTCTTGGAAAGCATCTTTCCCTATACCCGCTGTTGCAACTTGACCTGTGATAACGACAAGCGGTAGTGAATCACTATAAGCATCAGCAATACCAGTGATTGCATTTGTTGCTCCAGGACCACTTGTAACGACAACGACACCAGTTTTTCCAGAAACACGCGCATAACCCTCAGCAGCGTGTGAAGCACCTTGTTCATGTCTCGCTAGTATGTGTTTAATTTTCCCATCATAAAATGTGTCATATAGTGGAAGTACAGCACCACCAGGGTAACCAAATATAAAATCTACATCTTCATTTACAAGTGAATCTACTAATAATTCTGAACCAGATTTCATTTCATCAATTGTTTCTTTTTCTAATTCAACTTCGGGCTCAATTGCTTCTGCTGTTTCAAAATAATCTAAATTTTCTGATTTTTCATATTCAAGTATTTCAGTTTGTTTAGACATCATACTCACTCCTTAAATGAGATCTTCAGGTACTTGCATAATACCACCAGTATTAGCACTCGTTACTAATGCTGTATAGCGTGCAAGATAACCTGTTTTCACTTTTGCTTTAAATGGTTTCAAGTTTTGCTTTCTAGATTCTAATACTTCGTCTGTAACTTCTACATTTAATGTTCTGTTTGTTAAATCAATTGTGATATCGTCATTGTTTTCAATTAAAGCGATAGGTCCACCCGCCGCAGCTTCTGGTGAAATATGACCAACAGCAATACCTCGTGTTGCTCCGGAAAATCTACCATCAGTGATTAATGCAACGTCTTTACCTAACCCTCTTCCTACAATAGATGATGTAGGGGCCAACATTTCCGGCATTCCTGGTCCACCTTTAGGGCCTTCATACCTAATTACAACCACATGACCTTCACGTACTACGTGATTGTCAATTGCTTCAACTGCTTCATCATGTGAATCAAAACAAATTGCTTTTCCTTTAAAGACTTTAATTGAAGGATCAACACCACCGACTTTGATGACCGCACCTTTAGGAGCTAAATTACCATAAAGGATTGAAAGGCCACCTTGTTTATCGTATGGATTATCAAGGTGTCTGATTACATCACTATTTAATATCTCTTTGTGTTCGTTATTTTCACGAAGTGTTTTACCTGTGGCTGTAATTCTGTCTGGATGAAGTGTACCTTCTTTTTTAAATAATTCGTTAATGATAGCTGGAACGCCACCAGCTTCATGTACATCATGCATAGAATAGGAAGAACTTGGTGCTATTTTTGACAAATAAGGCGTTTTTTTCGCAATTTCATTTATTCTTGATAAGTCATAATCAATGCCAGCTTCATTTGCAATCGCTAATGTGTGTAGTACTGTATTGGTAGATCCCCCCATAGCCATGTCTAAAGCAAATGCGTCATCAATTGCTTCTTTAGTAACAATATCTCTTGGTTTAATGTCATTTTTGATATTATCAACAAGTTTAAATGCTGCTTCTCTAATCATTTCTCTACGTTGGTCACTTACTGCTAGGGCTGTACCGTTATATGGGAGAGCTAAGCCTAAGACCTCCATTAAACAATTCATTGAATTTGCTGTAAACATACCAGAACATGAACCACAAGTAGGGCAAGCATTTTGTTCCATATCTAAAAACTCATCTTTTGAAATTGAACCATCTTTAAATGCTCCAACTGCTTCAAACATTGAAGAAAGTGTTAATGCTTTACCTTGTGATGATAAACCTGCTTTCATAGGTCCACCTGAACAGAAAATAGCTGGAACATTGGTTCTTACAGCTGCTAGTAACATGCCAGGTGTAATCTTGTCACAGTTCGGTATGTAAAAGACACCATCAAACCAGTGTGCATTGATAACTGTTTCTGCAGCATCGGCAATAATTTCTCTAGATGGCAGTGAATATCTCATTCCAATATGTCCCATTGCAATACCATCATCTACACCGATTGTGTCAAATTCAAAGGGGATGGCACCTGCTTCTCGAATTGCTTCTTTAGCAATGTCAGCTAATTCTCTTAGGTGAACGTGTCCTGGTACAATGTCGATATATGAATTACATATAGCTACGAAAGGCTTATTCATATCTGTTGGTTTTTCTAAAGCACCTGTTGCATGCAAAAGGCTTCTTGCTGGAGCTTGATGATCTCCTTTTTTGATCATATCGCTTCTCATATTAATTCCCCCATAAATTTGAAAATAAAAAAGCGTCCCAATAAATAATTGGGACGCTTTCAAGTCCCATTCAACTAGAAATAGGACTTAAACATTTAGTAGATTCTTTACTAAAGTTCCAGTCCTAATAGCATAATAAAATGACTAAAATATTTGAAGTTGTTGGTTGGTATTGCATTGTATATTTGGTCATCTTATTATGCTCCTTTCCGTTAGAATGGTTTATCTGTTAATGTGTTAAATTGAATTGTCTAAAAATTCGATAAATTAAATTTACTATATTGAACTTGTGCTGTCAATGATTTTTTGAATTTTCTATCAATTCAAATAATTTCAAAATGTTGGAACTTGTTTTAGTTTGAAGTAAAATAAGAAAAAATTTGTTAAACTATAGTAGTTAATTTAATGATAATAAAGTATTAAAGTAATAGATGATCATTTAGTGCTGATAAAAATCAATATGAAAGTAGTCACTTTTAATGTTAGTGAATTTAAAACATTTTTTATCCATCATTATTGATTTGGAAGTAAATAGAAATACTTGAGCGATGCACAAGCATATGCGACACTAATCCAATCGATTTGGAAGTGTCGTTAAAAAAGGAGAGACATATGATTAAAATAAATGATTTAGAAAGTATGGAACATTTTGCAAAATTGTTAGCGAAACATTTATCTGCAGGGGATATTATTTTATTAAATGGTGATTTAGGTGCTGGTAAGACAACATTAACGCAATTTATTGGTAAAGCTATGGGCGTAAAACGCAATATAAATTCTCCAACGTTTAACATCATTAAATCTTATCAAGGAAATGCATTTAAGTTACATCATATGGATTGCTATAGATTAGAAGATAGTGAAGAAGATTTGGGATTTGATGAATATTTTGAAGATCAAGCTGTCACATTGATTGAGTGGAGTGAATTTATCGAATCATTTTTACCAAATAATCACCTAACTATAAATATTAAAACCATAAATGAAACGACAAGAAATATAGAAATGAAAGCAGTAGGTCAACATTACAAAACGTTAAAGGAGGCCGTTGAACATGATTTATCTGTTGATTGATACATCTAATCAACCGTTGTCTGTTGCAGTTATGCAAAATAATGTAGTACTAGGTGAAATCAATACTAACGTGAAGCAAAATCATTCTACTCAGTTAATGCCGGCGATTCAACAGTTGTTTCATGAGAGTGGAATTGCAAAAGAAGAAATAAATGCGATTATTGTCGCGCAAGGACCTGGCTCTTATACTGGACTTAGAATTGGCGTAACGGTTGCTAAAACTTTGGCCTATGCATTGAATGCTGAACTATATGGTGTTTCTTCGCTAAAAGCGTTAGCTGCAACTGTTCAAGACGATGAACGACTTTTGGTGCCGATATTTGATGCACGTAGAGAAGCAGTATACACTGGAGTTTATCGATATAATGGAAATCAATTGCTCCAAGTAGAAGAAGATCAATATTTACCAATACAAGAACTTCTCAACTTATTACATAGAATGGGAAAACCATATGTATTTGTTGGCATAGACACTGAAAAAGTAAAAGATTTATTAGATAGTGATTGCATACCTAATATACCAAAAGCAAAATATATGAAGCATTTAGTTGAAACTACTGAAGATATACATCAATTTAAACCCAATTATATTAAATTGTCAGAGGCCGAAAGAAATTGGTTAAACCAACAGAAAAAGAACTAAATATACGCTTGATGACTATGAAGGATGTACCTCAAGTATTTGATATTGAAAGAAATAGTTTTAACGACAGTAGTTGGACAATCGATGCTTTTTATCATGAAATAGAACAGAATGAGTTTGCACATTATTTTATAATTGAGTTTAATAATGTGATTATTGGTTATATTGGCATTTGGATAGTGATAGATCAAGCGCAGATTACAACAGTTGCGATAGATGAATCATATAGAGGCTATGGATTAGGACAATTATTATTAAAATACGCGATAAATTATGTACAAACCAAATGTGAAATTATGAGTTTAGAGGTTCGTATAGATAATGTGGTGGCACAACATGTGTATACAAATTTGGGATTCCAATTCGGAGGCAAACGTAAGAACTATTATGGTGAAGGTGAGGATGCAATAGTGATGTGGGTGAATTTAAATGAGTAATCAAACATTGATTTTAGCAGTTGAGTCAAGTTGTGACGAAACAAGTGTAAGCATTATTAAGCAAGGCACAGAAATTTTAAGTAATATTGTATTGAGTCAAATTGAAAGTCATAAGCGATTTGGAGGTGTGGTACCTGAGGTCGCTAGCCGGCACCACGTTGAAGGTATTACAACGACAATTGATCAAGCATTATATGAAGCAAATGTATCCATGGAAGATATAGATGCAGTAGCGGTAACTCAGGGTCCTGGACTCATAGGTGCATTGTTAGTAGGCATTAATGCAGCTAAGGCGTTAGCTTTTGCTTACAATAAACCATTGATACCTGTACATCATATTGCAGGACATATTTATGCGAATCATTTAGAACAACCATTACAATTTCCTTTAATAGCATTAATCGTGTCAGGTGGGCATACTGAACTAGTATACATGAAAGATCATTTGAATTTTGAAGTCATAGGAGAAACTAGAGATGATGCTGTTGGCGAAGCCTATGATAAAGTAGCGAGAACGATTGGTTTAGGCTATCCAGGTGGGCCACAAGTTGATCGATTAGCTGCAAAAGGTCAAGATAGCTATAATTTCCCGAGAGTTTGGTTAGAGGCTAATAGTTACGATTTTAGTTTTAGTGGATTAAAAAGTGCAGTCATAAATAAATTGCATAATTTACGACAAAAAGGAGTTGAAATAAAACCTGAAGATGTAGCAACGAGTTTTCAAAATAGTGTTGTCGAAGTTTTAGTTGGCAAAGCAGTGTCAGCTTGTGAGGCATATGATGTGAAACAGTTAATTATTGCGGGTGGTGTCGCCAGTAATAAAGGTTTAAGAGCAGCGCTTGATAAATCCTGTAAGCAACATGAGATTAATTTGCGAATACCGAGCCCAAAACTTTGTACAGATAATGCTGCTATGATTGGTGCTGCAGCACATTATTTATATCAAGCTGGATTTGTTGGTGACATGTCGTTAAATGGATTTAATGATATGGATATAGAGCAATTTTCAATAAACAATTAAACTTGATAGGATGAACATTTAAAAATGTAATCACTTCATTTAGTGTAATATTAACTTAATATGATATTATCTCTATAAAAATGGATACAGCTTAGATTAATTATATATGAAATTAGGAAGTAGGAATATTAAATCAATGTTTGATGTTTCTACTTCTTTTTTAAAAGTTTAATGCTATGTATTTCGTTAAATAAAAAAATATGTACATTATAAATATTATTAAGTTCAAATGTTTAAATATTAAAAAAGGGGTATATATTTTAATGTGTAGTCATACTATATAGAATAATGTAAATTTAGAATTACATTATCAGGAGGCGGCTTATAAATGAAATCAGTTCAGTATTTTAATTTTGAAAATAGTTTAGCAGCATTAGACTTTTATGAAAAAAATTTAGGTGCCACAGATATTCAACGTATTGGTGGTGACCATGAAATGTTTAAAGATATGCCAGAAGAATTCCAAGTAGACAAAAACTTTACAATGAATGCTTCATTTAAAGTTTTAGGTGAAACATTTTATTGTAGTGACACATGGAAAAATAAAAAAATCGATAATAGTGTTGCAATTGTAACATTTACATTTGATTACAGTAATGAAGCGGATAAACAACTAGCCATCGATTTCTTTAACAATGCAATAGCAGCTGGTTGTGAAGAGGCAATGCCGTTAGGTAAAACGGAGTGGTCAGAATTATATGGCATGTTTAATGATCCTTTCGGTATAACTTGGATGATTAATGCTGAATAAAATAGTTAAAACAAATAAAGGAACAATGAAGCGAATATAAACTTCATTGTTCCTTTTCTGTATTTATTAGCGCATTTATAGTTAAATGATTCGGTCTAAGACTTAAAGGAATTGATTGGAGGATGTTTTAGCACGTGTATATACTTGATTAGGAAATTTTAAGATTCTTAATAATTCAATTGCATTTCTTGTATCTGCTTTGCCAGGTTTAATTTTAAAATCAAAAGCAATCTCATTTTCATAAATGGTTTCGTTAAAGTGAAAGTTTTTGTACTGATATTCTAATAATGTAGCTAATTCAATATCATGGGTCGCAGCTATGATTTCGTAATTTTGGCTATTGCCTAAATAATTTAACACGGATTCAGAAGCGGCAATTCGTTCTGTTGTATTAGTCCCTTTAAATATTTCATCAATGAAGCAATAAATTTTATCCTCTGTTTTTAAATCAAACAATCGTTTAATAGATTTGATTTCTGTCATAAAATAACTATCGCCAGACAAGATATCATCTTGGTTCACCATGGATGTAAAAATTAAGCCAGGTTTATATTTAAAGTACTTTGCAGTAACTGTATTTATCGTTTGAGCGAGTAAAAGATTTAAGGCGATTGCTTTCATAAATGTTGACTTGCCTGACGCGTTCGAACCAGTTAATAATATATGACTATTAATTACTAAATCATTAGAAATAGCATCGACAAGCAGTGGATGAGTAAGTGCTTCAAATTCTACTGAATCCTCATTATTTGCTTGAGGCAATGCATATTGTGTTAATGTTTCTCTCCACAATGCTATTGCATAGTGATTGTCTATACTTCCTATATATTCATAACACGCCATAACTTCAGCTTCATATTTTTTAAAGCTATGTTGTATTAGATGGAAGATATGGTAGTCCAACATAAATATTGCTTTTAATAAGAATGCAAATATCATAGAATCTTCTGCTGTATTAACTCTTCCCAATAGACCACTTAGCCTACGAGCAACTTTAAAATGACTAAAGTCAACATCAATGGTAGGGGCACCATCTATTTTGTGAATTGCATAAGCCTTTTTAATAACATTTGATGTATAAAATAATGAATTTAAGTCTTGATCAAATGTCCTTTTGAGTACGCCACTTAAAATCATATTAAATATAGCAACAAGTATAGTTAAAAGAATACCGATTTCAGGTTTTAAAAATGCAAACAGTAAAAAGACTAACGGTAAATATGTAGTCAACATATACAGATGATTGCTTTTTACTGTGGTTAGTTGATCAGGGAACGTTGGATAAATTGCTTTACCGATTTTAGCAAGGTGGGTCGATATCTTTAGTCGAAAAAGTTCGTCATTTTTAAATTTTTGAATTAACATCTGATTATGAATGGTAAACATTTTCCTTAAAGTTGCATATAAACGCATCTCACCAATAGCAGTAAAATTAAAGTTCATGCTGTCGAAAAGGGCTTTTAAATTCAAGTCTGCGTAAGTTTTATCATCTATCAGATTTGTTTCATCAAACTGGTGTTTATATGTATCGAATTGATAACTATACCTGTGATTTGGTCGTACAAAAGATTCTAAAGGCTTTCTTAAGGACCATAAAGGTTTGATATCATGTATTAACTTTTTATTGGCAATGATTGTTGTGATAATAAATAAAAGAGTTGTTCCAATTATTAAAGCGATTAGGAACCAAAGAATAGGATACATAAGTTTCACCTCATACTAAATTAATATGCTTTATTATGTCATGAAATAAATTGATATACAAATCGCTATTTAAGTTAAATATTTATAGATGTCAATAGAGAACGTGCGTACTTATCAACAATTAGTGTATAACTTGTTGATAAGTCGTGGGCAAATGTGTGGACATACATTGTTTTCTGAATATTCATCGACAAAAAAGTAACATTTTACTTGTGTATAACTAGGATAACTCTGTGGATAGCTTTGATGATAGGGTTAAAGTTGTGAATAGTTAATGTGTAAAAAAATAATAAAAAAGTACGAAAAATGAATTTTTCATTTTCGTACTTTTAGTTCAAATATGCTTTAAATTAACTTTTCTTGTAATTCTGCCCATTCTGACATAACTTGTTCTAATGCTTGTTCGCTATTTTCTTTCTCTTTAGCTAAACGCTTTGCTTCCTCTGGATCACTGTATATATCTGGCAGAGTTAGCATTTCATTGATTTCATTGATTTTAGTTTCAAAGTTATCTATTTTAGTTTCGCATTCATCAATTTGTCGTTCAATTTGGCGTTGTTCACGTTTTTGAAGTTTTTGATCAGTATAATGATCATTTTGTGATTCAATTGGTTTTGTTTGATGTGAAGTTTCATTTTCCTTTTTAGCTTGAATTGCTTCATTTTCTTCTTTTTTCTCAATAAAATATTGATAATTTCCTAAATACATTGTGCCACCATGAATGTCCAAATCATAAACTTTGTTTGCAAGTTGATTTATAAAATAACGATCGTGAGAAACAAATAAAATCGTACCTTCAAAATGATCCAATGCTTGCTCTAACATTTCTTTTGAATCTATATCTAGATGATTTGTAGGTTCATCTAAGATAAGTACATTGTTACGCTCAAGCATTAATAAAGCTAATTGCAATCTAGCTTTTTCACCACCAGAAAGGTCATTAATGATTTTTTTAACATCTTCTTGTACAAATAAAAATCGGCCGAGTACTGCGCGAATATCTTTTTCATTCATTGAAGGGTATTGGTCCCACAGATAATCTAGTATTGTTTTACTAGATTTGAATTCAGCTTGTTTTTGATCATAGTAACCGATTTTTAAATTTGCACCAGTAGTGATTTCTCCGTTCAATTTCGGTTGAATACCTGCAATTGTTTTGATTAAAGTCGATTTTCCGATACCGTTAGGCCCAATAATGGCGATATGGTCTCCTTTAGTCACTTCAATATTGATACCTTTGGTAACTGGCTGCTCATATCCAATATCTAAATCTTTGATATGGAAAACATCATTTCCTGTATTTCTATCAAAGTCAAATTGGATATTAGCACTTTTGGCATCAATCATTGGTTTATTGATTCTTTCCATTTTTTCAAGCATTTTTCTACGGCTTTTTGCCATACCAGTAGTTGAAGCCCTTGCTATATTTTTCTCAACAAAAGTTTCTAAGCGTTTAATCTCATCTTGTTGACGTTCATATTCTTGCATGCGTTTTTCATAATACTTATCTCTTTTTTCAATAAATTGTTTATAATTACCTATATAATGTTGCACATCGCCAAGGGCTACATCATAGATTTGATTGACTATTTTATCTAAAAAATATCTGTCATGGCTAATGATAACAATAGCACCTTTAAAATAGTTTAAATAACTTTCTAACCATTGTGTTGTTTCCATATCCAAATGGTTAGTAGGTTCATCAAGTAATAATAAATCAGGTTCACTTAATAACATTTGGGCTAATGAAAGCCTAGTTTTTTGACCACCACTAAAATCATTAATAGGGCGATTGAAATCCGCTTCAGTAAAATTCAGTCCATGGAGCACGGTTTTTATTTTACTTTCATATTGATATCCATCCTGTTGTTCGAATTCATTGGATAAATATTCATAACGATCGATATGACTTTTATATTCGTCTGTATCATATGCATTTGCATGTTGTGCTAACCAATCTGTTTCTTTTTTCATTTCAGCTTCTAGCTTTTTCATATTTTCAAAAGGTTTAGACATTTCTTCAATCACAGTTTGGTTTGTGTTGAGTGTCATTTGTTGTGTTAAATAACCAAGTTTTAAATTTTTACTTTTTGAAACATGTCCACTATCATAACCTTCGACGCCAGCGATAATTTTCATTAATGTAGATTTACCAGCACCGTTACGTCCTACGATACCAATACGTTCACCAGTTTTCACTTCAAAATCTACATTGTTAAAAATATCTTCTCCGTCGAATGATTTAGTAATGTCATTTAATTGTAATAATATCATACGATTTTGCACCTCTCTATTCATTATCATTCTACCGTATTCTGCGTGTTGTTAAAACTACCAGTGTTTATTTTTATAATGTATTAATGTATAATGTTGTAGTAATTATAAGATTAATTAGACATTTTAGTATAGGAGGACAAGATCTTGGCTAACCAAAGCGAAAAGATTCCTCGTGCCACGTTAAAACGGTTACCGTTATATTATAGATTCGTCAATACTTTGAAATCTAAAGGGATAGACAGAGTTAATTCTAAAACAATTAGTGAAGGTTTGAACATTGATTCTGCAACAATTCGTCGTGATTTTTCTTATTTTGGTGAATTAGGCAAAAAAGGGTATGGTTATAATATTGATAGCTTGTTACATTTTTTTAAAAATGAAATAAGTGAAAATGATGAAATTAAAATAGCCATCGTAGGTGTAGGGAACCTAGGTAAAGCATTACTAACATATAATTTTTCTATTCATGATGAAATGACTATTACAGAGGCGTTCGATATACGAGATGATGTGATAGGAACACAAATAGGCAATGTGGTTGTAAGTCCATTTTCGAAAATCACCGATGTCTTAAAGCAAGAGCAAATTGATGTCGTGATATTAACAACGCCTGAAAATGCAGCACAACAAGTTGCAGATACATTAGTTGGAGCTGGCATTAAAGGGATTTTAAATTTTACACCAACACGTGTTTATACGCCATCAGATGTTCAAGTTCATCATATTGATTTAGGGATTGAACTACAATCTTTACTTTTCTTTATGAAAAATTACAGTAATAAATAATAATTTTTAATATTAACTTTGTATAGATGCAAACATTTTTATGTTTAGTTGTCTATGCAAAGTTTTTTTACTAGCAAGTTTTCATAGCACATCTTTTCATAAGACTTAAAACAGAAAGGTTGAAATTTCAGTGTAAATCTAATATGATAATTCATATTGATTTCATCGGAAAAGAGGTAATGTTATGACGTGGTTAGTAATCAGTGGCTTAATCGTAGGCGGACTTTTGGGGTTTGTCATGCAACGTACACGGTTTTGTCTTGCTGGTGGATTTAGGGATATGTATATCCAAAAAAGTAATAAAATGTTTTATGCCTTATTAATAGCAATATCCGTTCAAAGTATCGGACTACTCGTTTTAACTTCAACAGGGTTAGTGCAAATACCAGAGTCCACATATCCAATCATAGGTACGGTTATTGGCTCATTTATTTTTGGTATTGGCATTATATTAGCAGGCGGTTGTGCAACTGGCACATGGTATAGAGCAGGAGAAGGATTAATTGGTAGTTGGATAGCACTTATTGCATATGCATTTACATCAGCTGCTACTAAATTTGGTTTATTATTACCTTTAATGGACGGAATCAATAAACCTACTAATGTAAATACAAGTATGGCTCAAACTACAGGTATTCCGACATGGATTTGGGTCACTTTATTAACAATGATAACGCTCATATTTGTTGTAAAAACACTACGCAAACCAAAACCCAAAATTGCCGTACCAAAGTTAAAACAAAAATTTACAGGAATTCGCTATTATTTATTTGAAAAAAAATACCATCCATTTGTTGCAGCTATTGCAGTTGGACTCATTGCATTATTGGCTTGGCCAGTGAGTGAATCTACTGGTAGAATGTACGGTTTAGGCATTACAACACCATCTGCAAACATTGTTCAATTCTTTGTAACTGGTGATGTCCAACTATTAGATTGGGGTGTCTTTCTTGTTTTAGGTATCTTTGCTGGTTCTTATATTGCAGCAAAAGGTGCTAGAGAATTTAAGTGGAGATTACCAGATAAAAAAACAATCCGCAATAGTGTTATTGGTGGCGTATGTATGGGATTTGGTGCATCAGTAGCAGGCGGTTGCTCTATCGGAAATGGTTTAGTTGAAACAGCTACAATGTCTTGGAAAGGTTGGATCGCGCTTGCATCAATGATATTAGGTGCTTGGTTTATGAGTTACTTCATATTTATCAAACCAATGAGAAAAGCTCAAAAATCTACAACGCAAAAAGTTTCTACACAAACACAGACGACGTAAATTTTATTTTTTAGGAGGATTTCATTATGGTATATGAATTAGGTACAGTAGGTATGGTTTGTCCTTTTCCTTTGATTGAAGCACAGAAGAAAATGACTACTTTAGAGAACGGGGACGAATTAAAAATTGATTTTGATTGTACCCAAGCAACTGAAGCAATTCCAAATTGGGCAGCTGAAGAAGGATACCCAGTTACTAATTATGAACAACTTGATGATGCTTCTTGGACAATCACTGTTCAGAAAGCTTAGTGATATAAAACTAAATTTGAATATCTGAATAAGATAAAACACAATGCTATATGAAGTGATTTCACTTCGTTAAAGGCTGACTACAGAAAAAAAGTCCGAGACATATTTTATGTTTCGGACTTTTTTTAGTTCTATAAAAATTTCTCATTTAGTTACACGCGTTGTAAGGTTAAACGAGGTTAGTCCGAGTTGAACTATTTATAAATCTTCTTAAAACTAACAAAGTATATTGATGATTTTTTGAAAGTGTTATTCATAAAGTTGTCAATTGTTAAAAGTGTTTATAAAGCAAGTTGACTTTGATTTTTAATAGTATTTAAAGGGATTACAATATGATAAAATAGAGGATGTTTACAGTGCCAAGTAGATTGATTGGAAGAGATAGTAAAAATGATTTACATATCAAAGCGAATTGTCTGTCAGATGATAGAATATCATTTCAATTACAGTCTATATGAATATTTATGATGTCAAAATAATGTGCGAAAAGTTAAATTAAGGCATTTAATAAAGCTATACTAATATTAAGTTAGAAACTATTTATAGGGATGAATGTTGATGAAACAGAACTTATGTTAAGCATTGTTGATCTGATGTGGTCTTAGTCATAGGAATCATATATTGATTAAACATCATACAAGGTGTAATGATATTGAAGAAGAGAAGCCATAGCGCTTTGAATCGATAAAAAGACAAATCTAATTAAATAGGAATGAAATAAAAACAAATGATGGATAAATGTTATGCTGAGTTGAGTTGAGATGGACAATATCCGGAAAGTAGTAGTTAATAATAGGAGGAAATAAAGTGAGTGAATGGACAAGAGATGAACGTTATCAGCGTTACGAAGATATTGATCAAGAAGTAATGGATGAATTAACTGAGCTTGTGAATCAATCTAAATATAGACAATTATTTCATATACAGCCGAAAACAGGACTCTTAAATGATCCTAACGGTCTAATTTATTATAAAGGAGAATACTACATCTCACACCAGTGGTTTCCTTTAGGAGCAGTCCATGGTTTGAAATATTGGTATACATATAAAAGTAAAGATTTAATAAATTTTGAAGATCAAGGGATTTCACTAAAACCAGATACAAAAGATGATAGTCATGGTGTTTATAGCGGCAGCGCATTTACATATCACAATAACTTGTATTATATGTATACAGGAAATCATAGAGATGAAAATTGGAATAGAAAGTCGACACAACATATAGCTAAAGTACTCGATAATGGCGAGGTTCAAAAATTTCCAAAAGCAGTAATAGCAGCACCGCCGTCAGGATATACACAACATTTTAGAGATCCTAAAGTGTTTGTTAAAGATGGAATTTACTATGCAGTCATTGCTGCACAAAATGAAGAAGGATATGGAAGAATACTTCAATACCAATCAACAGACATTGTGAACTGGACATTTCAAGGAGAAATAAAAACAAAGCTTGAGGCGTTTGGTTTTATGTGGGAATGCCCAGATTATTTTAATTTAGATGGCTTCGATTTACTGTTATTTTGTCCACAAGGTATTGAACCGGAGGGTGAAAAATTTAGGAATATTTACCAATCTGGTTATATTATGGGGCAATACGACATAGATCACCTTGTTATGGATCATGGTGATTTTCATGAATTAGATTATGGTTTTGATTTTTATGCGCCTCAAACTTTTACAGATGAATTTGGCGACAGAATACTCATTGGTTGGATGGGCTTACCAGAAGTGACCTATCCTACAGATTCAGATGGTTGGGCGCATTGTTTAACAATTCCGCGTATTTTGACAATTGAACAAGGCAATTTAAAACAACGTCCTATTAAAGCACTTCAACAATTAAGAACGAATAAAGAAACAGCATTAGGTTACGCTAATAAATTTACGCGATTCTTAAAACCATATGAAGGTAAACAATTTGAATTGATTATTGATATCTTGGAAAACGAAGCTACTGAAATATATTTTGAAATAAGAGCCTCAAAATCACAATCTTTACGTATCGCTTATAATACAAAAAACAAAAAAATTATATTAGATCGTAGTGAAAGTGGCGCATTACCAGAACCAGTAGAAGGTAAAACACGTAGCACTTATTTGGATACACCTTTATCACAATTACAAATGTTCGTTGATACATCTAGCATTGAATTATTTTGTAATGATGGTGAGCGTGTAATGACTTCAAGAATTTTTACAGATGATGATGCGATAGGATTTAAAGCTTCTACTGAATCTGGGCAAGCCTTTCTCAATTTCACAAAATATGATATAAAGGGTGGACAATAAATGAAACGTTTACTTGCAATCGGCGAAGCACTTATCGATTTTATTCCTAATCAAAAAGACTCAAAATTAAAAGACGTAGAAGGGTTTACAAGACAAGTAGGCGGCGCACCTTGTAACGTTGCTTGTACAACCACAAAATTAGGTGGTCAAGCAGCTATGATCACTCAGTTAGGAAACGATGCTTTTGGTGATTTAATTGTAGAAACAATAAGTAGTATTGGTGTGTCTACAAACTATATCCGACGAACAGATGAAGCGAACACAGCTTTAGCATTTGTAAGTTTAACCAAAGAAGGAGAACGAGATTTTTCATTTTATCGTAAACCATCAGCAGATATGTTATATCAACCTAGCAATATAGATGCAATAACTGTAACAGAAAATGATATGTTACATTTTTGTTCTGTTGATCTCGTAGATAGTCCAATGAAACAAGCGCATAAATCGTTAATAAATAAAGTGAAATCAGCAAATGGTACGATTATATTTGATCCTAACGTACGGTTGCCATTATGGCCAAGTGAAGCGGAATGTAAAAATGCAATTCGTGAATTCTTGCCATCAGCACATATACTTAAAATTTCAGACGAAGAATTGTCATTCGTCACTGGAAAAAAAGATGAAAAAGAAGCAATCGCTTGGTTATTCCAAGGTAGTGTAGAAGCTGTTATATACACTAAGGGTAAAGAAGGTGCTGAAATTCATTTCAAAGATGGTACCGTGCTTAGTCATGGTGGTTATAAAGTGAAAGCAATAGATACGACTGGTGCCGGTGATGCTTTTGTAGGTGCATTAATTAATAGATTAGCAGCATCTGATATTATCAATCCGATAGAAGCATTAAAACGAGAAGGTGGAACTATGCTTCAATTTAGTAACATCGTTGCTGCAAAAGTTACTACAAAATATGGCGCTATTGAGAGTATACCTACTTTAGATGAAGTTCAAGTGTTACTTGATTATTAAAAAGAAAGGGAAGGACTGCAATAATTCTCTCAAGTTAAGGTGATTAAGGTTGAATGGGTGTTGAAGGTTGATTTAAGCTAAACGCATATATGAGTTTCACACAATAAATTGAAAAGTGATGTTAAAAGGCTGAGACATTTTGTAGTCTCAGCCTTTTAGTTTATGTATTAAATTTTTTTAACATTACGTACAGAAGCATAGCAGTGTTCATTATTTTTGAAATAAACAATACGTGACTTAGAATCAATGGATTCAATATTGTGTCTATTGACAACAAAACTATTATGACATCTGAAAAAACGCTCGTCTAAATTATCAATTTCTTTTAAATTACCATAAAATTCAATTTGCCTATTGTCCAAATGAGCAATCAAACGATGCGAATTCGAAGATGATTCAAAGAACATGACATCATCGTATTGTACATAAATAGAATTGCTGCCGCGTTTAAGTTCGATTGTTTCAACCGTGCTTTCTTTTGAAAGTAATTTCAATCGAGTTTCTGAAGTTTCGAGGCAATCAATCACTCTGGATTTTAATTCGTCAGGATCATCTTTGAAGATGAAATCCATAGCAGCAACTTTATATACAAAGGTTAAATAAGTGAGCTCACTATGACTTGTGACAAATATGATATTGCTCACAGGATCATATTTTCTAATCTCACTTGCTAATTTAATACCGTTAATATCGGCCTCTAATTGTATATCAAGAAAATAACAACCAATATCTTTAAGTTCCTTTGCACGTTCCAATACCTCATAAGGATCTGACGTAGCTACTTCAATTTCCATTGGTTTTTCTTCTATCATGATGTAATTATTGATAATAGAAACTATATTTTCACGTTGTCTTACATCATCTTCACAAATGAATATTTTCATATTTACACATCCTTATGAATTAGAATTTAGTATTTCTACTTTTTGAATAAAGTAGTTATTGTCTATAGTTGTATCTAATAAAACATTGGAAGTTGCATCGGTTATTTCTTTTAAGTTAGATAATCCTAAACCACGATTTTTTCCTTTTGTTGAGTAATTTTCTTGGAACAAGGTATGTACTCTAGGCATATCAGGCTTACATTTGTTCATGATGATAAACATAACTGAATCGTCTTCATTTTTGATAAAAGCAATGCGAATTAGAGGATCATCCTCTATTTTTTCTGAAGCTTCTATAGCATTATCTAATAAAATACCAATAATTCTACTCAAATTGATAATAGGCATATCAATTTTTTCAATTGGCTCTGGAACTTCAATACTTAATCTAATATTTTTTTCTTGAGCTTGTAATATTTTTGTTGTGATTAAACCTTTAATTTCACGGACTTTTAAATTTTCAATACCATTAATTTTAAGTGTTTTCATTTGCATATTATCTTGCATAGGTATGATTTCTTCATTGAAATACTTACGTAAACCTTCCATATCATTTTCTCGAATATAATCAGATAATGTTGAAAGGATATTAACATAATCATGCCGAAACTTACGCATCTCATTATTAATCTTTTCAATTTGTAACGTATATTTATAATAATTTTCTATTTCTTTAATATTACGTTTATATTGGATTTGTCGTATAATGCTAAAGGAAATAGTAATGATTAAAATTGCCGTAGTAATGATAACCACAGCATACATGATTGAAATAAATTTAGCATCACCAAATGAAACATTTTGATTTGGTAAGTAAAAATATATCAACCCTAAGATAATAAGTAGAAATAAACTAACTAATATTAAATATAATTTATTCAAAGATAAATCTGAAAAAGAGAGTCGTTTTATAAAAAACCTAGCTATGTATGCGTAAATTAATGAAAACATAGTGAAAGTAATTGCATAAAATATTGAAAAATTATATTTGATAACTATTACATCTACAATCAAACTACTTAACCACAAACTTGTAAAGTTGGCCATATATAAAATAAAAAAACAAATCATTGTAGTAACAATACCAAGAAATTTGTTTTTATAATACATAAATATTAATGTAGCAACGAATAAAAATAGTACTGCTTGTGAATCAATTATAAAAAATAAAATAGCAGAAAGGATTATAATTCCAATAATAGAAATATAATCCTTCTTTATAAAATGAATACCACTTATAAGGCTCAAAGTATAGAACAAAATAATTGCTTGTAATAATGATAAAATCAATAAAAATAAAACCGCCATGTTATACACACTTTCTAAGTAACTATTATTTTATTTGTATAAATCTGTTAATTCTTTAGGAATTTCAGGTTCATCAACAAATCCAGTACAAGGTTTTACACTTGAGATTGTACCAATGAAAGTAAAGAACTTAGCAAAAATAGTTAAAATTGATTCGAAAATATTCATAATTAATAATCCTCCTTAGGGAAAAATATTGGAATTTGTAAAATTGCAATGATGGTAATACCAAGCAACATTAGTTGTTGGTATGGTTCATCTAAAAATACAGAAATAATTAATAATAATAATGTTACGGCGATAGCTTTAATTTTTTTTCCTTTTCTAAGTCGTTGTGGAATAGGTTGCTTTTTAGTTGCAGATGGTGAGAAAATTATGATTAAAACTAAACCTATTAAAGACAAGGTATACATTATTTCAGACGGTACTTTCATATACCCGACTATCCAAGGAAGTAAAACAAAGTAAAAAAGACTTTCTAAATAACATAATAGAGAACTTCTAGCATGTGCACCATGTGCAAAATGTCTGATTAAAAAAAATGATAAGTGTACAGTTAGTGTGTATAAAAATAGGTTGCAAAGGATTGAAATGCCATAAATTACAATTGCTTTAAAAAAGTTACTTACTACAACTTGCATGCCTAAACGCATTTTCAAATACTCTATATTATCTAGATTGTTTCGTATTTGAAGTTGTTTAGCAAGTCTATCTATTTTATTGTCAATTAATTTTACCATTGGCTATTCTCTCCTCACCCGTATTATACAATTTTAATTATATTTTAGGCGTCTCATTGCTTAAGTGTATGTTTTGTATTCCTAACTGTTTGTATTTCTTATCTTTTTAATTTTAACATATAATTCTTAACAAATAAGTATGAAATATAACGAGTTAGGAATTATTAAACGCAATTTCAAAAATTCATGGTTTAATAAACTTGTATCACAAAGAAGTGATAAAAATTATTTAGACTTAGCCGTTTAAATGATGTTGTTAGTTAGGCTTTTGAGCAGGAGCCTAATTGACTTTACTAAATTGTGACTGTATCTTCGTATAGTTATTGGAGTTACAAGTTTAGTTGTCGGTTTCATTTCTTTGAATACGGATAAGAGGAGGCTGATGTTGTGACAAGAACCTTTTCAGTAATAGCTAGTGGTTTCGTGAAATAGTACTAAATTAGTACACAACTCGCTTAATACGTTAAGCAAATCCCTTAAATTTGTATTTGTAGACCTTTCCCAGTCTCAAATCAAATCTATTTTAACATTGTCTATAACAGAGACAATTTAAAATTTAAACATGTAAGCTATCGGAAACATCATTCAATTTATCATTTTAATCGGTAAATTCACTAATTTTTTTCATAATTAATAACATCCCCAAAAATAGATAGAGAAATAACTGTATAAAACATTCCCTTAATAATAAGTTACAAAAAACCGTGAGTCCCTCCCAAGCTCACGGTTTTTTTATGTTTTATTTATAAAGATGAGGTCTCAAATTTTTAAATACGGGTATTGCTTCACGTTGTTTAGAAACCTCATCTAAATTTAACGAACAATTTAATCTTCCTTCTTTATCATTGAGTTGATCTATAATTTCACCATTTGGATTAATAATTATTGAGTTACCAGCATACTCAGTTTTACCATCGTCACCACAGGTATTACAACCGACAACAAACATATCATTTTCTATCGCACGTGCTTTTAATAAAGCTATCCAATGGTCTAATCTAACACTTGGCCACTGTGCTACATAAAATGCGATTTCTGCTCCTTTACGTGCTGGATAACGTAGTATCTCAGGGAAACGCAAGTCATAACAAATAATTTGAGCAATTTTTACACCGTTAGAAAGTGAAAATGGTTCAGGAACAGCATTGCCTGGGCTCATAAAGAGTGGTTCATCTAACATTGGTACAAGATGTACCTTATCGTAACTATTGATTAAATAGCCTTGCTTAGATACTGCAAAGGCAGTGTTATATACACTTTCTTTCATGATATTAGATACAGAGCCTGCTACAATATCTACTTGATACTGAATAGCTAATTTTGAAATGAACTCAAAACTTCGTGATAATTGTTGATCTGCTAGTTTGTTCAATTGGGGTAAGGCATATCCGTTGTTCCACATTTCTGGCAATACAACAACATCTGTGTCAGTCGTCACATAATTAGAGAACCAATTTTTAATGGTTGCTTCATTAAAAGAAACATTTGCTGGTTCAATTTTAAGTTGAAAGATTTCTATATTCATCAATTTCACCCCTTAAATTAGTATTAGACTAAATATACTAAATATATTTAGAAAATTCAAAATATGATAAATTGTATTATATCTAGATATGAAAAAAGAGGCGAAGACACAGAAGTCTAAGCCTCATATTTTGGCAATCATACTAACATTGATAGAAAAGGAATGCATTTTGTCCACGTTTTTGAAGGTGGATGTATAATAACATGTCATTCCATATATTTAATCTTTTATTTTTTTATAAGGAATCGTTTGCTTATATCATTAAATTCTTTTTCATTAGCTGCTTCACGAATATTACCGAAAGGCATTTGTGCCATCAGTTTCCAAGTTTTTGGAATATCAAAAGCTTCAGAAACAGCTACATCTACAAGTGGGTTATAATGCTGTAATGAAGCCCCAATACCTTCAGTGCTTAGTGCTGTCCAAATAGCGAATTGATGCATTGCGTTTGTCTGATTAGACCAAATTGCAAAGTTTTCTGCGTAATTAGGCATTTGATTTTGTAAGCCTTCGATGACTTCTTCGTCTTCAAAATATAAAATTGTTCCATATGAATGTTTAAAATTATCAATTTTATCAGCAGTCGGTTGGAAATCGCGATCAGGTCCCATTGTATTTTTCAGTGCTTCTTTTGTAATTTCCCAAAATTTATCATGGTTATCATTTAATAATAAAACAATACGTGTAGATTGAGAGTTAAATGAAGATGGTACATGTTTAACTGCATGTTCAATTATATTTTCAACTTCTTTATCAGAAATTGAAATTTCTTTATCTAAACTATAAATTGTACGTCTTGTTTCGATTGCATTTTGAAATGCATCTAAATCTTTTGATTTTTTAGAGAAAATTCCCATTATAGTAGCTCCTTTATTAATTCAAAATATATATCTAGTATAATAATTATACCTGAGTTTGTAAATAGGGTTTTTACAAAAAATTTCAGATTTATTACTTTTTCCTTTCAATAACCATCTATTTAATGAAAAAAAGTGAGCTTTCTAATATAATTATAATGAATATAAGGATTACTAATATGGAGGTGAGAAAATGAAAGGGTATAAAATGAATAAAGTATTAATCTCTAGCTTCGCTTTTGCAATAAGTGCCGCTTTAATATCTAAACCAATTCAAGCTGTTGAAGATCAAAATAATAACACATCGACTGGCACAAAGAATAAATTTGCTGAAACTGATGAAATGGGACGTTCATATTTTGCACCTTCAATTTCCAACCTTTATAATGTAGACGATAAAGAAAATTTTGTCTCTAACGTTGAAAATAATAATATAATAAAAAATGAATTGACAGATGATAATTTAAAATCAGATGAAAACTATGATTCATTGAATGATAATGCTTCTAACAATGATGGAAGTGATACACACATTCAACCCGACAATCCAAGTGAAGGAGACATATCTGATACAAATGAAGAGGGTGGTACAGAAGAGACGCCAAAACCTGACCAACCTGATAAAGATGAAGATACATCTTCAAAACCAGACAAACCAAGCGAAGGAGACACTTCTGATACAAATGGAGACGGTGATACAGGAGAAACATCAAAACCAGACAAACCCAATAAAGATGAAGAATCACCTTCAAAACCAGATGAACCAAGCGAAGGGGACACGTCTGATACAAATGAAGACGGTGATACAGGAGAAACATCAAAACCTGACCAACCTGATAAAGATGAAGATACATCTTCAAAACCAGATGAACCAAGTGAAGGAGACACGTCTGATACAAATGAAGGTGGAGGTTCAT
>NZ_JAESLN010000052.1:0-2073 GCF_017892645.1 Staphylococcus sp. GDY8P54P | reverse complement strand
ACAGGAGTCTGGACTTGACTGAGTTTATGGAAGAAGTTTTAATTGATGATAATATGGTTTTTGATATTGATAATTTAAAAGGATTTCTTAATGATACCAGTTCATTTGGGTTTATAGCTAAAGAAAATAATAAAATTATAGGATTTGCATATTGCTATACACTTTTAAGACCTGATGGAAAAACAATGTTTTATTTACACTCAATAGGAATGTTACCTAACTATCAAGACAAAGGTTATGGTTCAAAATTATTATCTTTTATTAAGGAATATTCTAAAGAGATTGGTTGTTCTGAAATGTTTTTAATAACTGATAAAGGTAATCCTAGAGCTTGCCATGTATATGAAAAATTAGGTGGTAAAAATGATTATAAAGATGAAATAGTATATGTATATGATTATGAAAAAGGTGATAAATAAATGAATATAGTTGAAAATGAAATATGTATAAGAACTTTAATAGATGATGATTTTCCTTTGATGTTAAAATGGTTAACTGATGAAAGAGTATTAGAATTTTATGGTGGTAGAGATAAAAAATATACATTAGAATCATTAAAAAAACATTATACAGAGCCTTGGGAAGATGAAGTTTTTAGAGTAATTATTGAATATAACAATGTTCCTATTGGATATGGACAAATATATAAAATGTATGATGAGTTATATACTGATTATCATTATCCAAAAACTGATGAGATAGTCTATGGTATGGATCAATTTATAGGAGAGCCAAATTATTGGAGTAAAGGAATTGGTACAAGATATATTAAATTGATTTTTGAATTTTTGAAAAAAGAAAGAAATGCTAATGCAGTTATTTTAGACCCTCATAAAAATAATCCAAGAGCAATAAGGGCATACCAAAAATCTGGTTTTAGAATTATTGAAGATTTGCCAGAACATGAATTACACGAGGGCAAAAAAGAAGATTGTTATTTAATGGAATATAGATATGATGATAATGCCACAAATGTTAAGGCAATGAAATATTTAATTGAGCATTACTTTGATAATTTCAAAGTAGATAGTATTGAAATAATCGGTAGTGGTTATGATAGTGTGGCATATTTAGTTAATAATGAATACATTTTTAAAACAAAATTTAGTACTAATAAGAAAAAAGGTTATGCAAAAGAAAAAGCAATATATAATTTTTTAAATACAAATTTAGAAACTAATGTAAAAATTCCTAATATTGAATATTCGTATATTAGTGATGAATTATCTATACTAGGTTATAAAGAAATTAAAGGAACTTTTTTAACACCAGAAATTTATTCTACTATGTCAGAAGAAGAACAAAATTTGTTAAAACGAGATATTGCCAGTTTTTTAAGACAAATGCACGGTTTAGATTATACAGATATTAGTGAATGTACTATTGATAATAAACAAAATGTATTAGAAGAGTATATATTGTTGCGTGAAACTATTTATAATGATTTAACTGATATAGAAAAAGATTATATAGAAAGTTTTATGGAAAGACTAAATGCAACAACAGTTTTTGAGGGTAAAAAGTGTTTATGCCATAATGATTTTAGTTGTAATCATCTATTGTTAGATGGCAATAATAGATTAACTGGAATAATTGATTTTGGAGATTCTGGAATTATAGATGAATATTGTGATTTTATATACTTACTTGAAGATAGTGAAGAAGAAATAGGAACAAATTTTGGAGAAGATATATTAAGAATGTATGGAAATATAGATATTGAGAAAGCAAAAGAATATCAAGATATAGTTGAAGAATATTATCCTATTGAAACTATTGTTTATGGAATTAAAAATATTAAACAGGAATTTATCGAAAATGGTAGAAAAGAAATTTATAAAAGGACTTATAAAGATTGATTATATAATATATGAAAAGCTATTATAAAAGACATTAGTATTAAATAGTTTAAAAAAATGAAAAATAATAAAGGAAGTGAGTCAAGTCCAGACTCCTGTGTAAAATGCTATACAATGTTTTTACCATTTCTACTTATCAAAAATGATGTATTTTCTTGAAGAATAAATCCATTCATCATGTAGGTCCATAAGAACGGCTCCAATTAAGCGAATG
>NZ_JAESLN010000051.1:0-1112 GCF_017892645.1 Staphylococcus sp. GDY8P54P | reverse complement strand
TTATTTTTCTCCAAATTCATTAGTTAAATTTGTAATAGTAAAATTTTAATGGTTCATTTAAAAATACCACCACTAGATAAAGTCCGTATAATTGTGTAAAAGTAAAAAGGCCATATAACAGTCCTTTTACGGTACAATGTTTTTAACGACAAAAACATACCCAGGAGGACTTTTACATGACCCAAGTACATTTTACACTGAAAAGCGAAGAGATTCAAAGCATTATTGAATATTCTGTAAAGGATGACGTTTCTAAAAATATTTTAACAACGGTATTTAATCAACTAATGGAAAATCAACGAACAGAATATATTCAAGCAAAAGAATATGAACGAACAGAAAACCGACAAAGTCAACGAAATGGCTATTATGAGCGCAGCTTTACGACACGTGTAGGCACGCTAGAATTAAAAGTACCCAGAACACGTGATGGCCATTTTTCACCCACAGTGTTTGAACGTTATCAACGAAACGAAAAAGCCCTCATGGCTTCAATGTTGGAAATGTATGTATCAGGCGTTTCAACTCGTAAAGTATCAAAAATTGTGGAAGAACTTTGTGGTAAATCCGTCTCTAAGTCCTTCGTTTCTAGCTTAACAGAACAGCTAGAACCTATGGTTAACGAGTGGCAGAATCGTTTATTATCAGAAAAAAATTATCCTTACTTAATGACCGATGTACTCTATATAAAAGTACGAGAAGAAAATCGAGTACTCTCAAAAAGCTGTCATATAGCGATTGGAATAACCAAAGATGGCGACCGTGAAATTATCGGCTTCATGATTCAAAGTGGCGAAAGCGAAGAGACCTGGACAACATTTTTTGAATACCTAAAAGAACGCGGTTTACAAGGTACGGAACTCGTTATTTCTGATGCGCACAAAGGATTAGTCTCTGCCATTAGAAAATCCTTCACCAACGTAAGTTGGCAAAGATGCCAAGTTCACTTCCTAAGAAATATCTTTACCACCATTCCTAAAAAAAATTCAAAATCTTTCAGAGAAGCTGTTAAAGGAATTTTTAAGTTCACAGATATTAACTTAGCGCGTGAGGCTAAAAATCGATTGATTCATGATTATATCGATCAACCAAAATATTCAAAAGCTTGCGCA
>NZ_JAESLN010000050.1:0-9462 GCF_017892645.1 Staphylococcus sp. GDY8P54P | reverse complement strand
ACAGGAGTCTGGACTTGACTTTACTTCAGTTAAATGAGATAAAAGATAAATTATTGTAAATTTTATTCAGAAAGTCAAACTTCTTTTTGCAAATTTTTATTTATAATTTATTAATTATATAATTATAAAAAGTTTGTTTTTTACTTTTGAATTTAAAGCATTCAATCATTTGATTATAATTATGGCAAAAATATGAATTAAGTAAATAAAAATGTATTAATTTTTGAGCCAATTCATTTCATTTTAATACATTCCATTTATAATATGAACCAGGTGATATTTGTGAAAAGATTAACAAGTTTAGCGATGAAATATAAAATTTATCCGATATTAATGTTTGTAATCAGTACAATATTAGCGATTACTGTAGTCATTCAGAACATTGCTATTGCAGAAATTTTAAATGCAATGTTACGTCATACACATCAAGATTTGTTAATTTTACTACTAGTGACATTAATTGTTTTATTAGCAAGAGCGACATTTAACACAATAAATCAAATGATAGGTAATCGTATGTCTTCTCGCGTTAAATATGATTTACGACGTCAATTGATTTTAAATAAATCTTCAGAACCTATTGGTGTTCAAATTAATACATTGACTGAAAATATAGATGGTATAGCACCATTCTTTAATAGTTACTTTCCTCAAGTTTTTAAGTCTATGATGATACCACTATTTATCATTATTGCAATGTGTTTCATACATTTAAACACGGCTTTAATCATGATTGTTACAGCACCATTTATACCAATGTTTTATATCATTTTTGGGTTGAAAACACGTGATGAGTCAAAAGATAAAATGACTTATTTAAATCAATTTAGTCAACAATTTTTAAATAAAATAAAGGGTTTGATTACTCTCAAACTATTTAATAAAACAGAAGCTACAGAACAATCTTTATATGAAGAAAGTACAACATTTCGAAATTTAACAATGCGTATTTTAAGAAGTGCTTTTTTATCAGGTTTGATGTTAGAGTTTATCAGTATGCTTGGAATTGGCCTTGTTGCTTTAGAAGCGGGGTTAGGATTAATATTATTTAATAGTATAGATTTTAAAACTGCAGCCATAGCAATTATATTAGCACCGGAATTTTATAATGCTATTAAAGATTTAGGTCAATCTTTTCATACTGGAAAGCAAAGTGAAGGCTCAAGTGATGTTGTCTTCGATTTATTAGATCGACAAGAAGGTTATGTGAAACCACAAGTGCAAACGAATAGTTATCAAAAGCCATTAATACAGCTTGAGCATATATATTATAAATACAATGATGCACAGCAACATGCTTTGGAAGATATCAACATTAGTATTTATGAAGGGGAACATATTGCATTAATTGGAAAAAGTGGAGCTGGAAAATCTACTTTAGCTCAAGTTATAGCACAACATTTTAAACCGCAATATGGTTCTGTTATTTATAAACAACAGTTAAAAATTGGTTTTTTGAGTCAGCATCCCTATATTTTTAATGCGTCTATAAGAGATAATATGACTATGTTCCAAAAAATTGAAAAAGATAAAATTTTAGAAGCGCTTGACGATGTTAACTTAAAACATGTTGTCAATGCGTTAGAAAATGGTATTGATACTTGGATTGGTGAAGGTGGAGAGATGCTATCTGGAGGGCAGATGCGAAGAATTGAACTGTCACGGTTATTATTATTACAACCTGATGTACTGATATTCGATGAGCCTGCTACGGGATTAGATGTACAAACAGAGCATGTCATTCAATCTGTGATAAACAGAAAGTTTGAAAATACGACGATCATCACCATCGCACATAGAGAACATACAATAAAAAATGCAGATAGACGTATAAAAATTAATGAAGGTTCCGTTGAAGCTATACAAGTAATCGAGCAAAATGCGTATAAAGGTGGTGACTTTTGTTGAGACCACATATTCAATTTAAGGTAGATAAAGATTTGGTTTTATCTATTATTGTAGGTATATTGGGCAGTTTAACTGCATTAAGCATGTTTTTCTTGAGTGGTTATATGGTGACGCAAAGTGCATTAGGGGCACCATTGTTTGCATTAATGGTTTTAATTGTTTCTGTTAAAATGTTTGGGTTTATACGTGCTGTTGCAAGATATATTGAAAGATTACTGTCTCACAGAGCCACATTTACTATGTTGAGAAATGTGAGAGTACAATTCTTCAAACATATTATACCTGTCGTGCCAGATGTGTATAGAAAATTTAAATCAAGTGATTTACTTGGACGCATGGTTGGTAGCGTAGAAGCACTACAAAATATTTATTTAAGAGTTTATTATCCGCCAGTAGTCATTGGTTTAACGGCGATGATTGCAATGGTTGTGACGTTTTACTTTTCATTTGTTCATGCAATTATCATCTTTTTAAGTATGTTGATAACATTGGTTTTAATCCCTTGGTTAAGCGCGAAAAAAGCACAATTATTAAAAAGAGATGTTAATCGTGTACAAGAGCAATTTTTAAATCAATTTTACGATTATAAAGAAGGGTATCAAGAACTTGCAAGATTTGACCAAACAGCATATTATCAACATCGGGTGTTAAATCAATTGAATCAGTATGAACAAGCACAAGCAAAAGAGCAGCGATTCTTATCATTGTATGAATATAGTTTGAATCTGGTTTCAATGATTGCTTTATTTGCAACTTTATATTTAGGTGTTATACAAGTGCAAAATCAACAATTAGATGTTGTTTACTTAACAAGTATTGTTTTGATGATGTTAACATTATTCGAACAAGCAATCCCTATGAGTAATGTGGCTTATTATAAAGCCGAGACGGATGAAGCATTGAGCAATATTAATGAAGTTATTGCTCACCCAATGCAACAAGGCAATCAACCACTATCACTAGAAAGTGATGTGCATCAACCTTTCGTAGAAGTTAAAAATGTTGATTTTAAATATTGGAATCAATCGAATTACACTTTAAAAGAATTGAAATTACGGGTGCATGAAGGTGAACATGTAGCAATTATTGGACCTTCTGGCTCAGGTAAGAGTACCTTATTACAGTTAATAATGGGACTTTATCAAAGTGAAAATGGTGTGGTTTTAATAAATAATCAAGATATTACAACCCTTTTAGATTCAAATAAATACAGTTCGATTAATGCTCTGTTACAGTCACAACAGTTATTTGATGGTACAGTACGTGATAATTTATTTACTGATAAAGATGATGCAGTAATCAAAGAAGTTTTTGATACACTAGGTTTATCGCACATTGAATTAGATAGACACATCACACTTTCAGGTAATACACTGTCTGGCGGTGAGATTCAACGAATGGGTATTGCAAGATTATTATTGAAAGAAGCTCCGATTTGGGTGTTGGACGAGCCTACAACAGCGTTAGATATTTATCATACGAATCATGTGATGGATGAAATTCACAAGCAATCTCAAACACTAATCGTGGCAACACATGATTTACGATTACTACCAAAATTTGATAAAATCGTGGTTATGGTTGACGGTAAAATCATAGAACAAGGAGATTACCAATCGTTACTATCAAATAAAGGCTATTTATATCAAATGGTCACGTTAAATCAAGTGTGACTTTTTAACAAAAGACAGCAATATAAGTACTTGATTTGTAAATGGAAAATGTTAAAGATTTAAAGCGAAAACCTGAGCTGTAGCTCATGCATAAGCCCCACTAACCCAACAAATTGGGAAGTGGGGCTTTAAAATAAACTAGAGCCTAGGACAAATCAATAATGTCCTAGACTCTAGCTTTAAATCAATATATTTAATTAATCAATTTCATATTGTTTAACCTTAACATTTAGAATTTAGCATTATTTTGCTTTTTCTTCAGTAAAGGCATTAATTACTTTTGAAAGTAATCGATTTAGTTCTTTGTTTTCTTCTGCGCTAAGTGAAGATGCAACTGCCACATCTTGACATGCTGTGTCCAATTCAGGTCGAATTGCTTCACTTTTATCTGTTAAGTGGATAAACACTTCACGTTGATCTACTTCAGAACGTTCACGTTTAATTAAATCAACTTGCTCCATTCTTTTTAGTAATGGAGATACAGTACCTGTATCAAGTGCTAATTCAGTTACGACTTTTTTCACATTAACAGGTGAGTCAGCCCATAAGATTGTTAAAACTAAAAACTGTGGATATGTCAATTTGTATTTTTTAAAGACATTGTTAGAGTAGTAGCGATTTACTTGTCTTTGAGCATTATACAAACTGAAACATAATTGATCCTTTAAATTAAGTGGTTCAGACATAAAGTTCTCCTCCAGACATTCTATCCGTTTTGTTCTTTCTGTTATCGGATTTGAATCCGTCTATTGTTGTGTAACACTTCCTCAAGCATACTTTCACACTGTGCCATGCTAAAATAAAGTATGTATAAAGTTTAGAAGAAAGTCAACATTTTATCAAGTGAAAGGTTAATTATAAGAATAATTAAAGTTTTACGCAAACATTTTTATTTATGAAATGAGTGAGTATATGAAAAATATTAACAATCAAAAAACCCGAATTACGATTATCACAGGATTTTTAGGGAGTGGTAAAACAACTTTTCTTAGTAAATATATAAAATATTTACAAAAAAACAATGAAAACCCAAGTGTAATCGTAAACGAATACGGTAATTTAGATATAGATAGCTATGCTATTAGCGATGATATTGAGGTTGCGTCAATATTAAATGGTTGCGTATGCTGTGATTTGCAACTAGATTTAATAAAACAATTAAAACATTTTCTAAGCAAAAGTGCAATGCGCCATATAATAATTGAGGCGACAGGTTTAGCACATCCAATTGAAATTATTGCAGCATGCCAGGATCCTGAAATTATTGAACAAGTCGCTCAACCCACAGTAGTAGGCTTGGTGGATGGGCCTCGCTTCTTAAATCGTTTTCAATATACAAACCATACAATTCAATTGATGGAAGAACAATTATCTGTATGCCATGACATAGTGATGAACAAAATGGATCTCATTGATAATCATACACATGAGCTTGATGAAGCAATCCGCAAAATTAATCCAACAGCATCCAAATATTTTACTACATATGCAGATATGGATATGAATCAAATTGCTCTGGTTGAAAATGGAAACCAAATGAATATAAATAACCATGTACATCATCATGGGATAAATCGTCTACATTATCATTTTTCAGGACCTATTCATAGACAATTATTTTATCAATTTATTTTACGGTTGCCAGATAATGTTCTAAGATTAAAGGGATATGTAAAATTTAAAGATATGCCTAATGATATTTATGAATTTCAATATGCGTTTGGATTACCAGATTATCAAACGATTGATAAAGAAGTACCCTTAACGATTGTTATGATTGGTGAACAATTAGATATAAATCAACTACGAAATCAATTAGATATGCTACAATTTACCTAATTTAAATTAATGTAATGAAGAAGGGGTTTGATTCATTATGGAAAGAGTGAAAATTAACCAACATGTATCCTTTTCAAATGTAATACAAGGGTTTTGGAGAGCAAAAGATTGGGATTGGACACCACAACAATTAAATTACTATATTAATGAATTAGTCGAGCGTGGAATTACTACAATGGATCATGCAGATATATACGGTGATTATAGTTGTGAAGGGATTTTTGGAGAAGCGCTTAAATTATCACCTAATCTACGTGAGCATCTTGAAATCGTTTCTAAATGTGGCATTGTATTGCCATCAGAGCATTTGGCGACAGCAAATGGACATCGATACGATCACAGTAAAAAACATATCAGAGAAACTGTGGAACGTTCGCTTAAACAATTACAAGTAGAACAGTTAGATTCATTATTGATTCATAGACCATCTCCGTTGATGGATCCTCACGAAATCACTGAAGCTGTTAAATCTTTAGTTAAAGAAGGGAAAATCAAATCGTTCGGTGTGTCAAATTTTAACAAATCTCAGTATGATTTATTAAGTAAATGCTTAGTTTGTGATAAATTACATATTACTTTAAATCAATTAGAAGTTTCTCCTTATACATTAGATGCGATTGAAGATGGAACCATTAACTATATGTACAAAGATGATGTTAAAATTATGTCATGGAGTCCGTTGGCTGGAGGGAAACTGTTTGATCTTGAAGACGAAAAATCAGCAAGAATCACTGCGATTATATCTCCATTGGCACAAAAGTATAACGTTACGACAACTGCAATTATAATGTCTTGGTTAAAAAAACATCCAGCTTCAATTATGCCGGTGTTAGGCACGCAAAAGATTAATCGTATTGATGAAGCATTACAAGGTATGACAATAACGTTAACTGACCAAGAATGGTTTGATATTTATACAGCTTCCTTAGGTCATGATATTCCTTAGATTCTAATTAGAAGGAGCGTAGAACATGAGTATTCAGAATGAACAACATCATAGAGATCAGTTTAGATTTCAACGCAATTTTATTAACTTTCCTTTTTTAGGTTTTGCAATAGTAATTGCTTTATTAAACATAGTATATCCTGACATAAATGTCATGATGGCATTGTTTGGTCTGTTCTTTTTATACAATGGTGGGATATTGTTTGTGGCGTTTATAAAGCATTATAAACGTGTGATGGTCTTAGCAATTATCTTAACCTTAATGTCATTAGCACTATTTGGAATGACGATGTATTTATATGCTAAATCAAATAATTTACTATAATGTAAAATATTACATGATCTAAATAAGTAGTAGGAGGGCATGCATGGAGCAATGGATCACTCATTTTATGGAACAATTTGGTTACTGGGGAATTGCTTTTCTGATATTTTTAGAAAATATCTTTCCTCCTATACCTTCTGAAATCATCTTAACGTTTGGTGGTTTTATGACTACACACTCTAACTTGAGTTTTATTGGTGTAACACTTACATCAACTGTAGGATCTATTGTTGGAGCGATTGCCCTTTATGGCATAGGTGCTTGGATAGGAGAAAGAAATTTATATAAAATTGTAGATCGTTATGGAAAAATAATACGAGTAAAAAGAAGTGATTTAGATAAAACACTGCATTGGTTCGAGCGATACGGTTATTGGACGATATTTTTCTGTAGATTTGTACCACTTTTAAGAAGTTTAATTTCAATTCCTGCTGGTTTAACACGCATGAATATGCCTTTGTTTTTATTATTTACAACAATTGGTACATTGATTTGGAATATCGTTTTAATTTATTTAGGACAAACAGTTGGTAGCAATTGGCAAGTGATTGTGCACTATATGGATATTTACTCTAAAATGATTTATATCGTACTTATTATTTTAGTTATTTTTATTATTTGGAAGTGGTTGAAACGTCAACGAAAGCATAAGCAAAATTAAGCATAAGCTTTGCGAATTCGAACAATATTTTAGTAGCTACTAAAGAATGGTTTACTTATTAACATCTTATGGTGTGAGATAGCACTTAAATTTATTCAAATTGATTGTATGTGCACACTTTGCCAAAGTTGACTAGGATTGAGATTCATGCATAAGTCCCACTAACGCAATAAATTGAGAAATGTAATTCAAGCATACTAAGACAATTCACTTATCTATCATTATAAGGGGATGATATTATGACAAAACAAAAGGTTTCTATTATAGGTGCTGGCAATACAGGATCTACATTAGCTTTTATTATAGCTAAACATGAATTAGCAGATGTAGTATTAATTGATCAACCTAAAAATGAAGGACAGGTTAAAGGTAAAGCACTGGATATATTACAAAGTAGTCCAATTTATGGCTTTGATGTAAATGTTTCAGGCTCAGTAGACTATGCTGATACAAAAGACTCGGATATTGTTGTGATTACTGCTGGGGTGCCACGCAAGCCTGGAATGAGCAGAGATGATTTGGTTAAAATAAATGAACAAATAATGGAAGATGTTACCAAAGAAATTGTTAAATATTCTCCTGAATGTAAAATAATAGTGCTCACTAATCCGGTTGATGCAATGACCTATTCGGTCTTAAAAGCATCAGGTTTCTCTAAAGAACGCGTTCTTGGACAGTCGGGTATTTTAGATACTGCAAGATATCAAACATTTATAGCGGAAGCTTTAGGCGTTTCGATTAAAGATATTAAAGGATTAGTACTAGGCGGTCATGGAGATACCATGCTTCCGTTAGTTAATGCTACAAATGTTAATGGTGTACCATTGACTAAATTATTAGATGAAACTACTATTAACCAAATTATTGAACGTACTCGAAAAGGTGGTGCTGAAATAGTAGAATTATTAGGTACTGGTTCTGCTTATTATGCGCCAGCTTCAGCAGTGTATACGATGTTGGAAGCAATTTTAAAAGATCAACAACGTTTATTACCCTCTATTGCATATTTAGAGAATGAATATGGTTTTTCTGATATTTGCTTAGGTGTCCCTACAATATTAGGAGAAAATGGTATAGAACGTATCTTAGAACTCGAGCTATCTGCTGAAGAATTAAAACAATTACAAATTTCAGCAAATGCTGTTCAGCAAGTAAAACAATCGCTAAAAAATAAATAACTTTTTTAAAAAGAAACACCCACAACATGGCTAATAAGTCTGCTGTGGGTGTTTCGTTATATAATTAAATTTGTGATTACATCCTGAAAATACAAATATACACCGCAACGTACTCAAGAAAAGTTAAAATATACATATACTTTAACCTTAACTTTGTTTTAATAGAAACATGCCAATCAGGATATTTACGTTCGTAATAGAATAATTGCAAATAAAATAAACCGATACCTAGTGGTAAACACATGAGTAGAATGCTTTTTGTGTATGAAAATCCTATGTCATGGAGTAAATGTCCAATAATTAGCTGAAATACGACGAGTACAATAAGTAAAATTAAAATATTAAAAGTCATTTTGTATGTTGTACTCCTTTCGCAAATGTATAAATTAAAACTTGAAGCAATACCAGTAATATGACAAATAGGAAAGCATCAAAATCTAAATGATTGATGACTTCTCTGTAAATTCGAAGTGGTTCATTGATAATATAAACAGAATGCAAACGCAAGAACCGTCCGATATAAATACCTAAGCCATTTAAAAACATCATTATTAATATAATGGTTCTATTTAACCATCGATGCGTTGTAAAATTTTCCATTTCTACAAACATTAAAATTAATAAATATAAGGCTAACAAGACACCGGCAACTAAAAAAGTAAAATACATCCATTCAACGATGATTAGCCCTTGATAAAAATTAAAAGTAAATTGATTTAAATGTATTAAATCAGTAACCATATATAGTGTATTGGGTACCATGCATAAAAATATAAGTACAAAAACGATAAATAATGGCCATTCATATTTATATTTCGGTTTAAATAAATTTAATAGTAAGCACAATTCAAATGGAATATATGCTAAGAATAGATTGAGTGTCATAAATTGATAAAATTGGTTAAAGAAAATAGAGTCAAGTCCAGACTCCT
>NZ_JAESLN010000005.1:0-7232 GCF_017892645.1 Staphylococcus sp. GDY8P54P | reverse complement strand
TGTTAAAATTATACTATAAGTTCAACTTTGCAACAGAACCTATATTTTGCTATAATTATTAAATTAATTGCCTTTGTGTTAGTATTCCCTGGATTACTAACACTTTGGTTAGCTGTTCTAAGTGATACAGGTGCAGCAATATTAGTTATATTAAATTCATTACGTTTATTAAAAAAATAAAAAAGCCTAAATACTCTCTCGATTTGTGAGAAAGTATTTAGGCTTTTTGAATTAATAAATTTCTTACTTCTTATGTTTATTTAACAATTAGTACTGGGACAGAACTTCTTTTAGCAATCTTATGTGTAACATCTCCTAAAACATGTTTAATATTCAAATTGACTCTATGATTACTCATAATTACTAAATCAAATTCACCATTATTTATATCTCCAGAAGTAATTTTTTCTAAGATTGTATTTTTAATAGGCCCAAAATCTACATCTATTTTATATTGAATATCTCTTTTTTCTAATTCACGTAAAAATGGAGTGAGATTTTTTTCTTTTTCTCTAATAATATCTTTTTTATGCTTATTATAATATTTGACACTAATTGCAAGATCATTTTCTGTTACAACGTGATAAATTACAACAACTGAATCTTCATCGGTGGCTTTTTCTAAATAGTCAGGGATAGCACTAAAATCATTTTCGAAATCATAGGGTAATAATATATTTTTGAACATCTACACCAGCCTCCTATTACTTATTATTTAAATGTCTATTACTTATATATACCCTGAATATATATGCCTATTCTCATATTCAAATTATTCAAATATATTCCTTGAATTAATATATTTCAGATTCACTATTGAATAATCTTTTTACTGTGCTATGATTCTAAACATCTGTTTTTTTATAGTTAGGAGTTATTAACGTGATGAGTAAGAAAAACAAAGTTTCCAATGTTTTTATATATTCCGCCAGTATCATTGGAATACTTGTATTGTTAGGTACAAGCTTTCCTAAACAATTTGGAGAAATTACCAACGCTATATCAGCTTGGGTGACAAATACATTTGGTTAGTATTATATGTTGCTATATGCGGTCATCATAGCTTTTTCTATTTTCTTAATATTTAGCCCAATAGGAAAATTAAAGTTAGGAAAACCAGAAGATGAACCAGAATTTAGAACAATTTCTTAGTTAACAATGTTATTTAGTGCCGGTATGGGTATTGGTTTAGTATTTTATGGTTCCTCTGAGCCAATATCACATTACCTCTCTCCACCAAATGCAAAACCAGAAACACAAGAAGCTATGGCAGAAGCTTTTAAATCTACATTTATGGACTATGGTTTTCATACATGGTCAATATATGACATTGTAGCATTGGTTCTTGCATATTCCCAATTTAGAAAAGGAGAAAACGGACTAATTTCAAGAACTCTAAGACCTTTATTAGGGAATAAAGTAGAAGGACCCTTAGGAGTTGTTGTCGATGTATTAGCTGTATTTGCTACTGTTATTGGAGTAGCAGTGTCATTAGGAATAGGTGCAATACAATTAAATGGTGGTTTAAATTATTTATTTGGAGTTCCTAATAATATAATTGTACAAGGTATAATTATCGTTGTTATAACAGTATTATTTTTGTTTAGTGCTTGGACAGGTTTAAGCAAAGGTATACAATACTTAAGTAATCTAAATATGGTTTTTGCAGCTATTTTATTAATTGTTATTCCTATTGTTGGGCCTACAATCCTCATTTTAAATATTATGACCAGTTCAACAGGAGATTATTTAAATAATTTAATTATTAATAGCTTGGATGTTGCTCCATTAAATCAACAAAAATCTATGTGGTTAGATTCTTGGATGCTCTATTATTTAGGATGGTGGATGAGTTGGAGTCCATTTGTAGGTGTATTCATTGCTAGAATATCAAAAGGACGTAGTATTAGAGAATTTTTAATTGCGGTTTTAAGTGTACCTATTACAGTTAGTATTATTTGGTTTAGTGCTTTTGGTACAACAGGTATTGAAATAGGAAAAGTAAATAGTAGTATATTTAAAATGCCACCCGAAACTCAATTGTTCGGTATTTTTAACGAATTGCCGTTTGGTTTCATTTTATCTATTATTGCTTTGGCTTTAATAGCTTCTTTCTTTATTACTTCTGCCGATTCTGCTACTTTTGTTTTGGGTATGCAAACTTCATTTGGCAATTTAAATCCTTCAGGTTTTGTGAAAATTATATGGGGCGTAGCTGTTATTTTACTTGCTATATGAGAATGTTTTAACTTTATAAATAAGAAAGAGAAGTACAACTAATATTAGTTGTACTTCTCTTTCTTATTTATAAAACAATTTGAATAATTGCAATAATAATTAAAATACTGATAATCCACTTTTGTACAAAACTAGGGACCTTTTTACCTAATTTTAAACCTAACGGAGCGAAAATAATACTCCCTATTATTAAAAATAACGCATCTTCTAAAGGAATGTAACCTTGTATAAGTTTAATGATAAAGGCGCCAATTGAAGATATAAAAGCAATTACTATACTATTAGCAACTACCGTATTCATTGGTAATTTGAATAAAACTAGCAATATAGGAATAATAATAAAAGCGCCGCCTGCTCCAACTATACCTGAAATGATACCAACGAAAAGACCAACCATAACTAATAATGGCTTGTTAAAGGAAGATTGATCTAAACTCGGTTTTATGTTAATAAACATTAAAATTAATGCGAGTAAAGCAATGATAATATATATCGTATTTACAAATGTAGCATTAAATAAATTTGCTAACAGTCCACCTAACATGCTGCCTATAATCATGCCACTACCCATGTAAAGCACTAATAGTGGCGAAAATTCTGGTTTTTTTCGCGCTTTTAATGACCCACTTAAAGTACTGAAAAAGACTTGACTGGAAGTAAGTCCTGATGCCATGTATGCACTGTACGCAGGAGCGCCAAATAGTGGTGGTAATAATAAAATAGCTGGATAAATAATGATGGCGCCACCTATACCTACTAGACCCGAAATAAAGCCTCCGAATACCCCAATAAGTAACATCATAATAATAGTTGAAATATCCATTATTTACTTTTTACCAATAAGTTAACGGCTTCATTAATCAATTCTTCAGAATTTTCACCATTATCCTCTGCTGCTTTTACACATTCTATTAAATTTTCACTAATGATAATTCCCATCAAACGTTGGATTGAACTTTTTGATGCACTGATTTGAGTAATGACATCTTTACAATCTTTTTCTTCTTCCATCATTTTAATAACGCCATTGAGTTGTCCTTGTATTCTATTAATACGATTAATCATTTTTTTATCATAATTCATAGTTATTTCCTCCACTTTTAATTGAATAAAGTCATAATAAACGATAAAAGTAAACATGTCAAATACCCCCTACCGTATTTGACATAATATAAATAATTAGTTAATATACCCGTATAGGTATTTATTAGGAGGTTAATATGAAACAATATAACGAAAATCATATCAATAATTTCAGTAAACAAGAATTAGAAAAATTGGGTGCACAAGGTCAACTGATTGACGTTAGAACACAAGAAGAATATGAGCTTGCACATATAAATGGTGCGACATTACATCCTGTAGATAAGATTGAATCGTTCAATAAAGATAAAAACACAACCTATTTTGTACACTGTAAAAGTGGTACCAGAAGTGCTAAAGCGAGCGAATATTTAGCTAAACAAGGCTACGACATTGTTAATTTAGACGGTGGCTATAAAGCGTATGAAGCAAAAAACGACGATGATAATACATTCGAAGAAAATACTAATGTAGAAATTAAAGCAGAGCGTAAACAATTTAACTATAGTGGTCTTCAATGTCCAGGTCCAATTGTAAACATCAGTAAAGAAGTGAAAAATATTGAAGTAGGCGAGCAAATCGAAGTTACAGTCACAGATCCTGGATTCCTTAGCGACATTAAAAGCTGGGTCAAACAAACTGGTCATACTTTAGTTAAACTTGATGAAAGTAATCATGGAATTAATGCCATTATTCAAAAAGAAAAACCAAAAGACTTACAAGTGAATCATACTGCTAAAGGTACGACAATTGTACTATTTAGTGGAGAGTTAGATAAAGCAGTGGCAGCAATGATTATTGCAAATGGCGCTAGAGCTGCAGGAAGAGATGTAACTATCTTCTTTACGTTTTGGGGACTCAACGCGTTGAAAAAAGCGCAAACAGTTAACGTTAAAAAGAAAGGTATCGCAAAAATGTTTGATTTGATGTTGCCAAAAACACCTTTGAAAATGCCACTATCTAAAATGAATATGTTCGGTTTAGGTAATATCATGATGCGATACGTAATGAAAAAGAAAAACGTTGATTCATTACCATCACTCATTAATCAAGCGATAGCTCAAGATATTAAATTAATCGCATGTACCATGAGCATGGATGTCATGGGTATTACAAAAGAAGAATTAAGAGATGAAGTTGAGTACGGCGGTGTAGGCACTTATATAGGTGATACTGAAAACGCGAGTCATAATTTATTTATTTAATTAAATCTATCAAAATAAGGAGTTCTTTATATGTTTTTCAAACAATTTTACGATAATCATTTATCTCAAGCATCTTATTTAGTTGGCTGTCAACGTACGGGAGAGGCAATAGTAATTGATCCTGTTCGTGATTTAACAAAATATATGGAAGTTGCAGATAGCGAAGGTTTTAAAATTACACAAGCTGCTGAAACACATATTCACGCTGATTTTGCTTCTGGAATTCGGGATGTGGCAAAACGTTTAAACGCCAATATATATGTATCTGGCGAAGGTGATGATCAATTAAGTTATAAAAATATGCCGGAACATACAAATTTTGTTAAAAATCAAGATATTATTCAAGTAGGTAATATTAAATTAGAAGTCTTGCATACACCTGGTCATACCCCTGAGAGTATCAGTTTCTTACTCACTGATGAAGGTGGCGGCTCAAGTGTTCCAATGGGTTTATTTAGTGGTGACTTTATTTTTGTTGGTGATATCGGTAGACCTGATTTACTAGAAAAATCAGTACAAATGGAAGGTACTACAGAGATTGGTGCAAAACAGATGTACCAATCTATAGAAGGTGTTAAAAATTTACCAGATTATATTCAAATATGGCCTGGACACGGTGCTGGAAGTCCTTGTGGTAAAGCATTAGGTGCCATACCAATGTCTACGCTAGGTTACGAAAAAATTAATAACTGGGCATTTAATGTAACAGATGAATCTAAATTTGTTGAAACATTAACATCAAATCAACCAGCGCCACCCCATCACTTTGCACAGATGAAAAAAATTAATCAGTTTGGTATGAAAATGTATCAACCATACAACGTTTATCCTAGTTTAGATAATGAAAGAATAGCATTTGATCTTCGTAGCAAAGAAGCCTTTCACGGTGGACATACACAAGGAACAATCAATATTCCTTATAACAAAAACTTTATTAACCAGATCGGTTGGTATTTAGATTTTGAAAAAGATGTAGATTTAATCGGAGATAAATCTACAGTTGAACAAGCAACGCATACTTTACAATTAATTGGTTTTGATAATGTAGCAGGCTATCGTTTACCAAAATCAGAAATTCTAACACAATCCATCCACAGCGCTGATATTACTGGTGAAGAAGCAAATGTACTCGACGTACGTAATGAAGAAGAGTGGAATAATGGGCACTTAGATCAAGCAGTCAATATTCCGCATGGTAAATTATTAAATGAAAATATTCCATTTAATAAAGAGGATAAAATATACGTACATTGTCAGTCAGGTGTTAGAAGTTCAATCGCAGTGGGTATCTTAGAAAATAAAGGATTTGAAAATGTCGTGAATATTAGAGAAGGCTATCAAGATTTTCCAGAATCATTAAAATAATTTAAGGGTGTGGAAAAATGAGTAAGTATTATCAAATTGTTATTGTAGGTGGCGGTACAGCAGGTATTACCGTGGCATCAAGACTATTAAGAAAAAATCAAAGCTTAAAAGGAAAAATAGCAATTATAGACCCGGCTGAATATCATTATTATCAACCGTTATGGACTTTGGTTGGTGCTGGGGTATCGAGTTTAAAAAGTTCTCGTAAAGATATGAAAAGTGTTATGCCTGAAGGTGTTCAATGGATAAAAAATGCTGTTTCAAGCTTTCAACCTGAAAACAATAGCATTATTTTAGGAGATAATTCGGTCGTTAGTTACGAATTTTTAGTGGTAGCCCCTGGATTACAGATTAATTGGTCTTCTATTAAAGGATTAAAAGAGAATATAGGTAAAAATGGTGTTTGTTCTAACTATTCACCTAACTATGTTCGCGAAACTTGGAGACAAATTTCTAAATTTAAACAAGGGAACGCGATTTTCACGCATCCTAATACGCCTATCAAATGTGGAGGCGCACCTATGAAAATTATGTATTTAGCTGAAGATTATTTTAGAAAACATAATATCCGTTCTAATGCTAATGTGATATACGAAACGCCAAAAGATGCTTTATTTGACGTAGGCAAATATAATAAAGAATTAGAGAAAATTGTTGAAGAAAGGGATATAATTGTCAATTATAATTATAATCTTGTTGAAATTGACGGAGACAAAAAAGAGGCTACATTTGAACACATTAAAACAGACGATAGAAAGACAATAGATTATGAAATGTTACATGTAACACCACCCATGGGTCCCATAGGTGTACTTAAAGAAAGTACACTTTCAGATAGTGATGGTTGGGTAGATGTTAACCCAACCACATTACAGCATAAAAGCTACTCTAACATATTTGGGCTTGGTGATGCTTCAAATGCACCTACTTCCAAAACAGGAGCAGCAATTCGTAAACAAGCGCCTATAGTTGTTAATAACCTATTGCAAGTAATGGATAATGAAATGTTGACGCATCATTATGATGGTTATACTTCGTGCCCTATCGTTACCGGGTACAATAAATTAATACTTGCCGAGTTTGATTATAATAAAAAACCAAAAGAAACATTGCCTTTTAACCAGGCCAAAGAACGAAGAAGTATGTATATTTTTAAAAAAGATTTATTACCTAAAATGTATTGGTACGGTATGTTAAAGGGTCTTATGTAAATAACAAGAGTGTACAGAAAATAACAATTTTCTTTACACTATATTTTTATGACGAAATAAGTGAGTATTACATATATTAGTGTGTTCAAAAAACAAAAAAAAAATCTATGTTCACAAAAGACCTAGGAAT
>NZ_JAESLN010000049.1:2833-3532 GCF_017892645.1 Staphylococcus sp. GDY8P54P | reverse complement strand
TGCGCAAGCTTTTGAATATTTAGACTGGTCGATATATTCACCGACTAAGGCATTCTTAGCTGTTCGAGCGAGTTCAATATCCGTAAACTTAAAGATCGCTTTTACTGCTTCTCTAAACGGTTTTGAATTCTTTTTTGGAATGGAACTGAAGATGTTTCTTAAAAAATGGACCTGGCATCTCTGCCAACTTGCGTTGGTAAATGACTTACGAATTGCAGACACTAGGCCTTTATGGGCATCAGAAATGATGAGTTCTGTCCCCTGTAGACCGCGTTCTTTTAAGTATTCAAAGAAGATGGACCATGTGTCATCACTTTCTTCATTTTGGATCATGAAGCCAATGATTTCACGATCACCACCTTCTGTTATCCCGATCGCAATATGGCAGCTTTTAGAAAGCACTCGATGGTCCTCACGGACTTTTATGTAGAGAACATCAGTCATCAGATAAGGATAACTCGTACCTGAGAGTGAACGGTTCTGCCATTCGTTGACCATCGGGTCTAACTGCTCAGTCAGGCTAGAAACAAAAGATTTCGATACCGATTTTCCACATAGCTCTTCAACAATCTTTGAAACTTTACGTGTCGAAACGCCTGAAACATACATCTCAAGCATTGAAGCGAGCAGTGCCTTTTCATTTCGCTGATAACGCTCAAACACCGTCGGTGAAAATTCACCATCACGTGTTCTGGGTAC
>NZ_JAESLN010000049.1:0-2665 GCF_017892645.1 Staphylococcus sp. GDY8P54P | reverse complement strand
AATTATACGGACTTTATCGTTGCTAACTTTAATATTTACATTTGAATATTAAAATGTTACAGTACAGGCTAAGTATATTAATTAGTGAAAGGAGGTAATAGCTATTTTAGCTATTAAAGGGAATAGTCTGTCCTTTTTTAAACTAAACAATGATATAAAAACAGTTGCCGGAGCTTTGCCTCTACTATGGATAAGTTTAAAACAAGATCATCAACATACTTGTTTTATGTAGTGAAATATGCATATTTGTATGTTTTGACTTTCGGCACCGGTAATTTTTATCTGTGTTTTTTTTGTGTGCAAAAAGAAATTGATTCTTAGGGACTGCTACTCCTTTCCAATTATTCTAATTACCACTAGAGCAAATTGTGAAAGGATGAAAGAAATGAATTTTAATAATAAAACAAAGTATGGTAAAATACAGGAATTTTTAAGAAGTAATAATGAGCCTGATTATAGAATAAAACAAATAACCAATGCGATTTTTAAACAAAGAATTAGTCGATTTGAGGATATGAAGGTTCTTCCAAAATTACTTAGGGAGGATTTAATAAATAATTTTGGAGAAACAGTTTTGAATATCAAGCTCTTAGCAGAGCAAAATTCAGAGCAAGTTACGAAAGTGCTTTTTGAAGTATCAAAGAATGAGAGAGTAGAAACGGTAAACATGAAGTATAAAGCAGGTTGGGAGTCATTTTGTATATCATCACAATGCGGATGTAATTTTGGGTGTAAATTTTGTGCTACAGGCGACATTGGATTGAAAAAAAACCTAACTGTAGATGAGATAACAGATCAAGTTTTATACTTCCATTTATTAGGTCATCAAATTGATAGCATTTCTTTTATGGGAATGGGTGAAGCTCTAGCCAACCGTCAAGTATTTGATGCTCTTGATTCGTTTACGGATCCTAATTTATTTGCATTAAGTCCTCGTAGACTTTCTATATCAACGATTGGTATTATACCTAGTATCAAAAAAATAACCCAGGAATATCCTCAAGTAAATCTTACATTTTCATTACACTCACCTTATAGTGAGGAACGCAGCAAATTGATGCCAATAAATGATAGATACCCAATAGATGAGGTAATGAATATACTCGATGAACATATAAGATTAACTTCAAGGAAAGTATATATAGCTTATATCATGTTGCCTGGTGTAAATGATTCTCTTGAGCATGCAAACGAAGTTGTTAGCCTTCTTAAAAGTCGCTATAAATCAGGGAAGTTATATCATGTAAATTTGATACGATACAATCCTACAATAAGTGCACCTGAGATGTATGGAGAAGCAAACGAAGGGCAGGTAGAAGCCTTTTACAAAGTTTTGAAGTCTGCTGGTATCCATGTCACAATTAGAAGTCAATTTGGGATTGATATTGACGCTGCTTGTGGTCAATTATATGGTAATTATCAAAATAGCCAATAGTATTGAACAAGGTATATAGCTGATATAATAAGGTGAATTTTTAAATAATATTAATGCAATTAATATTATTTTGATAACTCAATTATGCTAGTATTTTCTTCAAATATGAATGGACTACTGGGTGGAAGATAATTAACTAATCTGTATTCTTCTAATTTGAAATGAATAAGTTTCAAAGTACTAAGATATAGGATTAGTCATCCATTTTTTTTAAATCAGTTTAACTAGATGTTTTGTTTGTCGAATGACAAAAAACTCTTATTTAGTATAAATGAATAGATAATCCTTCCAATAATAATTGGGAGGATTTTTTATTCTCCCTAAATACAAATGTAAGTTAATGAAATATATACTTGAAGATGTTTATGGCATTCTAAAAATGTAGTCTTTGGCAGTTAATTTATGTAGTCTCTCTAGAGAACAACTTGAAAGTATTCGGGAATGCGTTCAGCTTCATAAAACCCTCCTCAATTATATAATCTGAAACCCTCTTGCTAAGTTCTTCTTCAACTTTTTGAAAACCTTTTAATATCATTTGATTTCTCACTTTATTAGCGTTCGTAAAAGTACACTTTTATAGACAAAAAGGAAGAAGCTTTTTCTAGCTCCTTCCCTTCTGATAAGTGATCATAATTTAACTAAGCGTTCTATGAGTTTAGCTTCCGCATTGAAAAACCAGCTGCCAATTGTATCTTCTCCATTTTCATTCTTCAATTGCTATCTTTAGATAGGCAAAGGCGTAACTTTTCAGCAGTCTCTTTCTTGAATTAAATTTATATAGTTCATCAGTTCTGTTACCCCTTTAAATTGATTCATTAATTTGTTGTCCAAGTTCTTCAAAGCAAGCCGAAAGGAATGTTCAACTTTTTCATAGCTTGGTATGTCTATTTCATTTAACAGTTGTTTCATATTTTCAATATAATAAACAGTTTTTCTTAAACTGCTAATGACCAGTATTTTACGCAATTCGGATATAGAAAACATGCGGTAGCCGTTTTCTTTTTTTCTTTCCGAATGGACTAATCCTTCTGATTCCCAGTGGCGAATTGCCGAAGTGTTTACACCTGCCACTTCGGCAGCTTCTCCAATACTCATCCAGTCTTTTAACTTAATATTTTTATAGGTAGTAAAATCTGCTTTCTGAATCATAAGAAGTATTTCTTCTACTCTCTTTTTTTCTACTTGGATTTGATACTGTTGTTCATTTATTAGAGTCAAGTCCAGACTCCT
>NZ_JAESLN010000048.1:0-58017 GCF_017892645.1 Staphylococcus sp. GDY8P54P | reverse complement strand
AGCTATTAATTCATATATTGAATTTTTTAATCAAGAAAGAATAACATTAAAAATGGATACCCTTTTATCGTAAATATAAGGTAGCATTAAACATTGTGTTTTTTTCACTGTCTACTTGTCAGGGTGCAGTTCATTCTGGATTAGCTCTCTTTGCATCTCGCAAATTAATCCGTATAGTTTTCTAAAAGATGGTTTGGTATCACTCACTCTGAATGTGAACGCGTTGTATTATCATTAAAAAATGATATCAATTAGCACAACATCACACACGTCAGATTCTATCTTTATGATAGAGCAATGGACGTGTGTTTCATAGATAACTATCTTTAAACTACTGCTTCGCATTTAAACATTCTTCAACATATTTAAATTTAGTATTTGATATACATCCCACAAGAATGAGGTTCCGTAGTCGTAAATCCGAATTGTTCATACAATTGATCTGCAGGATAATCTGCCATTAAACTCACATAAGTACCATCTTCTGCAACAGATGATATATATTTCATAACATTAGTCATAACCTGTTTACCATAACCCTGACCTTGATAACGTGGTTCTACTGCTATGTCAATAATTTGAAAAGCAGTACCGCCATCTCCAATTACTCTGCCCATCGCTATTAATAAGTCATCATCATATATTGTAATGTCAAAGCATGCATTTGATATCCCTTTTTCTGTCGCCTTTTGTGATTTTTCACTTAACCCAGCTTTTTTTCTCATATTTCTATAATCTTGTACTGTTGGCGCTTCGTACTTTATTTTAACCATGTATTTTCATCCCCCAGACTGCTAAACCATGATTTATAAATATTTTTTCATCACTACTTTATTAGATTCTTTGAATGCATCATTATGACTCGATACATAACCTTCAGGAGCTGCTTCTGGTTCAACATAAAGCTTTGCTAGATTAGCTGCGTTTGCTGCGTCGCTAAAAGCACTCGCGATTAAGTGTGCTTTTGCTTCATGATAAATAATATCACCACAAGCGTATAGACCTTCAATACTCGTTGCAGTGTTACCAAACCCTTTAATATTATATTCACTATGCATATCAACTTGAGTTGTAGATTGTTCTAATAATGTATTTTCTCTATCGAATCCATGACTGACGATGACTTCATCAAAAGCACGTACCTCTTGTTCCCCTGTTTCAATATTTTCCAATATCACTTGTTCTATACGCGACTGGGTAACGTCTCCTATTAATTGATAGATATGTGTGTTGGGTAACTTTTCTACTGACAATCCATCTAATATATTTTTCATTACTTCATAACCCTTGATATCTGCTTTTCGATAAATTAATGTCACACTTTTAGCATAGCCACTTAAATCATTTGCCCAATCTAGAGCAGAGTTACCTGCCCCTGAAATCAATACGTTTTTGTTTTTAAAATGTTTTAAAGATTGCACAACATAATGTAAGTTTGTTAATTGATATCTTTCTGCTCCCTTGATATCAAGTTGTTTTGGATTAATGATGCCACCACCAATGGCGATAATAACAGATTTGGATTTATATATATTTCCTTTATTGGTCTCTACTTCAAAATGACGTTCAGCCAATTTCCTAATATCTATCACACGTTCCTCTAAATTTACTTTAGGATTAAAATGTAGTCCTTGATTAACAGTATCTTGTATAATTTCATAGCAAGGTTTCGGTGCCAATCCCCCGATATCCCAAATAATCTTTTCAGGATACACGTGCATTTTACCTCCTAGCTTATCTTGAATATCAATAATTCTTACATTCATCCCTCTTAATCCAGAATAAAAGCTCGCGAACAAACCGGCTGGTCCACCACCGATAATGATTACATCATCCATAATAATCCTCCTACATGTACTACTTATTAATACCTATTATCCTATTATTGATAATGCTTATCAATTAAAAAGGGTGACTTTTTAATAATTAATTACTTTATATGTATAATGGCTTTAAAATAAAATAAAAAGACGATCAAATTCGTATCGATCGTCTGCTATATCTATGATTGCTATATTTGTTTTAAAAATCTATTTAGAGAAATTATTTTTCTGATTTTTTGACAATGGCGTTTTTAAGCAAGAAGAATAATAAAATAAAACCAGCTGTAATCACTGTATGCCCCATTCCTGCATAGCCAGCAAATGATTCTGGAACTTTAAGTCCCATCACTTGGTAAGTGCCTTTCGTAAACATCATACCAATCGTTACCAATACACCTATATTATACACAATAAAGAACCAATTAAATAAATAATAACTACTCAAATTAAATACTTTTGTTACTGGTAATAAAATGAGATGCATAAACATTCCTAATATTAACGTATGCGTATGTACTACTACTAATTGTGTATCACCTGTAAAGTCATAAGCAAGTGTTAATTCACGATAATAAAAACCACTAAGCAATCCTAAGATTGTATAAATTAAAAAAGCGTATAATATTCTGCGCATTCAAAATCCTCCTTAAAAATTATTATAAAATAAATTTAATTAAAATACAGTGACAATTCACCAAACTTCACAAAAAAGCCAGTAATCAAAATCTGATTACTAGCTTAATCACTTATGCTTTATCTTTCTTTACGAGACTTTTTAAAAATTGCTATGAGCGCTAAAATAATAGCTATGATAGATACAATCCATAAAGCGATAGAATCATTGCCCGATTGATTATTTTCAGAATCAACATCAGCTTTTTTGGATACTTTAGTCATAGGTGATGGTTTTTCTGCGTCTTCATCACCATTCCATTTTACAGTTTCTCCATCGTCATAAGTTTGATAAGCATCCCATTTAAATTCGCCTTCTTTATCAGGATTTGCTACTTGAATAGGTAAATCGACAAATTCATTGGGTCCAATACCTTTATCTTTAGCTGTCCAAGTGATTTTGGTAATATTACCATCGTCATCTTTAGTTAATTTATGATCAAATGTTTCCTGTGGTGCAACACCTACAACATTTACACCTTTGGGTACTTTCAACTCTATTTTTGTCGTGTTCGCTTCTTTTTCTACTGGAACTCTAACATCATATTTTTCATAAGAACCTGGTTCACTTGTGTCAGGATTCATAGTCACATGTGCATGAGCACTTTTGGAAAATACTAAAACAGTAAAACAAACTGGGATGGCTAAAATAAATTGTCTTTTCATCTTTTAAACTCCTATCCTGGGATATTTAATTGACTCATAATTACACCTGCTAATATGAGTAAAATACCTATACTTAGTTCTATGATTAATGCAAATCTATTTGTCTGACGATGCTTACCAAGCGCTCTAGTTGTTTGATAAAATCCTAACGTCATCATCACAAATGTTAACAGAATCTTAATAAGTAATAAAACGCTCCACGTTTGAATATTTTTCCACAATGTTAAGACATTCGTTTGGTCAATTGACATAAGGACACCTGATATGACAATTAACATGACAGCGCTAATATTTACTTTTAATAAAAAAGGTCTCATTTGATTTACTGCAAATTGTTTTTTACCCAATACCATCACCACTAAGTATATCAAAGCGCCTAACCAAAATGAGATTCCAGTAATATGGATCACTCTGATAAAAATCGACCATATTGGTACAGATTGAGACCAAGCATGTCCAGACATACTAAGCGCAATTAATATTAGACTTGGAATGAATATATACCAACTTGTAGCCATATTTTTCAAAGTGAAAAGCAATAATAATATGATAACTGCAATCATTGTTAATATGAATGGTGTTTGCAATAAAGTTGCTTTTTGTAGACTTAACACATCTGACACAACATCAGAAGATAAAGTCATCATATAAATTAAAACTGTGATAACAGAAATCATGACCAACGTCAAAATGGTTGGCATCGTGTATGTTTTAAAATTTAAATGAGGTAAACTTTGTCTTTTAGCTAAGCGGTTGACAAAATAAAGGCCGGTAAGTGTAATCAATAATCCTTCTATTATAAAGCGCGTAACCCCAAACCAAAAATCTGCCTTTTCATAAAACGGTGGTGCTGTATCAATTCCATTTGCTGTCTGTTTTCCAACCGAAAATTCAAAACTATCATTGATCTCATGGCCATCTGCAGACATTGTATGCCATTTTATACTGTGCGTACCTTTATTTAAATTTTCAATAGGAAATGTCAATGTTTGAGAGGAACCTGTTGTACTTGGTTTTACTTCAGTCAATTCAGAACCATTGTCATCATAAATCTTTATGCTTGAATACTTTGAATGGACTGGTTCATTAAATTGTAATGTTATTTCTTTTGGCGCGTTTTCAACCACACTATTTTGTGCTGGAGTAACTTTTTCTAAAGTTGCATGTGCTGAAACTTGCTGAGAACAAGTAACTATCCCAATGATCAACGAAATTATAAATATAACATAAGAAAACTTATGAAGTTTAAATGTTAATTGCACTTTCATCCCCCTTTTTCAAAAAGTTTATATTATCAATGATATTAAATGAAATATATATTCACAATATAAATTTCATTTTGTCATTTTTTGGACAAATAATTATAAATTAAATATTATTGTTCCAATTAATTAGAAATAAAATATTAGTTTTGTTTCCATTAAAAATATTTATAATGTGTTGTTATAAAAATAAGTATTAAACTAATGCTAAATTTGTTTTTATTAGAAATGCTAAGTTACAAATTATGTATAAATTTAAATAGCAAAGGACTAATCCGTTGACTCTCACACGGACTAGTCCTTTGCTTTAATTATGCGCTTTAGGCCTCAACTTCTTATTCTTCAAGAATGATATGGTTTACATAAATATAACGCATTAAAATTCATCTTGTTCAACTTGCACAATTTTATCTACTTTACGTTGAGAACCGCCTTCCCAACTTACATTTAAGTAAGCTTCAACATTTTTTTTAGCAACTTCTATACCAATAATTTGTGCACCCATAGTCAGTATTTGAGCATTGTTACTTAACTGTGCACGCTCTGCAGAATAGTAATCATGCGCCAAAGCAGCGCGTATGCCTTTTAATTTGTTGGCTGTTATCGCAACGCCAATGCCAGTTCCACAAATAAGAATACCACGTTCATTATCTCCTTGTTGGATGCTTTTACCAACTTTAGCAGCAACATCTGGATAATCCGTCTCTGCACAATGATGACAACCAAAATCTTCGACTTCATGGCCCAGTGCTTCTATATGCGTTTTCACTGCCTCTTTTAAGTCATAACCATTGTGGTCTGCACCGATTGCTATTTTCATTCTAACTCCTCCTTATATACTTATCACTTCACTTATACATATGATTTAAATGTATTTAACATCAGATACGCTGACATCGCGCCAGGATCTACATGACCTTGCGCACGATAGCCTAATCGCTTAGAACGGCCTTTATTTGAAACAATATCCTTTGTACTTTCCATACCTTTTTTAGCCTCTAAAAGTGCAATCTCAAATGCTTCCTTGAAATTAATACTTTGATATTTAGATGTTTCTAATGAAAGATAGAATGGTTCAAGTGTATCAATCATCGTTTTATCACCTATTTCAGCTTTACCTCTTGCCTTAATTCCTTTACTGAATGCAATCCAAAATTGATATAAGTCTGTATCATCTAATTCAGTTTTATTTTTCACTGCAACTGCTGACTTTAAAAAACCTGAAGCATATAAAGGACCTACAGATGACCCGACTGCATCCAAAAAGCTTTTACCAACAGCAACACTGATTTTTGCAATATCATCTTGTACTTGTAACTCGTTATGAATCGTACTTTTTACAGCTTGATAACCAATATTCATCGTCACACCATGATCACCATCACCTATTTTTCTATCTAATTCACATAAGTTATCTTTTTGTTCTTCAAACAACTCAGCTAATGCTAGGATGAATGATTTATATGTTTCACTTGTTAATGTCATTACAATTTCCTCCTAGACTTCTTTAAAATTTGGACAATCGACAGGATGATCTATACATGACTTTAACGTCTCGTCCACCTTCATCAATGTTACTGAGAAGCCACCCATTTCCATTGATGTAATAAAATTACCAATATACGATTTGTATGTCTTTATATTATTTTCATTTAATATTGCATCAACTTCTTTATTGATAATATATAATTCCATTTGTGAGGTTGCACCCAACCCATTTACTAACACAACCACCTCATCATCTGATTGATAAAGGCCTTCTTTCAAAATGTTTTTCATAATAACTTGGACGGTTTCTTTTGCTGTGCGAATCGTTGTTTTTTCAATACCTGGTTCACCATGATGTCCTAATCCAATTTCCATCTCGTTATCTTCAAGATCAAAACTTGGTTTTCCTGTTTGCGGTAAATAACAAGGACTTAACCCAATGCCCATCGAACGTGTATAATCATTTGCCAGTTGTGCAATACGACGTACTTCCTTCAAATCATAGCCAAAATCAGCAGCAGCACCTGCAGCTTTATAAACCAGTAATTCACCTGCTATGCCACGTCTCTCTTCAATTTCCTTCGCTGAAGCAACATCATCATTTCCTATTACTACTGCTGTTTCAATATCATCTTCGACTTCTGTCATTTCGCTGGCCATTTCAAAATTCATTAAATCTCCTGCATAATTTCCATAAATATATAACACACCATTGCCGTCATGAATTTCTCTAGTTACAGCTTGTATAGGAATTGGTGAAGGTGAAGCGAAAATATTACCTACTGCCACACCATCAGCCATACCTTGACCAACATATCCGATAAAAGCTGGCTCATGTCCTGATCCTCCACCAATTAAAACACTCACTTTACGATTAGGGTGTCGTTTTTTTCCAATTAATGCTCTTTGATGCAAGTTTGAACGTCTAATATATTCAGGATAAGCAATTAAATATCCGGCCATTAATTCTTCTATAACGTCATCAGGATGATTAATCATCTTTTTCATTTAAAGTCTCTCCTTTTAACTATCTATGTTATCTATCACTTTGCTGTTTTAAGGTACAAGCACAATTTTCAATGACTTATCTCCTTTTTTCATCAATTCAAAGCCTTCTTCAAAATCTTGCAGTGGCAATTGATGTGTTACTACGCCTTCAGTTGGATAATCACCATTTTGTATACCATTTATCACAAGCGGATAAAAGTAAGGTCCTAAATGACTACCCATTAAATCTAGTTCTTTACGATCAGAAATGATGCTCCAATCAACAGTTACTGGATCCCCAAATACAGAAAATTCGACAAATCTTCCTAGTTTTCTAATTGCACTCAAACCCTGTTCAACAGATTTAGGATGTCCTGTCGCTTCAATGTAAGTATCACAACCATAGCCCTCAGTCATATCCTTAATTTCTTTTACTATGTCAACTTTTGCTGGATTCATTACAATGTCTGCACCAAACTGTTTCGCTAATTCTAAACGATCATCTTTCATATCTAGTACAACCAAAGTTTCAGCGCCAGATTTTTTAGCAGCTCCTATCATGCCAAGCCCCAGTGTTCCAGCACCAGATAATACAACGAAATCTCCTAATTTGATGTTTGCACGTTGCACTGCATGTAAACTACAAGCATATGGTTCAATTAGAATTGCTTTTTCTATAGGTAGATCTTCAGGAACTTTATAATTTATTGCTTCTTTAGTGAATTTCATGTATTCAGCCATACCGCCATTGACATTATTTTGGAAACCGTATAAATCGTGTTTTTCACACATCCAATACTCTCCACGTTTACAAAATCTACATTCCCAACAAGGTACAATCTGTTCAGAAATGACACGATCACCTATTTCAAAATCAGTCACATCTTCGCCTTTCTCAACAATACGTGCAATAAATTCGTGGCCCGGTATCATCGGTGCTTTAATATAAGAAGGTTGCGTTTCATCACCCCAAAAACTTGGTGCTCCGCCATACGCTTTAATATCTCCTGCACAAATACCACATGCTTCAACTTTCACTATAATTTCTTTTGAATTCTCAATTGTTGGCGTCTCTACTGTTTCATATTTATAATCCCCTGGCGCATATGCTACAACTGCATTCATTTTGTCTGGATAATTTTTATTCGTCATTTTCAACAACCCCTTCTTTTATTAGAAAACGCTTTCATTTATACCTATAATTCTAATATATATTTTCATTTCTTTCAAATATTTTTTCGTTTATTTTCGTTTTGCTTTTGTTTTGTTATTTTTATAAAAAATTGTGTTAAACTAAATTATGAACATAAGGAGGTTGCGAATCATATGAAAATGTATGCAGATGAACGACGAGAGCACATATATACTTATATAAAGTCACATAAAAGAGCTACTGTAAAACAACTTTCAGATTACTTAAGCGTGACAGAAGCAACAGTTCGGAGCGATTTAAGGCTTTTAGAAAGTGAAAATAAGATTACACGTACACATGGCGGAGCAAAATTAAATGATACGATGACTTCTAAATTAAACTTTTCTTACCGCTTAACACAAAAGCATCGTGAAAAACATAAAATAAGTGAGCATGCGTTAAATAAAATCGAACCGCAACAATGCATACTCATCGACGCAAGTTCAACTACATATGAGCTTGCAAAATTAATATCTGAGACAACAATGGAACTTACGATTATTACAAATGGATTGGAAAATGCAGTACTCTTAAAAGAAAATCCTAACTTAACAGTGCTCGTAGTTGGAGGGTTTGTATCACAAGATTCAAATGCAATTACTGGAAACATTGATTCACAAATTTTAGAAATGTATCATATTGATTATTTCTTTTTATCTGCAAACGGTTTCACCTTAGAAAATGGTTTGACTGATTTTTCATTACCTGAAGTTCAACTCAAAAAGCAGATGGTTCAAGAAAGTGAAAAAGTAATTGCTCTGATAGACCACAGTAAATTTGATATTTCATCTACTTTATCATTTGCTAAAATCACTGATATTACTGAAGTTATTACTGATGAACCCCCCCAAAAAAAATGGCTACAAAACATGCCATTTAAGTTAACTGTTGTTTAATTTCAAAATTAACAATTTAAAAAGCTGTATCAATTAGAATAATTTAATACCTAATTGATACAGCTTTTTTACTTAAAATAATTATCCAATCTTTTTATATACCACCTGACCATCCAACAGTAGTGAAGATATACAACACAATTGAACCTACGATGACCCAAATTAAAAACAATGGTGCCATAAATTTAAACCATGAACTAAAATTAGCTTTCGCAATAGCAATCGCACCTACTGTCGCACCCAATGTTGGCGTAATTAAATTACCTAATCCACCGCCAAAAGATAGTGAAGTTAACAGTATTTGGTCATTCACACCAAGTGTATGCGTAACTGGTTGTAATATTGGAACCATGACACTCATTAAACCTGAACCAGATGGTACTAAAAAATTAAATACTGTTGCTACTAAAAATATTAATATTGATACGACACCGGCTGAAGAACCATCAAGTTGTGTCGTTAATCCGTTGACAATCGTACTTAAAATCTTACCTTTTTCTAGAATGACGCTGATTGTGTTTGCCATGATAATAGCAAAAGCAACCACTAGCATTGGTTTAGCTCCTGCTAGAAATCCATCCACCATTTCACTAGGCCGTTTACTTTTTATTAAGTAAGCAAGCACAAAACTAATACCAAAAACAGTAATGAATACACCATTTCCATATTTCTCAGTCCAACTTAACATGCCGTTACCTATTGCTAATACTATAGGTGTAAAAATCACTAATCCTACTACAACCAAATCTCTCCAATTAATTGTTCTATCTTTCAAATCAATTTCTGTACTTGTTGTTTGCACATTATTTTGTTGCCAAGATGTAGTATTCATCAAACTTTTATTTGGTGATTTAATAACCCTTCTCGCATACCAGATAACATATAATAAAGTGACCAATAAAAACACTGTATACATAATTGCTCTCCCACCATATCCTGAATATAAAGTGACTTCCGGATAAACGATTTGACCAATTTTAGCCATACCTGAAGGAGAAACTGAAAATGCCATATACAAAGGTAGGAAGGTCATGCCAAGGGCAATAATTGGATCTAATTTTAACCTATTCGCTAAAATGACACCGAGCGTAACAAAAACAATCATCTGATCGCCACCTACAAAAAACCCTATAAACGCCATTAAAGAAAATAATCCTATAATGAGTGGTAAAGCACCTGCGTGTTCAAATCTATATATCATATAATTAGTTAACTTTGTCACTGAGTCCAATTGCAACATACCTCCAATTGCCCCACCAACAAATAGCAATAAAGTTACAGTTTGAGCTGATTGTATACCCCCATTTAATATTAAGGTAATTGCATAAAACGGATTAACTGGATTTTGTGAAATAGCATGATAAGTTCCTTGTACAATTTCACCACTTTTTGTCGTGTCAAATTCACCAGCTGGAATGACATATGTCAGTAAACATGCAAACATCATCATCATCAACATCATTAATAACACGTGTGGCAATTGAAATTTTCTTTTTTCTTTTATTTTTAATTGGTCTTGTTCAACATCTGTTTGCGAATGATGTGAAGTTGCACTATATTCAGACATTCTATTTCACTCCTTAAAAATCATTTAAATTAGATATGCTCTACTTTTGTGTTTCGATATCGATTTTCTTTAAACGGAATACCAAGATGATCACGTAATGTACTACCTTCATAAGATTTCGAATAATAACCTTTTGTTTCTAATATCGGTAACACTTCTCTTAAAAATTCATCATATATTTCACCATAGACATGTGGTCCAAAGATAAAGCCATCTGCTGCACCTTGTTCAAACCATTCAATTATTAATGCTGCTACTTCTTCATAAGTGCCTGTAAATGGTGAACGTCTTACAGTTTCTTCTAGAGCAACTTCTCTTAACGTTAAATTTTGTGATTTCGCACGTTCAGCAATTGCATCAGTAGTTGCACGAAAACTATTTTTCCCTACGTCACCTAACTCTGGAAATGGTGCATCTAATTCGTATTGAGTAAAGTCATGGTGATCATAATATCTTCCCAAGTAGTCTAAAGCCTCTTCAATTGTTGCTAATGATTTAAGTTCATTTAATCGTCGCTCTACTTCGGCTTTATCTTTTCCAATGACTGGTGCTAGCATTGGATAGACTTTAACATGGTCGGGATTACGCTCAAATGCTTGGGCTTGTTTTTTAATACTGTCATAATTACTTTTAGCAATTTCAAGTGACTCACCAAGTGTAAAAACGGCATCAGCATATTTAGCTGCATATGCCTGTCCTTTAGGAGAAGCTCCTGCTTGGAATATAACAGGTTGTCCTTGTTCTGACCGACTTGCATTCAAAGGACCTTTAACTTGGAAATATTGACCTTTGTAATCTAAAGTATGCATTTTACTTTTATCAACATATTCACCATTTTCAACATCGAACGTAAACGCGTCATCTTCATACGAATCCCATAATCCTTGTACAACTTGGATATGTTCTTCAGCAATATCATATCGAATATCATGTTCTGGATGTTCTCCTTTACTATAATTGTCAGCACTCCCAGCTAAAGGCGAAGTTACCACATTCCAGCCTGCACGACCTTTACTAATGTTATCAATGGTTGAAAGTTGTCTGGCCACTGTGAACGGTTCACTATACGAAGTTGAAATCGTACCAACTAATCCAATTTGCTGCGTTATAGGAGCAAGAGCTGCTAAAAATGTTAAAGGTTCATGTCTATCTAAAAAATGTGGTATCGATTTTTCATTGATATATAATCCATCTGCTACAAAAACGAAACTGAAGCCAGCTTTTTCTGCTTTGCGAGCAATTTCAAGTTGAAATTCAAAATTTGTACTTGCATCACTTGGAACCTCACTTGATTTCCAAGCATGCATATGACTACCAGGACCGTTCAACATAATTCCAAAATCTATTTTTTTATTTGTCATTTTACCCCTGCTTTCAAAGTCGATTTTTTATATACACGCGCTAATTGCTCTACTGTTTTTAATCGTAATGAATGATTTTGAACGGGCATATGAAACATAAATTCATCAACTTCATCATCTATATTTAATTCATGAATCTGTTGTTTTATGGACTCAGCTGTACCATTAAATACCTCTATTTGTTGTGCTTCAATTTCAAATGTCCTTGAACTTTGCTTTTTAAAATCATCAATTTGGTGTTCACTTGATACCGTTAATTTTTGACCGTCATCAAAGTGTAAAACATAGTTTGTACGCCCTTCTTCAATTAATGCGTACTCCGCTTCGCTATTCGATACAACAGCAGCCAAGGCAACAATTATTCTCCCCTCAGGGTAAAATGCTTTGTATGTACGAATGGCTTTTTGTAAAAGTTCATTATCCGAATTCAAAAAATATGCATAAATAAATCCTACTTTTTCTTCTGCTGCAAAACGCGCTGATCGTTCACTGCCACCTAAAAGAAAAACATGTGGTTTTTCAACCTCTTTATTACGAATCGTTGTTTTTAAATTTGAATATGGATTTTCTTTAGGAAAGTTTCCATTATTAAATTGATTTAATAGATGAAATTTATCATTGAAAGATGTAGGTGAACTTTTGATATCTTCTTGCAATGCTTGTGTCGCTAGAGGAAAACCACCAGGTGCTTTACCTATACCTAAATCTACTCTTCCCGGAGCGATTTGGCTCATAAAATGAAACTGCTCAATCACTTTAAATGGACTATAATGCTGTAGCATAACCCCACCAGAACCAATGTTTATTCTATTTGTTTGGTTTAATAGATGTGTAACTAATATTTCAGGACTCGTACCAACGACTTCTTGTATATTATGATGCTCTGCAACAAAATATCTTGTATAATTCAGGTTTTCTGCTAATTGAGCGAGTTCAACTGTTCTCTTTATCCCGTCGCTAACTGCTTCATTATGATCTATCGGACTTTGATCTAGTATACTAATAGATGTCATAAACAATCCCCCAATCGATTTCTGAAAATTATATTAGTTTCAATCTTATGCTCACGGTAACATTTTGTCAAGTATCCTTATCGTTTTACTAAGGATTAAGAGAGGGATTGCTTTTGCCATCTCGAGTACTCCATTTTTTACATACCATTTATCATTTAAATTGAAAATTGTTAACCAAGTACACTTTTCTCATAAAAAAAGAGCAGAGTAACATCACCCTTTAATAAAGTGATGTTATTCCGCTCTAATTTAAAAGACTAAGCATAAAATTTATTTCTGTTATGGCTTGCCTCATTATATGATATTAAATTTTGCATACATTGTGGTTAAAATAACTTTTTAATATGACCAACCCAAAGTATGTTCCACTTCATCATCCTCATGTTCAATATTATCTATATCAATCATAGATTCTGAAATGTTTCTAGAATGGTAACCAATACGCTCTAAGATAGCTATCATATCTAGATATAGCAAACCACCTTCTAAAGAACATTCTCCAGAACTTAAGCGCTTGATATGTTTCTTCCTAAGATCATGTTCTAATGTATACGAATCGTTACTCAAACGAACGATTTCATCTTTTTTAACTCTGTCATATACGTTAAACATATCAATTGTTTTTTCAAGTGACGCATCGACATGGTCATATAGTCTTTCAATACTTTGTTCTGCTTTTGCAGATATTTGAATTGATTCTGTTTCTTTTTTCTTTAAATCCAATAAATAAGCTTCTGTTAAACTTGCTACTTTAATAAACGTTCGATTAACATCGAATAACACAGACATTCTTTCTGCATCTTGTTTGGATATCTTCTTCTCAGAGATTTTTGTTAAATATTGTCTTACATTGTCATACATACTTTCCACAGCTGCATGCTTCTGAATTATATCTTTTTCTGTTTTATCATCATAGTTCTTAGCATATCTAAACATATCGAAAGTCATATGACCTATATTTTGAATTTCATCTTGAGCTTCTTGTAATGCAATGTTAGGAGCTCTGTTGATTAAATTTTTATCTAACATTCTTGGTTTATATTTTTCATTCAAGTCTTCGCCTGGTACTAACTTCGTCACTATCCATGCTAGGATGAAAATAAATGGCAATTGAATAATTGTGTTTGTTACATTGAACGTACCGTGTGCAAATGCAATAACCATTTCAGGCTTTAAATTCATAATCCCTTGCATCCATTCAATAACTAATTGATAGAGAGGCATGATTATTAAGAAAATGATAGCGCCAATTACATTGAAAAGTACATGTACAGCTGCCACACGTTTTGCCGCCAACGAGCCTGCTAAACTGGCAAGTACTGCCGTGATTGTCGTACCAATATTATCGCCTAAAAGTACAGGAAGTGCACCGTGTAAACTAATTAAATCATTGGCAAAGAATCCTTGTAAAATACCAATTGTGGCACTTGAACTTTGGATAATTACTGTTAATAATGTACCTGCTACCACACCATATAATGGATTCGAAGACATATCTAACATAATTTGTTTAAAAGAGTCTAAATTTGCTAATGGTTTAACTGCACCACTCATAAGTTCTAAACCATAGAACAATGCACCAAAACCAAATAAAATCATACCCACATTTTTCACTTTACGTTTTTGAATAAAGAAAATTAGAAATGCACCAATTGCTAAAATTGGCAGCGAATACTCACCGATATCAATACCTATAATAAATGCAGTAACTGTAGTACCAATATTCGCTCCCATAACTACTCCAATTGCCTGACGCATTGTCATAAAGCCTGCACTAACAAGACCTATAGTAATTACTGTTGTGCCCGAACTACTTTGAATTAATATCGTTACAATCATACCAGCCAAGACACCCATTAAAGGGTTACTTGTAAAAGTATTTAAAATGCTTCTTAATCTATCACCAGCTGCGGCTTGTAAACCGTCTCCCATTTGTTTAATACCATATAGAAAAATACCTAATCCACCAATAAAGGTAAAAATAATCTCCATTACAGAAGAATCCATCGTTACACCTCTTTAAAATATTTGTAAACTATGTGAAGTATAACTAATTTTTGTTAAGCTAATGTTAATTTATCATTAAAATTACATCGTATTTTCTCAACATTTCTGTAATCTTATTTCACCAATACATGCAAACCTTTCCAAATTCGTTAACCATGCAGATTTTACAATATGATACTTATAACATCCTTAAATTAATTCTTTTTATAAGTATTACAATTAAAATTGAAAGATACTTGTCAACCGCTCTAATCTTCGCTAATATAATTAAGAATTTAATGAAGGGAAGATTTGTATTGTGATTACTGCTTATAAACATACTCAAACACAAGAAATAATAACATCAACTTTAGACCATGATGCTTCATGGATCAATGTCGTTGACCCAAATTGGGAAGAAATAGAACATTTAATAGATTTATACCATTTACCAGAAGATTTTATTAGAGACCCTCTAGATACTGAGGAAAGTTCTCGTGTTGAATACGATGAAGAAACAGGCTATTCCCTCATAATCCTTGATTTGCCAGTTGTTAATGATACAAATCTTAATGTGCTCTCGTTTATAACAATTCCTCTAGGTATTATTATTGGTAATAAAAAAATATTTACTGTATGTAATGTGGAGAACGAATTTCTAGAAAAATTTAGCCATCAAAATTTAAATTTACATTTTCATAGCCGATTCGCGCTCAATATATTATTAACGATCGCGAATCATTATAATAGAAACCTTAGATTATTAAATAAAACGAGATTACGTATAGAACGTGATTTAAAAAATAATGTTACAAACAAACAACTATATAATTTAATGGAAGTTGAAAAGAGTTTAGTTTATTTCTTAGCAGCATTAAAAGGTAATGAAACGATAGTAAAGAAACTTTTCAGATTACCTGCAATTAAACGATTTGAAGAAGATGAAGATTTGTTGGAAGATTTAGTCATAGAAAATAATCAAGCTTTAGAGACCACAAGATTATACACGGATATATTAGAAAGTATTACAACTTCATATGCATCACTACTTTCAAATGAAATGAATAATACGATGAAAACATTGACATTATTTACTGTCTTTTTAACATTACCAACTTTAGTATTTAGCTTTTTCGGCATGAATGTTCCATTACCTATTGATGAACATAGCTATGTCTCTTGGGTTATCGTGATCGCTATTTCACTAATTATCGTTTCATGTGTAGGTGCATTTCTATGGCGAAAGCAAAAGTTTTGATATAGAGCAAACACACATTTAAAAATAACTAGATATAAAGCTTATGCTCAATATGAAAGATTCTATCATGTGTTATTGTACTGAATCTTGAAATTTGTACTTTGGTTTTCTGTAATATTCTAAAAGCTTGTTTCCTCAAAAATTTAGGAGACATGCCTTTTAAATTTATTTCACTTTTTTTATTAAAATTTATATATTGAGAATAGCTTGTCACATCAGGTTAATTTTCAAAAATAAAAACGTCAATTTCTATATGATTAGAATTGACGTTTTTAAATATTATAATCCAAACTATTTTTTGCTGATGGTAAAAATGAATATTAGCTGACTTTAATTTGATACTGGCCTTAACCTAAAGGCATAATATCTTCTTTAGTAATATCATCGTAATAATATTTTATTTTATAGATAAAATAATCTTTCAATCTATTCATGTTTTCCAATGTGCTTGAAGCTTGTTCCAAATGAATTAACCACGATCTTGCTGGACACTCAGTATCATAAAATTCTTTATGGATTCTTACTGTTTCTCTATTAACAGGCAATTGATATTTCTTTAAAATTGCAGCTGCTAGCCAAAAGCTAACCTCTTCTACCTTCATAAATGCACTATCTGTTAATATACCATTGATTTTAGACTGACATCTCTCGATACCAATATAATGCGTATTGGCAAATATATTTCCGCAGTGCCATTCAGTATATTGTGTTGGATGAAACCAGTAACATGTGTCTTGGTCGATGTAGACGCTCGCCCATCCTTTTTCTAATTCGTTTTTTTCAATGCGCTTATTTAACCATGTAATGTAATTTTTGGCACAATAATTTTCGGCATCATCGTGTAGAACGACACCTAAAATATCTTTTTTTCGTTCAGTGATTTTCTCTTCTATTTCATAATAATTTGAGTATATATGCTCCATTATTTTCCCTCTTTAATATTTAAATATTTAAATTTTTACATCATTAGTTCGTTTAATTTATTTACTCCAAATTTAATGATGTGCACAATTTAATTTTATCGATTGAATTAGCGCTTAAAATAAGAAAATAGTTATATTTAATATATTAATATTCACAACTATTTATTATATAATGTAATTTAGTCAATATAACAATATGTTATCAGGAGTTGCTAGATAGAATGGAACATGCCACATTATGTATCCACGATTTTTTAACTACAGACACGCAACGTTGTATCAACCAAGTCATACTGTTATTTTCATTAAATAGTAAATTGAATATCAATATTAATGGTAAACAAACTTCGGTTGAAAACAATATCGCTATCATCAATCATAGTGATTTATTTTGTATAACTCACGCAGAACAACTTGTTGAACTAAAAATACCAATACAACAAATCATCCCGCTTAATCAATTATTTTTTAATTGTTATTATGATGCAAAAGCATTGCATGCTCAAGAATACTTGAAGTATTTAATACTAAACATGATTGAAAAATTAAATACTATGAATTCAATGGAATTACCTCAATTAACTGAGCTTATTTCTACCTTAGAGCAAGAAACTAAAAAATCAACTGATTATGCTTATATACCGACAATCCATTCTGAAAATGAACTTTTAAATAAAATATCAGATTATATTCAAAAGCACATTACACAACATATCATGTCCAAAGAAATTTCTTCAATTTTTTATATTTCTAGTTCATACATATCGATTTTATTTAAAAAATATTTAGGTATTAGCTTTAAACATTATGTAGTAAGTTTAAAAATTGCGCTTTCTCTTAATGAACTTATTAATAGTAACAAAACCATTTATCTTATTTCTGAAAATATGGGTTTCAATCATTATGCTAACTATACTCATCAATTCAAATATCATCTCAAGTTAACACCGCTTGCTTACAGAAAAAAGCTTAATATATTGCACAATAATCCTATTACGTTATTAACTACTGATATTAGCGGATATTCACACTATTTCAAAGCCTACTTAGATGACCATAATCAATCACTTGATAACGAAATTATCAATTTAGACCACTTAATGTATAATGATTTGGCAAAACAACCTACCATCTTTATTCATATTGATAATCTAATGGATATAATTCAAACAAATTTAAATCAAAAACTTAATTTTAGTGACCTTACAAACTGCTATTTACTTATAAATAATGTGAGCAATCTAGCATCAGCTTCACTCAATTTAAATGGAATTGTCAATTTTATCGATGCTATTTTTTCTAACTGTATAGGCGTAGTTATTAGAATTAAATCCATGGAAGAATATAAAAAAATAGAACAAGTGATTTCCCAATTTTTAATATTCAAACCTAAATATCATGCTAATGGTAATATGTATAACTTTATGATTCTATTTGATTCAGAATACTTAAAGTTAAATGATATAAACAGATTGTACATTAAAGTCAGAAGTTTAAATATTAATATCAAATTAGCAATCAATGTAGAAGGCGTGTTAACCCAAACTCAAAGCCTTAAACACACTTTTACACTCTTACATAGATTTAATTTTGACTTTAATTTTATTGATGTAGAACGTAGCGAATTACGTACAATGTTATTAAAGCATAGCCATCAATTCGATAATGTATCAAGTTATAGTGATTATTATAATAAATTCGTCACACTTTCTAAGCTACAACCTAATAAATGTGTGTACTCAAAACTTACTAAAAATCACTTCACTCAATATAATCAAAAAGCGCCTTTAGGAATATCAGAAATTATGCAACATACAATACAATTGATTAAAAATGGTTCTGCTGTTGGCTATGAACTAATGAATAAATGTATATATGACGTTGCATTAATGAATCATCACGGCATATATGAACCCATTGTATATATAATGCAATTCTTAAAGCCATTTTATGGAAAAGCGATATTAATGCAACCTAATTATTTAGTTGCAAAAGATAAACAATGTACACATTTACTATTATTCAATGCCAATACGCACACAACGTTAAACAAGCGAAAGTTTATATTAAAACAACAAACAATTATTTCAAAATTAATTTTATTTATACGTACGTTAAATAGAGAACATGGTTTTATAGATTATGCTTTACCTCCTATATTTAATGATATTTTCATTGAACAATCACTGTTAAAAAATATAGAGCGTTCAAATATGCCGAAATCAGAATTACGACATACTACCTATCCACACACACCTATTGAGTTTGATATTGGTCGAGATGAGGTGAAATACATTCGCTTATCACCTACAAATAAATAATAGTGTAGCATAGACATGAAACTTTAAAAATAAGTACATATTAGCACAATTTAATTTAAAAGTTTTGTCATCGCTTATACTTCAATTGCATTATGCTAAAATATCAGATATAACTGAAGTAAAGATATATAAAGGAGAATCTAATTTTGAAAAATAAAATGTTTGCAATTATTATCAGTGCAGTAATGGTGATTGTAGCTATTGTCTTAGTTATTATGATGGTTTCTGGTGGTCAAAAAGAGACATACTTCGGCTACATGAAAAATAGTACAACTGCTGATAAAGTAGTGAGTGAAAAAGACCATGAAGTAGAGGAAAATGTAAAAATACCTTCTAAATCAGGATTTAATCCTAAAAAAGGTGATTTTGTAAAACTTATTAAATCTGAGGACGAAGACACTTATAGTAAAATGGAAGTCGTTGATCACGATGACATTCCGCATGGTCTAATGATGAAAATTCACGATATGGACATGAAAGGCATGTAAATAAGTAAAACCGCGTCACAAAACAGCCCCAAAAGCACTGCTTAGAAGTGAAGTGCTTATGGGGCTGTTTGTGCCTTAAATAACATTAATTTTGTTTAACCCATCACTTGTTTTCAAAAACATCCTACTGTTGTTGTTTTATAATTAACATAATATAACCGTAATTAACAAAAAAGCACTGAATAGATTTATTTTCTATTCAGTGCAAAATGTCAGAATTTTAATTTAGTTTATATCGATTTTAGATAGGCTTGACCCTTCTCTTTGTCATAAGCATTTTCCCATTTTGCAATAACAATGGTAGATAATGCGTTACCTAATACATTTACACAAGTTCGTACCATATCTAATAGTCTATCGACACCGATAATCAATGCCAGTCCTTCAGCTGGTAATCCCATTGTTGTCAATGTTGTAATAAGTACTACAATTGATACTCCTGGTACGCCCGCCATACCTTTTGAAGCAACCATCAAAGTAACCATTAACATGATTTGTTGGCCGATGGACATATCGATGCCATACATCTGAGCAACAAATAAGGCTGCTATTGATTGATATAATGCAGATCCATCAAGGTTAAATGTATATCCAATTGGTACTACAAATGAAGTAATATCTTTTGGAGAACCAAAGTTTTCCATTTTTTTCATTATTATTGGTAACACAGATTCAGAACTTGATGTTGAAAATGCTAATACTAGTTCATTTTTTAGTATTTTAATAATAGAGAAAATACTAATACCGCATAATCTAGCTACGATACCAAGTACAACAATAATAAAGAATATCATTGCACCGATAACCACTAATAGTAATTTTAATAATGGTATTAATGCTGAAGCACCAAAAGTCATAATTGTCGTACAAATAAATGCGAATACGCCAATAGGTGCTAATTTCAATATTTTATTAATCATCCAAAACACAGCTTCTAATGAACCACTTAAAACCGCTTTTACAGGTTCTGCTTTTTTACCAATTGCTGATAATGCAACACCAAAAAACACTGCAAAGAAAATGATTGGTAGTAATTCACCTGAAGTCAATGCCTCGAAAAGATTTTGAGGCACAATGTTTACAATTGTATCGATAAAGTGATTTCCATATGTAGATGATTCGGCAGCTTTTGCCGAGGATTCATATGTTGAAATATCACCTTTGGGTAATTTATCTGGATCTAAACCTTTCCCTGGTTTAAATATATTCGCAAAAAGTATACCTAGTCCTATAGCTATTGTTGTTATAATTTCAAAATATAAAATTGTTTTAAAACCGTAACGTCCCACTGTTTTAGATTCACCTACATTGGATATAGATAATGCTAGTGAACAAAAAACAACTGGAATTACAATCATTTTTATTAAATTCAAGAAGACATCGCCAAAAGGCTTAATGTAATTTGCAATTTCATCGTGCCCATAAAGTAATAGGCCTACGATAACACCTAATACCAAAGCGATAATAACTTGCATTGGTAAACTGATTCTTCTTATAATTGCCATGATGTTTCTCCCCTTTTTCTGACATTGCTTAATTATATCAAAATAATTTTTATATAGATATAAATTTTTTCAGCAAAAAGAGTTGATATTACACTTAATTTTTATTTTTACTCATTTTATATATATATAAGTAACATAATTATTTTGACAAATATACAAAATTGGCGTTAAAGACTATGATATCACGCTATGATCGCTTACTAAAAGTTAGATATAATGATATAATCACAAATAAAACCACTACTCTTTTAGTCTATTTTTTATTTGAGTAACATAAGAAATCGGTATGATTTTTATATACATTTCACTTGGAATAGTGCTCAAAATGCTTATGTTTTTTAATTTTTACTAAAGTAATCTATACGATAAAAGCATTCAATAAAAAATGGCTGATGCCATAAATAAATACGGTACCAGCCAACTTTATCTTGTTTTGCTTTAATCTATAAAATAATAACATCATTAAAAATAACTTTTATTCTTTAGGTTGATATTTTTCTTTAAAAGCATTATGTTTTGCGCCTTTGACATTTTTCTTAGTTTCTGGATCAAAACCTTGCACCAAAATACCTTTATATGTACTAATCGGTTGAACGACATAAGTATGATCTGAATCATCTTTAAATTTAATTTCTTTATAATACAAACCTTTTTTAGCACTATATAATGTTTTCTCTGTTTGGATTTTATCAGTTAGATGAGTTTCATCTAAATAGTTATCAACTAACTCTAAATTTTTGTGACCTTGATAAGTTCTTAAACCAAAGAAAAAAATTACAGCCAAAATTAACGAAATAATTAATAGTCCTAGTATTTTCAAAAACGTCTTCATTATTTATCTCCTTTTAAGTAAAAACAATTATTATACATACTCCATTGTTAATCCTCATACTCTTAAATTCCTAGACTACTTATTAAAATTCATAATATTAATATTATGAACGATAACAAATAAATTATAAAGTATTATTACCTTTTGTAACAAAATGTTCTTAATTTTTCGCTTATGTATAACTGTATATATTATAAAATATACATATATTCTTTATTACTTTTTGAATAATCCGTTCAGGACAATTTCACCTAACTTTAATATGAATGAAATTAATAAAATAACTCAAATAACACTTTCACAACAGTATAAAAATATTATGAATAAAGACACAACTGTTCCTTGACAATGTACGTAGTTCATAATAAGGTTAAATTTCAAAAGGGGTGATTAAATGGAGGACAAATTAAGTTACTTAGAAGAACAACTGTGCTTTCTATTTTATGTTTCATCAAAAGAAATAATAAAAAAATATACTTCATATTTAAAAGAGTATGATTTAACATATACTGGTTATATTGTTATGCTCGCAATTAAAAAAAATGAAAAAATCAACATCAAAACACTTGGACAACGCGTTTATCTTGATTCAGGTACGCTAACACCATTACTAAAAAAATTAGAAAAAAAAGGGTTTGTTAGTAGAACACGTGAGATTGATGATGAACGTAATTTACAAATTGCACTTACCGAACATGGTGCAAAAGTTCAAGATTCATTATCCGGTGTCTCTAGAAAAGTTTTTGGTGAATTTGATATGGATATCGATGAAGCCGTTCACTTAAAAGAAACACTACAAAATTTTGTGAATAAACATTTCACTAAAGAAATTTAATATATTAAGAGGCAAAGAAACGTTTAAAGTGTGTAGTTTATTTATGCTATTTTAAACTTAAACTTGCCTCTTTTTTATTTTTTCTAATTATACTTATGTTAACAATCATTGATACGCCATTTTTGATATGATCATACATTTAGAATAATCAACGCTCATAGTTTGACTTTGACTTTCTTTGACTAATGTATTATAATATTAATATAAGGTTAAAGGAGAGGTGAAAAATGATGAAAAACACTCAAAATCTTTCTACAGATATTCTAGAAAATTTATTAACCGAGCATCATGATTTTAACGTAGATGTATATGAATCAAGTAATGCATATCAAGTCATGGCTGAACTGCCAGGTTACAGTAAAGAAGATATAGATATTCAATTTGATGAAAAGACTTTAACAATCAGTGTTACAAATACTTCTACAACAACTCAAAACCAAGATAATTACTTGATTAAAGAGCGCAATTTTAATAATCAAAGTAGACAATTTATATTTAAAAATGTAGATGAACCTAATATTAAAGCAATGCTAAACGATGGTATATTAAATGTTACGTTACCTATTAAACATACAAAAAAACAAATTAATATTGATTAAATCGTAACAAAATAAATTTATTATATAAGGAGAGATGCTTTATGGCATTCAATATGAAACCATTCGATAATTCATTTTTCGATGCAAATCCTAGTGATTTATTCAGAGACTTTGGACGTCAATTTTTCGATCAATTTCCAGGAAGTAATAGCATTAAAACAGATGTCAAAGAACTTGAAGATGCTTACGTAGTAGAAGCAGAATTACCAGGTATGAAAAAAGAAAATATTAATCTTCAATTTGAAAATAATGTTTTAACAATAGAAGGTAAACAATCATTTGAAAATAATAAAGAAGATGAAAATGGACGCATGATTCATCAAGAACGCAGCTTTAGTGATGTAAAACGTCAATATCAATTTGATAATGTTGATGAAAATGGCATTAAAGCTGCTTACGAAAATGGCATGCTAAATGTGACGCTACCTAAAAAAGAGAAAAAAGAGTCTTCTTATAATATTCAAATTGATTAAACATTAAAAGCAACACTTCATAAAAGTGAAGTGTTGCTTTTTTTATGAAATTTATAGTTTTAGTTTACATTTTTAACCATTCTCGACATTGTTATTAATGCTATAATTCCAAATATCGCTAATAATAAAAAACGCTAAATGACTGGAACCTGTGACTATTGTGACATAAGAAATAACAATGGGTGGGAAGAATCCCCCCAAACCGCCCATCATAGAAACAATACCGTTTGCAGTACCTGCCTCTTTACTAAAATATAAAAATAGGAAATTCCCTTAGCTAAAACCTAAAGGAATCCCCTACTACAAATCATCGCTTAAAATGGCGGTTGTCCTAATACTTCTTCATCAAAACGATCTGGAATTAATACTTTTCTCATAATAACGCCTAAATCACCATCGTCATTTTCATGTTCTGCATATACTTCATAACCTCTTCTTTTGTATATATCTAATAGCCATGGATGTTTGCGTGCAGATGTACCCAATGTCACTGCTGGTACCTTAAGCGTATCTCTAAGGAAGGTTTCTTCAACGTATTTTAATAACTTGCCGCCCAATCCTTGACCATCATACGAAGGTTTTGTAGCAAACCACCATACAAACGGATAAATAGAAATACGTCGTTTTGCCTCCCAAGGATAACGTACAGTTATCGTTGAAATAATTTCCGTGTTATTTTCCAAGACAAAAGTCGTACCCGTTTGTAAATTTTTTTCGACCATTTCAACACTAGCGTTGACAGATGGCCAATCAATACCTAATTCTCTTAATGGTGTAAATGCTTCATGCATTAATTTTTGCAATGCTTCAGCATCATCTATTTCAGCAATTCTAATATTATAGTCAGACATTTTGTCACTCCTTAGCGTTTCTCTTAAAGCTTCATTTTATTAAATCTCAAACATTAATTTACAGTAATACAATATGGTTTCTTGATAAATGAGTCAATTTTTTTGTTTTATAGATAAAAAATAAAAGACAATACGATTTCATTAACGAAACCGCATTGTCTTTCTACTTTATCTTAAAATCAACTGCGCAAACTATCGCGTTTACCGTTTAAATAAGCATAAACCAGCCCAACAAATATACCTCCACCAATATAATTACCTATAAAAGCAAAGACTATATTTTTTAAAACGTGTAGCCATGCGACAGCGTCAAGATTATAAAAAACCATACCAGCATATAAACCTGCATTAAATACTACGTGTTCATAACCCATAAATACAAAGACAATAACACCACAGGCTATGAAGAAAGCTTTAGATAAACCATCTTTAAATTGAATTGATACGTAAATTCCAATATTTATGAAGAAATTACAGAAAATGGCTTTTACTAAAATGGCATACCATGTCGTATCTATGGTCTTTCCATCTACAAGCGTTGTTAAACTTGTCACCATTTCCGTTGTCATTATAGGCGTAAACTTCATTAACCCAAATAATACAATACCTCCAATAATATTAAAAAAGAAGCATACTAACATGATGAGTAACGCCTTGTTCATACCGATAAGTTTATAATACCATCCAACTGTTAAATACATAAAATTACTCGTTAATAATTCTGAATGTGTTAGTACGATTAATACTAAGGCTAAACTGAATGAAATAGCGCCTATTAAGTTAATGAGTCCTTCATTTGCACCATCAAATTGTGTTTTTATTGCAAGCATGAAAACTGTTACAATGGCTAACAAAAATCCAGACATAATCGATTTTAATGCATAACGTCCAGGTGTTTGGTCAAACATTACATCCTTCATTTGAACTTGATTATTAATGTTCTTAATTGTTTCGCCTGACATATATGTATCTTTGATGGCTTTATTATTCTCTATCAACATCGACACCCTTCCCCTTTAAAATATTTAGATTTCAAACTTACAGATTCATTGTATTATTTTTTATTCAAATTTAATAGACGTACTTCTATTTTACATAAAAAAACACCTCCGTATAAATTCTTATTAATGTGAATTCAACGAAAGTGTCTTTATTTCACTCCAAATATTAGAGACAGTTCATAACGAATTTGCGCTCATATTGGAGCGTGGATAGCTCTAACTTAATCGCGCTGCTTGCTGTTATTTTTTAAATTTTGTTAATATATGTAGGCCATAAGCAAAAATACCATAGCCTGTTAAAGTACGTAATAACCATTTGAATGTACTGCTACTTAAACATTTTTCATTTAACATCATAGCTGGTACAAGCGTACTTATCGTATATAACCCTAATACTTTTAAATAACGTTTATTCAATACACTCACCTCTTTTCACTTTTATTATAACTAAAAGCTAAAGTGTACAAGTGTTTCAATTCTTACATATCTATGACTATTTATTTTTTAAAAGTGTTTCTAAATTATCAAATGTGCTATTCATACCCGCTTCTACACCCATATCAAGTAATTGTTGTGCTGATTTAGGATCTGGTAGTTCTGCAGTGGATATAATACGTGTTGAATTCTCACCTTTCTGTTCTAATTGAATGACATTACGCATACTAGCCATATTTTTATCAATATTACCTTCTTTATCAGTAAAGTAATCGTTATAATCAATTAAATAAGGTGCTTTGACTTCATTATACTTTGTTAATGTATAACTTGTACCTTGATCAGTATATATTGCAAAAAACGCTTGACCTCCAGTCACAATATTAAATTCGAACACTTTTGTTGTTGCACCTTGAGGGTGAAACCATTGTTCAAATAAAGACTGCTCAGTATATGCGTCAAATATTTCTTCTGCAGTTGCTTCAAAATCTCTTTTAAATATAATTTTATTTTCATTTACTTCTATACTCACTTAAAACGCTCCTTTTTATTCATCATTCATAATTACATAAGATGTCACTGTTTTAATTTTGGCATTTTTACGATTGCTTTCAAACTCAATAAAATCCGCAAAGTAGACTGCTGTGCCATCACTATTTAACTGAGTACCATGCATTGCACCAAACTTTCCGTGTGTTAAATTATGCGTCACTTCTATTCTTTTAATATCTACTTTATGCGCTTCAATTTCATTGTGAAATTCATCTAAACTGTTCAATTCAAAAGCACCAGGCACTTGCCACTTGAAATTTGACACAACTGTTTGTGATAACTTATTCTTATCAGCTAATGCAGATCCAATTAGAAAATCTAACATGATTCGCCGTTTGGGTGCATTATCACACCCTAAATCTCCAACCATTTCAAATGGAAATTCTGAAGCCGCTTCATTTTTAAATGATAGTCCTGCTTCTGTTAACGCATTTTCTAATATGCTGATCGCTTTAGGTCCTACGCCATGAGTATCTAATATAGTAGTTCGTTCATATTTTGCTAATTCTTCTAAAGTATTTATACCGATCGAAGCTAACGCATTCGTTGCTGGACGACCAATTTTAGGTAACATTGTTGCCACTGAAATCCCCCTTTTTAATACTTTATACCCGCATAAGAAGATTTTAAATTTTATATAACAAAAAAAGATCCAAGACAAACATCAGTCTTGGACCTTTTTACTATAATTTTTGTTATTAATCTTCTAATGCAAATTCAAGGCTTACTTGGAAGTTTATATACTTACCAATCATTACGCCACCAGTTTCAAGTGGTTGGTTAAATGTCACACCATATTTTTCACGGTTAATTGTGCCATTAGCGATGAATCCTGCTGTTGTAGCTCCATTTAATGGGTTTTTACTTTGACCTTCATATGATAATTCAAAAGTTTCTTCTTCAGTTACATCTTTAATTGTTAAATTACCAGTAACTGAATTTCCATCTACTTTTGTTACATCAAATTTAATTTCAGGGTAGTTTTCAACATCTAAGAAATCACCACTTTTTAAGTGATTATCACGATCACCAACGCGAGTGTCAATTGAATCTGCTTTGATTGTTAAACCACCTTTAATTGTACTTAAATCATTTAAATCTCCTTCAAGTGAAGCTTCGAATTCATTAAATCTACCTTTTATATTTGAAATCACCAGGTGTTTAACTGAAAATTCTACTACTGAATGTGCTGGATCAAAATTAAATTTTGTCATAAAAATTCATACCTCCAAATTATTAACTTTCTATTGATACATTTATTATATCAGGTATATTTTATATATCAATAGAAAAGCTCATATTTGTGTTTCTATGAAAAATATTCCCGTAAAACAAAATTTTACTCATTATCTATATAAATAATTAATTTCACTTAAATCCACACATTGATTTAGACTTTAATGTGCTAACATTTCTTTTTTAATTTGTGCTTTTGTTAATTCACTTGAGTAATATGTTGGCCAATTGTCTAATTCTTTTAATACTTTTTGTTTATTATCTCCCATAAATATATGGAAATGTTCTGCTTTTTTAGGTGCAATATTATGATCGCTAAATTGTACATATTTTGGTAAATCTTTATTATCGCCTACTCGTTTAAATGAATATCTGACACCTCTATTACCTTTTTCATATTTCAAAATATCTTTCCCATCGTATTTGTATTGGCCAGTTAAGGTCTTACCGTCTTTTTTAAAAGTAATCGTATCCTCCGTAATATTTATATTACTAATATTTGTCTTATATCCTTTTTGGTAATATGCTTTATATTCTTTTGCAGTCATTTGATTATCTTCTTTTGCTTTGTGTTTCATGACATCATCTAACGTGCCATCTTTTAAAAACGGATAAACTGATTGCCATTCTCCTTCATAATCAGTTAATTTTCTATCTTTTACTTGACTATCCTTAAAGTAGCCATCAGCAATTGCTTTTTCATGTTTATTATGTGCGTGTTCATCATCTGTTTTAACATCGTCATTTAATGCCATATCAAGATGTTTTATATTTTTTTCCATTAGGGATTGATATGTCAGTTTATTATCTTCTGCTTGTTCTTTTGATAATGACTCCATGTTATTAAACTTCAATGGTTTTGCTTTTGTTTCTTTGCGAATCGTATCTGTGACTTTATTAGAAACATTGGCTTCATACAAAATGTATTTTGCGCCTGAATCATTAATCTCTTTCACAATTTTTGCTAATGCTTTTTGAGATGGATCTTCAGCATTCATGTTTTGTATACCTTTTTGGACAAATCCATATCTTTCTGAAAGATAACCAATAGATTCATGTGATATATATACGGTATTACCTTGCTTATCTTCAGTGATGTTTTGCATTTTTTGATCTATGCCCATCAAATCTTCTTTCAACTTATTATAGTTCTTTTCATAATAAGATTTGTGTTTAGGGTCTTGCTTTATTAATTTATCTTTGATCTCTTTTGCAAAGACTTGATTAAATTTTGGGTCTAACCATACATGAGGGTCATAGCCGCCATGATGATGTCCATGTTCATGATGGTGACCATGTTCTTCGTCGTGTTGATCAGTTAATAATTCGCTTTTATCAATTTTATCTCCTAACGATACCTTTTTATCATCCTTTTTAATTGTTGCTGCCACTTTTTTAGCAATAGGATCCAAATCGTCACCTGTATACAGGAACATATCTGCTTTACTCGCATTCATAATATCTTTTTGTGTTGGCTCATATGTATGTAAATCTGCACCAGTAGGATAAATAGATTTAACTGAAACATACTTTCCTCCTATTTGATTGGCAAATGATTTTAATGGAAATACAGTAGTATTAATTTTTATTTTGTCATTATCTTTTGATTCGTTAGACTTTGTGGCACTACAAGCAGTAACGATGATCGCTAATATAATGACAAATGACAGTATGTATATTGACTTTTTCATTCTTATTCCTCCTCAGATAGTAATCATTACGATTTAAAATTATAACTGTACTTTTCGAGATATGCAATACATATTTTGATTTTTTCGTAATTGTTTCGATTTAATAAGTTAGTCCTTCTTTTTCATATAAACTAAAAAGCCCGTTCCTAAATGTTTTATAAAACGTTCAGGAACGGGCTTTTGATATTAAAGTTTAAATCTAAATTTTAATATTTAACTTTCTTCAAGTATTTTTTTATAGTTCTTATATTTATACGGGTCCTCTACTTTTTTACCTGCTACAAAAACTGTAGGTGCTGTTTCAATATGGTTTTCTTTATATTGTTTTTGATCTTGTTCGGCTGCTTTCCATGATTTACTATCTTTTGTTTTATAACTCGCTTTTATCTTTTCTTTTTTATCATTTGAAATTTCCAATTGATTTATTTGTTGATCAACGAGTTGTTCGGTAATCCATTTTTTTTCTGAGTTCGGTTGTTGCTTAAACATTAACTTTTGAAATTTTAAATATTGTTTAGGTGCATATTGCCTTACTGCATGACCTGCCCTTGAACCTATAATTGAATCTTTTCCTAAAAATGCCATATTAACAAATTGATAATCTACTTTTTTCGTATCAATATATTCTTTTTTTAATTTAGGCATAATATGTTCTTCTACTTTTTTACAATATGGGCACTTAAAATCACCATACTCAATAATTTTAATCTTTCCACCTTTTCCATATTTGTCATCTTGATGTACATTTTGATTGTCATTCGAACATGCGGAAACAAAAATGACTACTGCCATTAATAACAAACTTAACCAACATTTCTTCATTTGTTAAAAACACACCTTCTTATCTTGTTTTATTCTTCTAAGTTCATATTTTCTTCTTTATAATCCGCATCATGTGCATGTGAATATGATTTTGAATTAAAGTTTTTTAAGTAATGTGCTTTACCATCTGTTATTTTATATGTATAAAAATGAACTTCATCATCATCTTTTAATGGTTTATAAGCAATAGTCACATATTTACCTTTGTCATACACATAGATATTCGCATTCTTTTTTTCAAACTTAGATTCCACATCGCCATTTTGCTTATCAGCTAAAATCTTTTGTTGTTTTTTCTGTTGATGCACTGCTTTGTCAATCTCATCAGCATATTTCCCACTACTGCACCCAGCTATAATGATTATTGAAATGAACACCATCGTCATTAATTTTTTCATATTTACACTCCTAATATTACTTCTCATATCTAATATTATTTAACCATAAGTTTTATCTTACAACGAAAATCTTTGATGTGCTAGAACTATAACATTATTTTTATATTTATATAAAAACACTTCCGAAAAATTCATTCATAAATGAATTTAACGAAAGTGTCATATTTACCGTAAAAAATTAAATTTTCACCTATGGTACAACTTTATCCTAGCTATAACTCAATTAATTTCATTTTCATCATATTAGTGCCACTTTGATTGCTAATGCACCGTAATTAAGTTCATCTGTTTGTGAATAAATTTGATATATAGCCGCTAATTTTTGAGAAAGTTGATCATCTGCTTTCGCTCCAACTTCTTCATTTGTATATTGATTCAACAGTGACTGAAACGAAGAAAACACTACAATTTCCTTAACTTGGACTGTTAATGTTTCTTCATTCATTAAATTTTGGAATACAATATAATCGCCGCTTTTAATTTCTTGTCTTTTTTCATCATTCAATCTAATTTCAATCGTTTTGACTTCGTTTTTCATTAATTGAAAAGGTTCATTATTTAAATGCATCGAGTGTTCTATAATCCATACGCTCCATTCATAATATTTATATTGATATCAAAGTATCATAATATTAATATCATTTACAAGACAATTTCGCTTAATGCAGTACGATGTCGCAAATTTAATTATTCAGCATTCTTTTCTTCTAATTTAAGTTGTCTTTTGCTTTTCAACATAAACACACTTATTAAACTGATAATTGATATAATGACTGCAAACCAAAAGGCACCGTGATACCCACTTAACAATGCTTGATGTTGAATTTCTGCTGTCATTTGTTTTTGGCTCATATCTTTAAACTCAGACATATTTGGTGTGTAGTTTTTAGCAACCTGACTCATAATTGTAATCAAACCTGCTGTACCAATTGATGCAGATATTTGTTGTATAGTATTTGTCATCGATGAACCATGGGCATTCATTTCTGGCGCTAATTGATTCATTGTATGTGTCATTAATGGCATTAAACCAAGTGCGATACCAATCATACGAATAGCATATACAGTTGCTAATATCGCTGATGAAGTATGTTCATCCATGATTACAAAATAAGAAGTTGTTACAACTACAATAAACATACCAATGAATGCTAATATTTTAGCACCATATTTTTCATAGAGTAAACCTGAAATCACTGACATAATCCCCATTACGATAGCTCCAGGTAATAAAATCAATCCTGATTGAAGTGCTGAGTCATTCATAATATTCTGCACAAACATCGGTAACACAGTTTCAGAACCAATCATTGAAATCATGGTAAAAGCCATTATGATAATACCTACGGCAAATTGACTATCTTTGAATACTGAAAAATCAAGCAGTGGATTTTCCAAACGTGTTTGACGAAATATAAAAGCAGCAACTAAAATAATGCCACCAATTACAGTAGTCCATACAATTGGATCGTTCCAGCCATCACGAGAAATTGAACTTGTACCGTATAGCAAACCACCAAAACCGAACACAGATAAGATTATTGATAAAATATCAATACGTGTCTTTCGATTAGTACCAACATTTTTGACGAATTTAAGTGCACCAATGAAAGTAAGTGCAGCTATTGGAGCAACGACATGGAATAATGAACGCCAATTTAAATACTCTACTAAATAACCAGACAGTGTCGGACCAATTGCTGGAGCTAAACCAATCACCAAACCAAAAGTCCCCATATATTTACCTCTTTCATGAGGTTCAAATACATCTAAGATCGTCGTCATCATCAGTGGCATCATGATACCAGAACCAAGTGCTTGAACAATTCTTGCACTTAATAAAACAGAAAAGTTTGGACTAAATCCTGCAATTAAAGTCCCGAAAAAAAAGATAAATATTGCAGTTAAAAATACTTTTCTTGTTGAGTATCTTTGAATAATCATTGCTGACAATGGGATTATTACACCATTGGTCAATAAAAAGGCCGTAGTAAGCCACTGTACTTGTGTGTAATCTATTTTAAAATCTTTCATTATGCTTGGTAATGCTGTAGTTAATAAGGTTTCATTTAATAATCCGAAAAATCCACCACACAACATCATCAAAATCATTATAATTTTCGTCTTTTGATCCATTTTTGTACTCCTATTTTCTATTAATTTATCAACTCTTTTTAGTCGCATTTCTGCATTATACATATTTTAGTTTAATTTATCATTAAAAATACTTAAAATATTAGTTTTATTTTAATCTTTTATTTTGAGAGATTTAAAAAATAGTTATAAATCGTAATAATTACTATTTACATTTCAGGTTTTTTCTTACATAATATCTATAGATAAAGGAGGTCCTCACCATGAAATTAGATTTACAAACAGCACGTCGTAATTTAAATAGTCCTAATATTAAAACACGGAAACGTGCACGCAAAATTATCCAACAACATAAGCGCAATAAATAAAAATAGAAGTAACACTTCAAAACCAATGGTAATTTGTTTCTGGTTTTGTCGCATTACTTCTAAAATGTGGCTTGATTCCTGAAAATATACATTTATATACTTCAGGATCAGCCATTATTTTATTTAAACGATTCATTATCTATTTATGAGGTCTTTTTTTACTTACATTTATTGAAAAACTATAAGTAATATTTATTTATTACTTTTAAATCATCTGTTAAATCATAAATCAAAGGCGCTCCAGTTTTAATTTCATATCCTACAATATCTTCATCTGATACATCTTCTAAATACTTAATTAATGCACGTAATGAATTTCCATGTGCAGAAACAAGCACAGTTTTTCCATCTAATAACTGTTGTGAAATTTGGTCGTTCCAATAAGGAATCACCCTAATTAACGTGTCTTTCAAACTTTCTGATTCAGGCATAACTCTTCTATCTAAATGTTCATATTTTCTATCATTTAAATAGTCTTTTCTTTGTTCTTCACTTTGTTCAGGTGGTGCTATGTCATATGAACGTCTCCATATATGTACTTGTTCTTCTCCAAATTTTTCTCTTGCTTTATCTTTGTTTAAACCTTGCAATCCACCATAATGACGCTCATTTAAGCGCCAAGATTTAATAACAGGAATAAATAACTGTTGAGATTCATCTAATAAGTGAAATGTAGTTTTAATGGCGCGTTGTAATAAAGACGTAAAGGCGATATCAATCTCTATACCCTGTTCTTTTAATTTTTTTCCCGACGTTACTGCCTCAGTTCTTCCCTGTTCTGATAAATCTACATCAGCCCAACCTGTAAATAGATTCTCAGCATTCCAAACACTTTGTCCATGTCTACATAAAATTAATTTTGGCATAATATTCCTTCTTTCCATTGAATAAAATTATATTATCACCCGTTTTACAAAAATATTACAGTGATATACAGATATAAATCTTGTTACGACAATACTTTATCTATAATTTCTCATGCCATACATTAAAATTATAACAATTTACACTAAATTTTGAAATGATTGTATTCATTTATTCATAAATGACTTTTTATTTTTATTTTACTGTAACCTGTCTATAAAAAAATGATGTTATAGTTGTAAACGTTGATAAACCGAGCAATACGACAGACAAAAATAAGCACTTTTAAAACAACTATGCAGATTAACAAATACAATTTGAAATTATTTAAAACAAACAATTATTAGGAGGATTTTTCAAATGAAAAAATTATTATTAGCTTCATTCGCATCAGTAACAATCGCTACTGCTGGTGTTGGTTTAACTTCAAATACATCTACAGCTGATGCTGCAGAAACTACTCAAGCAAACAATGATGTATATAGTGAATTTATTGCTGCTGGTGGTACAAAAGCACTTTGGGATAACATTGTAATGCCAGAATCAAGCGGTAACCCAGATGCGGTGAATGAATTAGGATATAGAGGTTTAGGACAAACGAAGGAAGCTTGGGGTACTGGATCTGTAACTGAACAAACAAAAGGTATGATTCAATACGCTGAAGAACGTTATGGCTCAATTGATGCAGCAATTGAATTCCGTGCTGCAAATGGTTGGTGGTAAAACGAATTTTATGCATTTCTTCAATATGTAAAAAAATAAAGCCCCACTTCTCAATTTATTGAGTTAGTGGGGCTTATGCATGGGCTGAATCTCAGGTGTTCCTCTATATTTTTTTAAAATTCTAGTCATTCTTGCCAGGGTGGAGCAGTGAAATCTTTTTGATAAAAATAGATTTCTGTTCCACTCGTTTTTTTTACTATAAAATAAGCTAATAAAATTTCAGTTTATACATCAATATTCATTAAATACCTTAATTCAGGTTATCCTTTAGTAGTTTATTAACTTAATATGAATATAAGTCATGATAATAATCAAAATTATTTACTTTCTCGACATCTTAGTTACTGTATTGACTGTGGCTCAGGATGCACATAAACTGAAGAAATGCCTTTGCTATGCATATGTTGTTCTACTTTGTCGCAAATGTGATGTGCTTCCTCTAAAGACAAATCTGATTTTACTACAATCGTTACATCTACAAAAACACTACTACCGTGGTAACGACCTTTAATATTTTGTACTTCTATTACATCTTCAATTTCTAACACATAATTTTTATAAGCTTCTAATTCTTGCTCGTTAAAACCGTCACTTAATGTAAAAATTGATTCTTTAAAGATACCAAAACCAGTATATATTATAAGTAAGCCTAAAATAATGGCTAATATCGTATCAATGATTGGAAATCCAAATTGTGTAAATACTAAACCAATTGCAGTTCCTAAACTCACTAACGCATCCGACAAATTGTCCTTAGCTGCAGAATTCAGAGAACTACTTTGGGTATGATTAGCAATTCTTTGATTAATATAAAACACAGCTAGCATAATCAAACCACTAATGACACTGACATAAATATTTATAATATTAGGAGTATGATGTTCGTTTGTGAATAATTCAGGAACATTCTCTATAATGACTTGAATACCTACAAACATTATAATAAATGACACGAGTAATGATGATATATTTTCAGATTTCAAATGTCCATATGGATGGTTTTGGTCTGCAGGTTTAATAGAAATTTTCAACCCAATAATTACGGCCAAAGAAACAATAATATCTGTCATGTTATTTAAACTATCTGCTTTTACAGCTGCAGAATCATATAAATAACCTACAATAAATTTAGTCACTGATAATATGATATAGACGATTAAACTTAAAAAGGCACCTTTTTGTGCTGTTTCCAATTTTTCTTTTTGACTCATCTTACGTTCCACCTTCAGTATGATTGAATACTTATTATGACTCAATACAAACATATTTACAACGATTTTTATTCAAAAATTATTTAATATAAATAAACTAATTATTTTTTTAGCCAATCCTAATATTAATTATAAAATTGAGCAAAAATAAGAGACCAAGTTTGAAACAAATCATATTTTTGATTCCGAAACTTGATCTCATAAAAATAACTATATTTAAAATGTTGGTCTATTAATCATTTAACTAATCTCTCAAAATATATTTAGAGAGCACAAATGTTATAGGTATCGTAATGATAAGCCCTGCAAAAGGTGCTATCACAGATGATATACCAAACCATTGTACAAAAATGTACAATAATAAAGTTTGCATGCCCATATTGACAACTTGAGTTAATGGAAACTTTAGGAATTTACTCCAAGTTGGTGTCACTTTATAAACAAAGTAACAATTTAAATAATAAGAAATAACAAAACTAATGATAAATCCACTGATATGACTAACTAAATAATTCATTTCTAATAACTTCAATAAACAAAGATAGACAATGTAATAATTTAAAGTATTCATACCGCCTACAATCACAAATTTAATCACTTCATAGTGTGTTTTAGTCAAATTCATTTTTTACTCCTTAGTAAATTTCCATGTCTTTTTGAATAATTGCTATTAAAAACATATTATTAACGCGCTATATCTAGTATAATACTTTATCATATAAATGTATGTTTTGTATTATATTAATAATTACAACGAGCTCAATTAATATGCTCGCTTTTAAGTATACATGGTATTTAATATATTACTTTTATAAGTAGTTACAAAACGAGATAACATGTTTATAATTAAGTATTAGAGAGTATTTTAAAGGAGTTTCAAACATGGACAAGATTTCAAATCGTCAACTGCCAATTATGGTCATTATTGTGTTAGGTATCATGACTACATTTGGTCCTTTAACCATAGATATGTATGTGCCATCATTACCGAATGTGCAACATGACTTTAGTACATCTGTATCTCAAGCACAGCTTACTTTATCATTTGCAATGATTGGTCTTGCTATTGGACAATTTATATTTGGACCTTTGTCTGATACATACGGACGAAAAAAAGTTGCTTTATTTATCATTTCAATCTATGCGCTCGCTTCTTTACTGGCGGTTTTCACAGCTTCCATGGGTGTCTTACTCACTTTGCGACTAGTTCAAGGTTTAACTGGCGGAGGTGCAATAGTAATCGCCAAAGCTACTATGGGGGATCAGCATGAAGGAAAAGCGTTAGCTAAAGGACTAGCATCATTACTCGTAATTAATGGAATCATTACGATTATTGCGCCAATCATAGGTGGATACGCACTAACGATATCCAATTGGAAAGCAGTATTTGTAATTCTGACCATCGTAAGTGTTATTATTTTATTTTTGTCGATTCGCCATTTAGAAGAAACACATCAACCAAATCGAGCAAAACTTAATTTCAAAGTTATTTTTAAAGATTTTGCTCATTTGTTAAAAACACCTGCATTTATTATTCCAATGATTTTACAAGGTTTAACGTACGTAATGTTATTTAGTTTTTCATCAGCGGCACCGTTTATTACACAAAAAATTTATGACATGACGCCTCAACAATTTAGTTATTTGTTTGCTTTTAACGGCATTGGCCTTATTATTATGAGTCAACTTACAGCCAAACTTGTGGCATATATGAATCGCTACTTTTTGCTAATTATGTTAACAATCGTTCAAATAATTGGCGTTGTACTTATTATTGTGGCATTAACACTGCATTTGCCGTTATGGGTATTAATTATCGCATTCTTTTTAAATGTATGTCCTGTAACAGGTATCGGACCTTTAAGCTTTGCATTAGCAATGGAAGCTCGTACTGGTGGTAGTGGTAATGCTTCCAGTTTACTAGGTCTATTTCAATTTATACTTGGTGGTATTATGTCTCCATTAGTAGGATTACAAGGTGAATACAGTATCTTACCATATACGATTATTTTACTAATCACTGCAGTGTTAATCATTGCGTTAGAAATTGGGTTAAAATCCTTTCTTATTAATAAGCATATAACATGAATTACAGCTTAAAAAATACATTCAAAGCATTACCAACATTCACAATTAATTTAATAACATATGTATTGATTTGGAAAACTTAGGTTAAAAAATTAATATAGACGCCGCTAAATTCATGTTTCAACATGCCATTTAGTGGCGTCTTTTCTTTTGCTTGCTCAATATACCAATCTATAAAATACTATAAACACAATAAATGTCCAATTCTACTTGACTTGAAATAGAAATGGACGATTACATGACATAATTGTGTTTATATTTCCAACATCGTTGATTTCAAACTTCTATTCTACTATTTGATTGGAAACCAAATTTCAGTAATATAGTCGTTTGAATGTAATTCACCTGGTTTATACAACTCAAAAAAAGGAGCGCTTCGCAATTCATAATCTAGAGTATGTAAGATTTTTCTATGAATGGTTTGCATTGCTTGTTTAATCGATTCTGGAACTGGACCTTTGGCATCAAATACTAAGTATCTGCCTTCTACTAATTCTACTTGTTCCCAATCACTTTGCGTTTCCTCATTTGTCACACCTATTAAATAATGCATTTCGCCATTTTCTTTAGGAAGACAAACACCTAATAACCCTTCGAGGTATTGATTACTTTGTGATATCAAGTGATTTTTGTAACCCATTGCTTCAAATTCCATCCAAAACTTAAAAATATTTTCTTGTGCTTTTTGTCCAGTTGCATATGCTCTTTTTACCCCTACAACTGGCACTGGAATGTCGGATAATGTTTCTATTCTATAATCCATTGTTTTCAACCCCTTTCGCACATTATAACCATTTTTATTAAAATATATCTAATATTAACTATGATTTAAGCATCTTTGTAGTCACTTAAATCGATATAGATATATAATAAAAGCAATCATCAATGTTAATAAATCTTTAATATTCGATACAGGAGTCTCTATCTATGAATAAAAAAATATTAGCCGTTAAACCAATTAGCCAATTGTTCCCGATACCTATGATTATGGGGTGCGAAGGCATAGCAAGTGCAATGATATTACAATTCAATAATCACAAAATACCAGCAACACATATCATGAAACACTGGCCGAAACACGCCAATAATCCATATAAAGGCTATGTAGGTCATCACTTATGGGTAAAATGGGGTTATCATCAAACGATTTTCCCTACAGCCTTAGCACCCTATTTACAAACGTATGATAAACGTATTGTTAATAGTACTGGGAAATCACTGGCTTCATTATGTGACGTCATTGATAAAGGGCAACCTGTCATCATTTATCACACTGTTTTAGGTCAAAAGCCTTTTAGCAAAACATTTAAAATTGATAATACACATCATCAATTGGTATCAAACATTCATGTTACCGTGCTGATTGGTTATGACGATAACCATTATTATTATATTGATCCATTATGGTCTAATTTATGGAAATCAATTATTATACCTGCTATTTTTCCGAATAAATATCAAATTATAAAAATTAACAAACAGAAATTAGAAAGCAGTTATAATGCTCCTGGACGTATGAGCATTCATTTACAAAAATGATTAATTAATTTCTATTTTGTGTAACGCATGGTTGATTTCCTGTTCTATATCTGGTGTACGCCATTCCCGTTGATAGCCTAAACACGGACAAATATATGTCACGTTGTTTTCTTCAAAAACATTTCGAAAATGAACATGGCCCATAATACTATATCTAATATCATATTGGGTATAAATTTCATCAAAATCCGAAGTACCTATAAATGCATTAAAATAATCAAATATTCTATGTGGCATTGGTACTGCGAATTTACGATGAGTCACGATGTGTGTCATTAATATAATTTTTTTATCTTTTACTTTTTCAATATCCTTCATCGCTTGTTTGGCCGCTATCATTGATAATTTTTGGTCTTCAATTTGCCAGTCTATTTTCACTTTATCTTGCCAAGTAGCGCCATAATATTTCCTACGTGCAATGCGTTCCAAAGAGAATTTAGAGTGTGCATATGTATAGTCATACCAACCTGTATTACCTACAATCGCCCACGCTTCATTTATGACAAAAGGATCATCTATTAAGCAATTATCCATTTTGATATAAGTATCCAAGATTTCAGAAGAAGTCGCCCCAGTATCCGTTGACCAAAAATCATGATTTCCCGGTACAAACAGTACTTTTATCATTGTTTGTATCTCGATTTCCTTCACAAATGATTGCGTTAACTTATAATGATTTGAAACATCTCCAGCGATAAGTAATAATTCAATTTTTTGTTGCTTAATTACTGTAACTAATGCCTGTTCATAATCTTTGGGCGTTAGTTTATTATGTCTATCGATATGTAAATCTGAAATCATGCCTATTAACATATTTATCACATTCCTCTACTCGTTTAACAATTTCATTATGACACAACTTCACTTTATTCTTTAAATGTTCCGCTTGTATTCATATAAGTTTCGTTCAGCAAATCATTCTGTATATCAAACATACCTGTAAGTCATTCATTAAAATGTTTTTCGAAATTATTTAAATAATATTTAAAAATTGTATGCAATTGTGTTAAAGTTACATTGTTCAAAACCCGAGCAGGAGGAAATAACATATGAAGAAAAATTGGATTGTCTTAATGATGACGATGCTACCTTTACTTTTAACTGCTTGTGATTATTCAAAACAAGAGGATAGAAGTGGCTGGTTTTACTTTATTTTTGTAAAACCCATTGATATGTTTTTGCATGGATTGGGAAAGTTGTTTAACGACAATTATGGGTTAGCCATCATCATGATTGTACTGACCATACGCCTTATCTTAATGCCGTTTATGTTAATACAAGTTAAAAACATGCATCTGATCAGAGAAAAAACAAAGATAGTACAACCGCAAATTGATAACATCAAACAACGCGTAAGAGATGCGCAAACACAGGAGGAAAAACGTGAAGCTAATAGAGATTTGATGACCACTTATAAGCGTTATGACATTAATCCAATAAAAAGCGTTATCGGTTGTTTACCAATTTTAATACAGTTACCCATATTATTTGGTTTAATCGTGACACTTAAATTTCCTAGCAGTGGTGGAATAGATCAATTCCCTCATTTTTTATGGTTCAATTTAACAAAACCTGATTTATGGATGTCATTAATTGCAGCTGCTATTTATTTCATACAACCTCTTGTAAATGCAATGCATTACCCTAAAAATCAACGCAAAACATATTATGTGATGATGATATTATCACCTATTTTTATAACTTACATATCTTTACATTCTGCAGCAGCACTTGGTTTGTATTGGACATTTAGTGGTTTGTTTTTAATTTTACAAATGCACTTTGCTCATTCATATTACAGTAAACAAGCAAAACAAGAAGCTTTAAAACTTGCGGATTCCCTCAATTAAACAAATATTGACTAAACAATGAGTCATGTTACTTTATTGAATTTTAAAATGCTTTCATTTACTTGTAATGAATTCAAAAATTTCTTTTACACATCGTTAGATGCTATAATAATTACAATTTGATAAACAAAGGGGGAAGATGTATGGAGTTTACAATAAGAGCATTAACTGAAGCAGATAAGTATGGTAAAGCACTTGTCCACTATGAAAGTTGGTTGGAAACTTATGACCATTTATCTAAAAATAATTACTTAGAAAACCTAGACAAAGCTCAATTTATCAGAAAGTCTTATTTGCACAATGTTCCGACATTAGTTGCCCTCGTCGAAAACGAAGTAGTAGGTTTCATATCTTATGGCAAAACGGAATCCTCATCTTCTTCTGACGACTGGAGTGAAATCTTCGCACTTTATTTATTGGAAGATTATCAGCGTCATATGATTGGTTATGCACTTACACAACGTGCCTTGGAATTATCTTATCCTGACAATGTAACCCTATGGGTAGTTGAAGAAAATAAAAATGCAATTCATTTTTATGAGCAAGTTGGATTTAAGTTGAGCAATGATAAACAAGCTACTTATTTTGGAAAAACTTATTATGAAGTTCGTATGAATTATTCAAGAAATGAACACGATTATTAAAATAACAAGTTACGACTTTATTACTACATTGTTTTACGCACTTAAAAAAGCAATGACACCCGCTATCATCATAGTATGTGTCACTGCTTTTTTATTTTAATATATATTCTAAAAATAATTTAATGCGTTTCACCTAAAGCAATTTTAATATCCTCATCTGATTCTATAATCGCTTTGAGAGCAGCTTCCAAACCTTCTGCAATCGTTTGAATAGACATGGATGGTTTTTCAGGTTTGTCTGTGACTTGTTGAGGAATAAAAGGCACATGTATAAATCCAAATTTAATATTTGGAAATTGTGTTGCTTGTAAAAATCCAAGTTGATACAAAATATGATTACATACAAAAGTACCTGCTGTATTAGACAATCTCGCTGGTACCCCTGCAGACTTAATCGCCTCTGTCATACGTTTAACTGGTAAATTGGAAAAATATGCGGCATCACCTGATGATTGAATAACTTCATCTATCGGCTGGTTACCTTCATTATCAGGTATACGCGCATCATCAATGTTTATTCCTACACGTTCTGGCGTCAATTCAAATCTTCCACCTGCTTGTCCAATTGCCAATACAACATCATATTGTTCTTGTTTTAATTTATTAACTATAGTTTCTTTGCTTTTATTAAAAACTGTAGGTATTTCTATCTTATCAATCTGATGTGTTTCAATTTCATTTGGCAATAATTTAACAGCTTCCAATGCTGGATTAATCTCTTCTCCACCAAAAGGATCAAACCCTGTTACTAATATTTTCATCATTAACATCCCCTTTTCATTTTTTAATTTATACTTTTTACATTTTAAAACGCCCAAACATACATTAATCCTATATGCACCAAAATTAATATAAGTGCAATGGGCGCTTGCGCTTTAATCACGCCGAATTCTTGTTTCATTTCTAATAAAGCAACTGGTAAAGTATTAAAATTAGCTGCCATAGGTGTCAATAATGTACCACAAAATCCACCAGTCATAGCCAGTGCACCGGCTATAACAGGATCTCCACCTTGGGCGATAACAAATGGAATACCGATACTCGCTGTGATAACGGTAAATGCAGCAAATGCATTACCCATTAACATTGTAAAAAGCACCATGCCAATGACATATGCTGCCGCACCTATAAGATGATTGCCCTCTGGTAAAAAAGAGGATATGCCTTTGGAAATAACATCCCCCACACCACTCACTGTAAAAAGTACGCCTAATGCAGCCAAGAATTGCGGTAGTATACCAACTGTTCCAATTTGTTGGGTTAGACGGTCACTGTCATAAAGTATATATTTACCATTTGGCTTAATAACAAAATATGCAGCAAGTAACCCTAATATCGAAGAAACACCTAAACCTATTGCTCCTCCTAATGGTGTCCAATTAGAAACGATAATCGCAGCTATAGCTAAAACAATAGCGGGGATAAATAATTTATTTCCATATTTTTGTGAACCTAAATTTCCCTGTGCTTCGTTGACATCTATAATATTTTTAATAACCACTTGTTTACATAGCGTTAATATTCCCATAACTATGATAAATATGCCATTGATTACGTTAGGTATATAAGGACCGGCAATAAATAAAATAGCTAATAAAATCCAAAATAAAGCTGTACCATATTTTTTGCTATTTGTTGATGCTTTTAACACGCGATATGCCGTATAAAGTAATTGTAAACCAATTAATATGTAAAATAGTTCTAAAATTTGATTTAATGTATGCTCACTCATGTCTTTCCACCTGCTTTTTACCATATTTCCGATCTAAATATTTATCAAATCTAATATTATTTATCCACACAATAAAAAAGACAATAACAGCTATAGGTAATGACGCTAATACAAGATCAATGGCATTCACTTTAATATCTAAAGACTGAAACGTACCAACCATTAACAATACACCCGCTGCCCCTACAAACAAATTTTGACCGAAGAAATTACCATAATTTTCCATCGCAGAAGTCTGCGCTTTAATCTTTTCGATATCCTTTTCGTCTACTTCATGTTCTTGCAAATGATAGCGTGTTCTTAACGCACCCTGTACCATTGGATTAATCAATGGACGTACAAACTGTGGATGTCCTCCGATACGTATTGATGCAACACCTGCTAATTCTCTAATGAATAAATAGATAGTCATCAATCGCCCACTCGTAACTTTATTCACCTTACCGATCATATTCGAGGCCTGCTTTTTTAAACCAAAACGCTCAATTAACCCCACCATAGGTAATGTTAAAATAAAAAGTGTAACTAAACGATTATCAACAAAAGCTTTTCCTAATGTGTCAAGAATAACGTACAAATTTAAACCTGATACAAGTCCCGTCGCTACAGCGGCGATTAAAATCACAGCAATCGTATCAATCTTGAATAAAAAACCAAGTACTATAATTAAAATTCCAATCAATTTTAACCATTCCATGTTATCTCCACCTTTCTTCTTTTATATTAAAGGTTTACTTTTTTTAATACAATGAATTTTCAGATAATTTTTATACCCTAACAACATAAACAAAAAAGTCCAAAACATCTTTTACATGTTTCAGACTTTTAATGACAACGGCTTATAAGCGATAAATTTTAATTTTTCATTTTTGGAAAATTACTTGAACATCTTTGTTAAAACGCGTGTCTTACAGTTATTTCTCTACTACGACATTAAAGTTCGCCATAATTCATACATCTAAACACTTGCTATCTCATATCTTCATTCGCATTTAAAATGCTATAACCATTTTAAAGTGGCATCCGATTCATTACGAGAAGGTAGCAATGTTTCAATGATTAATAAAATCGTACATATCCATGCAATCACATTAAGTAAGATGGCTATGCTATTGATTTGAATCAAATCAAATGAAATGTTCATAATAATAGACACAACTATAAGAATGATGGCAGAAGTTCTTCTTCTCCCTGCATCATAAAATCGTCGCAATGTTATAGCAAACATTGGTATAATCATTGCCAATACAAAAATCCCAACCAATATTGACAGGATTGTAGCAACAATAAAAGCACCTGAAATAAAAGCAATAACACCAATAATAGCTACAATAAATATACTAACAATATGAATCAGCACTGGTGTCCAGAACTCTAATCTATTGGATTTACTTTGAAAATCTATATATTTTTTCCAAAAATCTTTATACGCCTCTATCATATTTGACACTCCATTTTTCAATTAAAGTTATTTAAACATTTATTATTCATAATAGCGTAATCGCACACCTTCTAACAAGTACTAGCTACATATCTAGTTTAAATATATGACTTAACTACTTTTTCTAGCACGACAGGTAATTCTATTAATGCGCTCTGCTTATGCAGACGCTCACTTAATTTATGAGCATCTTTGCCGATGGGTCCTATCAATAATGTAGGTGCACTGATGGCTTTCATTGATTCAAAAGGAATAGTGTATGTACGATTGAAATTTGGCGTATTTTGCTCATATATAACCATCTGTTCCATATCTCCATCAAACTTTAAATAACTCGTATCACTGATGCCATTAAAATAATATACTTGTTCACTACTACGCTGAAATTGTTCATTTAGTGTATGTTTCACTAATTCTATAGTTGAGGATACGTGCTTGTCAGATGAAGCATTAACAGCTGGATAATAAGGTGAAGCAAAAAATGTCACTACAGCTGGCGCTATATTCTTACATATTTGCATCAGCTTATCTGCAACATGAATATTCTGTAAATGTAACTCTGACGTTTCTTGAAGTGTTTGATCTATAAGATTAGTGATTGCTTCTTCACCGTACTGTTTAACAGCATATTGCCTAAGTTGCTCATATGTCAGAACATTAATTTTTTTATCGAATTGGTAATCTTCTGTTTCTAATACAGATAGCCAATCCGATTCACAACGCTCAACAGCAGTGATGACCGTATTTATGAATTCTCTAAAAACATCTTTAGGTGTTTTGTTAAATAGAAAGAAGTTAAATAATCCTATGGTTTTGTATGGCGTTTGCACATCATATGTATCTTTAATATCTTTCATCATTAATGTTACAGGTACAGGTGTGGATTCATTTTCAAAATGTTCTTTTAGCTGTGTGTTATATTCTACCGCTTGTGTAATATAACTCATCATAAAGTTAGCACTCAAACCTTCAAGAGGCTGACCGACATGTGTTTCCTTTCCATAGCACAGTACTGCTGGCATGATTTTACCAATTGATCCTGAATATATATAATGTTTTTCATCTGAAGTAGCTTGCTGAAAAGTAGGTTCACTATTCAAATGTAATTGTATATCTAAATCGTAGTTAGCTTTTAATTCTGCTAATTTTTCTACCGCTTTTCTCATACCAGAAGAATTTACTTCCTCGTCTGGAACCGTAACTAAAATCAAATTAATATCCCATTGTTCAATGGATGCTAATTCAATTAAAGACATATGCAACATGAGACCTGCTTTCATATCCATAATCCCACGACCAAATAAGTAATCTTCACTAAGTAAGTCTTCTACAGCCCCTTTATCTAAATAATTTTGGTTTTCTAAAAAATACTGCTTTAATTTATCAGGATTACAAGCTAAATCATGAGCTAAACCAAATTCCGACACATCGACCGTATCATAATGACTAACAAGTACAATAGTTTTACCGGATTGGGAACCCTGATAAAAAGCAATTAATGCTTCTTTATCATCATCCGTTAGTATTTTTTGAATTTGATTGGGATTGGTCTTAAAATATTTAAGTTGAAATAACAATTGGTTTACCAGATTAGGGAATGTTTTCTCTCCTTGTGTATTCGTAATTGATTGGTGATTTACAAGTTGTTTTAGTAAAGTTAAACGATCTTGTTCATTTTGCCATAAAGTTTGCATCAATCCAGACCTCCTTGTAAGCGTTTACTAAATTATAATATGATTTCCCAATGATAACCAATAATTTTACTGTACATTTCAAACTAATTTACGCATATGAGGTTTGTCTATATCCTAATTTTTTCATATATACTACTCTAAAAAATGCACCCTTCTATGCTTGATGCTTAATCTAGCATAGAGGATGCATTTCATTTTGTTATTTACTTCAAAAATCTTATTACCATAACTAATTATTAAATTGCTTTTTCGGAACTAATAACCATACAAATACAAATGCAATGATTGCTAATGCAGCATTAAACCACAGTCCATACATGGCACCAACATGAATATTGTCACGAGCTGACATAATCGTAAATATTGTCCCTGAAATAGCTACACCAAATGAGTTACCAAGTGAAGATGCCATTTTATATACACCAGACGCGACACCTACCTTATCTTCTGGCGCAGTAGTAACAGCTGTATCTGTTGAAGGTGTGGCATACATACCTAAGCCCACACCATAAATTAAGTAACCTAACACACAACTGATGACATAAACAGGTGTAGGTAAAAAGGTTAACGAGATTAATAGAATCCCTATCGCATTAAGCCCTGCACCTATAAGCATTGGTTTTTTAGGACCGATTTCCTGTAGGATTTTTTCTCCGACTCTAATCATGATTAAAACAGCTACTAAGTAAGTAATAGTCATCATACCAGATTGGAATGAGGTGAAATGTAATCCCGATTGAAAATAAGTATTCGCAACAATAAGCGTCCCTGCTACAGCATTTAGTAAAAAGTTTGACACTGTAGCACCACTGTATGCTTTATGTTTAAAAAGTTTAAAATCTATCAATGGGTTTTTAACTTTGTTTTCAAATAATATAAATACAATAATTGAAATGATGAATATCACAATTAACATCAAAATAAGCGGTGAAAAGAAACCATAATTTGAAGATTGTGTAATGATTAAATTGACACTCAGCATTGCAACTATTAATATAATTAGCCCTACAAAATCAAATTTAGCACGCTTTGATGCCTCAGTTTGAACGGCTTTCGTTTCTGGCGTGTGTTTGATTAAATACATAGACACTAAAGCTACTATTATCGAAATAATAAATATAGATCGCCATCCTACAAAGGTAGCCATGATGCCACCAAAAAACGAACAAATTCCAGTACCACCCCATGAACCGATAGACCAGTAACTTAACGCACGTTGTCGCCTTCTTCCAATATAGTATTCATTTATAATTGCTAATGTCGAAGGCATGATACATGCTGCAGATAGCCCCTGTATTGCTCTCCCAAGTACTAACAAAGGGACAAATCCTGGAATGATAATAAGTAATGATCCAAGAACGCTTAAAGTCAAACCGATATAAGTCATTTTGACCCTACCATATCGATCTGCAAGTCCTCCTGTACCTACAACAAACAAACCACATAATAATGCGGTTAAACTTACGGCTACGTTAATCGTTCCATAACTAGTTGTGAAAGATGTTTCTAATGCAGGAACGATATTAACGAGCGATTGAGCAAACAACCAAAATGTTATTACGCTTAAAAAAATACCTGAAAGAAGTCTGTTATCTCCTTCAAATGGTTGTTCTGATTCCATATTATTTTGCCTCCTAAATCCCCGTAAAACAACCATAATCATTATTAATGATTTAACTTGTCCAGCTCTAAAACATTTTCTCTTGCCTTATAATAATGATTACATGGTAAACATGACTTTTTAAAATTCAAAACATTTTTTAAAAAAGTCAATAAGATAAAAATAACATTTACTTCAATTTATTGCTAAAAAAAGAGCACGCAAAGTGTATTAAGTAACTTTTTAATTATTCCACAAAATATATTGATAGCGTTTAGAAATTTTATTTTTTCTATAAGAATAATTAATACATAATCAAAATTATGTATTATACTAGATAGACAAATTATCTATAAAGGTGTATGAGATGTTAAATTTATTTATTTTATTACTAGAACGTGTAGGTCTTATTATTATTATCGCTTATATATTAATGAATATTAATCACTTTAAAACAATGATGAATCAAAGAGATAAACGAAGTTCACAATGGCAGCTCATCATCATTTTCGGGTGTTTCTCTATGATTTCAAACTTCACAGGTATACAAATCAATGGCAATGAAGTCGTTAATGGCAGTGTCTATAATCACTTAGATCCTGAGGCTTCTCTCGCAAATACGCGCGTACTTACCATAGGCGTTTCAGGGTTAATTGGAGGACCATTCGTCGCTATTTTTGTCGCAATAATTTCAGGCATTTATCGTGTTTATATTGGTGGTGCTGATGCTTATATTTATCTGATTTCATCTATATTTATTGCGCTAGTATCCGGTTATTTTGGTTATAGAGCAATGCGTGCACGTCAGTATCCTACCATAGTTAAAGGTACTATCATTGGAGGTACTACAGAAGTTATTCAAATGATTTGTATCTTAATCTTTTCTGATAATACGGAGCATGCTTGGTCACTAGTTAAATTAATTGCTTTACCTATGATTTCAATCAACTCAATCGGTACAGCAATTTTTTTATCAATTATATTATCGACAATCAAACAAGAAGAAGAAACACGTGCTATTCAAACACACGATGTTTTACAACTAGCAAATGAAACATTACCATTTTTCCGCTCAGGATTAAATGAGCATTCTGCCAAACAAGCAGCTACCATTATTTTAGATCTTATGCGTGTTTCGGCAGTCGCTATCACTAATCGTAAAGATATATTAACGCATGTAGGTGCAGCAAGTGATCATCATGTTGCCCAAAAACAAATCATTACCAATCTTTCAAAACAGGCAATACAAGCAGGTACTTTAAAAGAAGCATATTCAAGGGAAGATATTGGTTGCAATCATCCTGAATGCCCGCTTGAAGCAGCCATTGTCGTTCCATTAAGAGTCAAGAATGATGTTATTGGTACTTTAAAACTATATTTTACTAACAGGCACGATGTTTCTCATTCCGACAAACAGTTAGCATCTGGTCTTGCAGAGATATTTTCTAGTCAACTTGAATTAGGACAAGCTGAAACACAAAGCGCTTTAGTTAGAGATGCCGAAATCAAATCACTACAAGCACAAGTAAATCCGCACTTCTTTTTCAATGCCATTAACACAATTTCTGCCTTAGTCAGAATTGATAGTGAAAAAGCAAGAAAGTTACTGTTACAGCTCAGCCAATTTTTCCGCTCAAATTTACAAGGTGCACGTAACAATACGATTTCACTTGAAAAGGAATTGCAACAAGTTGAGGCTTATTTATCACTGGAACAAGCACGTTATCCAGATCGTTTTGATGTTTCATTCAATATTGAAGATTCATGTTATGGTGCACTTGTACCACCATTTGCAATACAAATACTTATAGAAAATGCCATCAAACATGCCTTTAAAAACCGTAAATATAACAATCGTATTATCGTAACCGCTTATAAAACAGCAGATGGATTATATATATCAGTTGAAGATAATGGTTCAGGAATCCCTGATGATAAAATTAATAATATAGGTAAAACACGTGTTTATTCTGATTTAGGCACAGGTAGCGCCTTAGAGAATTTAAATCACAGATTGGAAGGCTTATTTGGTATTACAGCTAAAATGCATATTCATTCCAGCAAAGAAGGTACCAACGTAAGTTATACTATTCCATTTTTCATAAGAGAGGACGAAAAACATTGAAAGCAATTATTGTAGATGATGAACCTTTAGCGCGTAACGAACTTCATTACTTATTAAATGAAATTCGTACGTTTGATGTAATTAATGAAGCAGAAAATGTTTCAGAAACATTAGAACTCTTACTTTATGATCGTTATGATGTAATTTTTTTAGATATTAATTTAATGGAAGAGAGTGGACTCGATTTAGCAAATAAAATTAACAAAATGCAAAACCCACCACATATTATTTTTGCTACGGCACATGATACTTTCGCCGTTAAAGCTTTTGAGCTAGATGCGACGGATTATATTTTAAAACCATTCGAACAAAAGCGTATTGCACAGGCCATCCATAAAGTTGAAACAGCGCTCGATCACGATACTTATAAACAAGCAAATGATGTCAGCCAGCATCAAAATGATGCACACAAAGAAAATACGCCAACTTCACAAATGGTTTTACCTATTGAAGTAGATGAGCGTATTCATATCATTAATTTAGAAGATATTATTGCTATTTCTGTTAATAACGGTATTACTACGATCAACACCTTACAAGAAAATTATCATACAACTGAACCACTTAACCATTACGAAAAAAAAATTGCGGATCCTTTGTTTATGAGAATTCACCGTGCCACGCTTGTTAATAAAGTACACATACAAACAATAGAACATTGGTTTAACTATACCTATCAACTTACGATGACAAATGCATTAAAATTCCAAGTCAGTCGCTCATATATGAAAACGTTCAAGCAGAATATGGGCTTACTTTGAATGTCACATCGTAATTAATGCAACTCAGTATATACGTTTCGTAATTCACCTTTAAAACGACTAGTAGCAACCGTTTTCATATTATAATTAACTCAAGATTAATTCGGGAGGAAATACATTATGGAAACAAACAAAAAACAAGCTGAGAAGCAGCCTAGTCATTCAAAAACGTATAACTTTTTTCATCAAGTACTAGTGTTGGCAATCATCATGCTTTTATCAAATATTATCGAAAGTTTCATGCCTATTCCAATGCCAGCATCAGTGATAGGTCTAGTCTTATTATTTATCGCTTTATGTACAGGGATTGTTAAACTTGGGGAAGTTGAAAAAGTGGGTACGACGCTAACAAATAATATCGGTTTCTTATTTGTACCTGCAGGTATTTCAGTTATTAATTCTTTAGGCGTATTAAGCCAAAGTCCGATCTTGATTATATTGCTAATTATCATTTCTACAATCTTATTATTACTATGCACAGGATTTTTCTCACAAATGTTAATTACAAAATCATTTATACCTAAGAAAAGAAAACCTAAACAGTTAGCGGAGGAAAAATTATGATTGAACATTTAGGCATTAACACACCATATTTTGGAATTTTATTATCTATTATACCTTTTATCGTAGCAACGATATTATTCAAGAAGACGAATGGCTTCTTTTTATTTACACCATTATTTGTCAGCATGGTCTTCGGTATAGCATTTCTAAAGTTAACAGGTATAGATTATGCAAATTATAAAATCGGTGGCGACATCATCAATTTCTTTTTAGAACCTGCAACTATCTGTTTTGCGATTCCGTTATATAAAAGACGTGACGTGCTTAAGAAATATTGGAAACAGATCCTTGGTGGTATTGCTTTCGGAACGACAGCTGCTTTGGTATTTATCTATTTCATTGCAAGTGCTTTCCAATTTTCAAATGAAATCATTGCATCTATGTTACCACAAGGTGCTACCACTGCCATTGCTTTACCAGTATCAGCCGATATTGGTGGTATTAAAGAACTAACATCATTGGCAGTAATCTTAAATGGTGTCATTATTTATGCTTTAGGTTCCAAACTCATTAAATTATTTAACATTACAAACCCTATTGCTCGTGGGCTCGCACTTGGTACAAGTGGCCATTCATTAGGAGTGTCATCTGCACAAGAATTTGGTGAGACAGAAGCTTCAATGGCCTCTATTTCACTAGTAATCGTAGGTGTAATCGTAGTCGTTGTTGCACCAATTTTAGCAACAGTCTTACTATAATATCTAAAATCACAACGATAAAAAGTTAGAACATAAACAATGCTTGCTCAAGCTTAAGCGTCAATTTCTATGATAAATATAGAAGTTGACGTTTTCTTTAGTTTTATGAAACCTAAAATTTTCTCCCCCCGTTTTTTCTTATATTTAATACAGTTTAATTAAATATAAATGTTTATATCATTTTATATACGTTTTGAAATTTTTTAAAAATTAACGTTAGATGTTTCCCGAAAGATTTTACTTTACATAGAATATAATTTTTAACAATTATCAGAAAATTAAAATAACATCCTTTTATATCCTTGTATTTTGATAAGAATTATAGTACTATGCATTTATTATAAACATTGGAGGTTCTATTAAATGACATTATATTTACTCGAAGCAAATAATCTTGATTTCGCAAAGTCTAAAAAAGACTTAGAAGATAAAGCAGCAAAACTCACTACTGGTGAAGTACCAACACTAATTGAAGTACAAGCAACAGAAGATTTAACACATGGCTATTTTATTGTAGAAGCGAACAGTGATACAGAAGCTAAACAATTTCTTGAAGATGCATCTATCAACATTAATTTAGTTAAAGAAGTGCGTTTAGTAGGTAAAGACTTAGAAGAAGTTAAAAAAGGTGATGCACACGTTGATTATCTTGTTACGTGGAACATCCCAGAAGGTATCACAATGGATCAATATTTAGCGCGTAAAAAGAAAAATTCTGTCCACTATGAAGAAGTCCCTGAAGTTCAATTCCAACGTACTTATGTATGTGAAGATATGTCAAAATGTATCTGCTTATATGATGCACCTGATGAAGACGCCGTTCGTCGTGCAAGAAAAGCTGTAGATACACCTATTGATGATATTGAAAAATTATAACTAAACTTTCTCTTTATATTTATAATTCCATAGGTTTAGTTAGCAAAAGTTATTTATAAGTATGTATCATACTCGTCACACCATTGCTAGCTAACAATCTTATTTAAGCTAAAAATTGGGGTAAACTTATAAATAACCTAAACACTATTCAAGGAGCGGCAATATGAAATCAAATGATACATTTTAGATTTCTGCCGCTTTTTTTTCATCAAAAAAACATATTAATTAGATAGGAATAATAGAGGTGTTGCCATGATTCGCATTAATCACATCCAACATCAATTTGGAGACCATCGTGTTATCGATGATTTTAATTTAAATATTGAAAAAGGTAAAATAGTTACTTTTCTAGGTAAAAGTGGTTGTGGAAAGTCTACCATGTTAAACATTATAGGCGGATTTTTAACACCTTCGTCAGGTACTGTTAAAATTGAAGATCAATTAAAACAAAATCCATCACCTGATTGTTTAATGATTTTTCAACATCATAATTTACTGCCGTGGAAAAACATTAATGACAACATTCGTTTAGGATTAAATCGAGAATTGAGTGATGGTGAAATCAATAATTATTTAAAATATGTTGATTTAGATCATAAAGGAAAGACGTTTCCAGAGCAATTATCTGGAGGAATGAAACAACGCGTAGCACTTTGCCGTGCACAAGTCCATCAACCCAAAGTCATATTGATGGATGAACCATTAGGCGCACTGGATGCTTTTACACGTTATAAATTACAAGATCAACTTGTACAACTCCAAAAACAATCTACAGCTACGATTATATTAGTTACGCATGACATTGATGAAGCCATTTACCTTTCTGATCACATTATCTTACTCGGCGATGGCTGTAATATTATAAGCCAATATTCAATTGAACAATCACATCCGAGAAATAGAAATGATAGTTATTTATTAACTTTAAGAAATAATATTATGGAAAAATTCGCATTAAACCACCATCAAGCAGAACCTGAATATTACATATAAGGAGTTGTAACTATTGAAAAAAATAATCATCTTTCCAATAATTATGATCCTTATACTAAGTGCATGTAATAATCAATCTATACAGAAGAATAATCAACATAATCAACCACAAAAGACTTTAAAAATTGGTTATTTACCAATTACACATTCTGCTAACTTAATGATGACTCAAAAAGTAAAAGCACAAGCTAAACATAATGGTTATAAATTAAAATTAATTAAGTTTAATAATTGGCCAGATCTTATGGATGCATTAAATAGTGGGAGAATTGATGGCGCATCAACCTTAATAGAATTAGCTATGAAATCTAAACAAAAGGGTGCTGATATTAAAGCAGTTGCGCTAGGACACCACGAAGGTAACGTCATTATGGGACAAAAAGGTGAAACGGTAAACAATTTTAATAATGAGCATCAATATCGATTTGCCATCCCTCATCGTTATTCAACGCACTACTTATTATTGGAAGAAATGAGAAAACAATTAAATTTGAATGCTCAAACATTCAGTTATCATGAAATGGCTCCAGCAGAAATGCCAGCTGCCCTAAATGAACATAGAATTTCTGGATATTCTGTGGCCGAACCTTTTGGCGCATTAGGAGAAAAGTTAGGCAAAGGAAAAACTTTAAAACATGGTAATGAAGTGATTCCCGATGCATACTGTTGTGCTTTAGTACTTAGAACTGACTTAATAAAAGATCAAAAACATGTTGCTCAAAGTTTTATATCTGATTATAAAAAAGCTGGATATCGAATGAATGATAAATCACAAAGTGTTGATATTATGTCTAAGCACTTTAAACAAGATCGAAAAGTATTGGAACAATCTGCAGAATGGACATCATATGGCAATTTATCAATTAATGAAGATGGTTATCAAAAAATTACACAGTTGATTAACCAACATCAACTTTTCGAAACACCATCTTATAAATCATTCGTTGATCCAACACTGTATAAGGAGGCATAAGCAGCATGTCAGGTAATTTAATTAAAAAGCAAACTTTACCTATACTAACATTCATACTTTTCTTATTTATTTGGCAATGTGTCATTTGGATTGGAGATTATAAACCGATATTACTACCAGGTCCTATCCTAGTAGCTCAGAGTATTTGGCATTTTATTATTACCGGGGAAATATTTACCCATTTGGGCATCAGTTTATTTCGATTTTTTATTGGATTTAGTATCGCAATTTTAATTGGTGTCCCAACAGGTTTTATTTTAGGTCGAAGCACCTTATTGCACACTGCAATAGAACCGTTATTTCAACTTATACGACCTATTTCACCTATAGCTTGGTCGCCATTTGTTGTTTTATGGTTTGGTATTGGCAGTTTACCAGCAATGGCTATCATCTTTATCGCTGCTTTTTTCCCGATTGTATTTAGTACGATTAAAGGCGTTAGGAATGTTGAGCCACAATACTTAAAAATTGCGTCAAATATGAATTTAAGTGGTTGGACGTTATATCGTAACATCTTATTCCCTGCTTCATTTAAGCATATTATGGCTGGTATTCACATGGCAGTGGGAACAAGTTGGATTTTCTTAGTTTCAGGTGAAATGATTGGAGCCCAATCTGGACTAGGATTTTTAATCGTAGATGCGCGTAATATGTTAAATTTAGAAGATGTATTATCAGCGATCTTCTTTATTGGACTCTTTGGATTTTTGATAGATAGAATAATTAGTTATTTAGAAAAATTAATTTTAATCAGATTTGGAGAATAAAGGAGTAATTTATATGACTTTACAAAAACGTATTGAAACAGAATTAGATCCCTATGTTATTGAAATTGATGAAGGGAGTTATTACCCACGACCATTCATTCAAGGCTTATTTAGAGATGGCTATTTTTCTGAAAATGACTTAAAAAATAATCTAGAAGTCATTGAAGAAGTCTCAAAATCCTGCTTAACTACAGGTTTTTGTCTATGGTGTCAATTAGCATTTTCAACTTATTTACAACACGCAAATCAACCACATTTAAATAAAACTTTACAGCAACAGTTGTTAAATGGAGAAATTTTAGGAGCAACAGGTTTATCTAACCCTATGAAATCTTTTAACGATTTAGAATCATTCAATTTAACACATCATTATAATGACAACACATTAATTATTAATGGCAAATTACCTGCAATAAGTAATATTGCGTCTGATCATTATTTTGGAGCAATTTCTAAAGCAAATGATACAGATGAGTTAGTGATGTTTATTGTAAAAGCGAATCAAAAAGGTATAACTTTAGATGAAAAATCAAATTTCTTAGGTGTCAATGGGTCGGCTACATTTGCTATTGAAATGAAAAACGTAGAGATCCCTGAATCACAAATTATAACAAAAGAAGCAAAAAGTTTTGCTTCTGCCATTCGACCACAATTTGTAGCTTTACAAATTCCTATAGCGCTCGGTTCAATCAGAGCTTCGTTAGATTTAATTCATAAATTTTCTGACGCACAAAATGGCATCAATAAATATTTAGAATTCGATATCAATGCGTATGAAAACCAATATAAACAGCTTAAAAACGCGTTTTATCATATTATTGAAAACGATGATTTAGACGATAATTTTGCTGAACTGATCAAAATTAAAAAAGAAGCTGGTTACCTATTATTAGAAGTAAATCAAGCTTCGATGGTAAACGGTGGTTCTAGAGCATATTCTCCACGTGCGCCACAAGCTCGTAAATTGAAAGAAGGTTTCTTTTTCGCTGCACTTACACCTACATTGAGACATTTAGGAAAATTAGAAGAAGAATACCGCACTACAGTTTAGTAAACGAGTATAGATGGAAAATCAAAATCATCGAAACATAATGACGACATCAAAAATTCGACAATGATATAAAATGATCGTCTAATATAAAAATAAATGGCTAATCCCTATCATCATGAACTGCACCCTGTCAAGTAGACAGTGAAAAAAACAAAATGTTTATGGCTACCTTATATTTACGATATAAGGGTAGCCATTTTTAATGTTTTCTTTCTTGATTAAAAAATT